>CAZTCS010000022.1:21408-38070 GCA_964611995.1 uncultured Sediminibacterium sp. | reverse complement strand
GAAAGAAGATGGACCTTACCAGCCTGAATAAAGACCGTAAAAGAAGAAAACCAGCGATAGACCTCAGCACCATGGTATATGGCAAGGTTCCGCCACAGGCTAAAGAATTGGAAGAAGCAGTATTGGGAGCCATTATGCTTGAAAAAAGCGCTTTTGATACCGTTACGGAAATTGTAAAGCCAGAATGTTTCTACGTTGAAGCACACCAATATATTTTCAGGGCTATGCAGGGACTGCAACAAAAAAGCATGCCCATAGATATCCTAACCGTAGTGGAAGAACTGAAAATGCGGGAACAACTAGACCTCGTAGGCGGTCCTTACTATGTTACCAAACTTACCAACTCGGTTGTATCTACTGCAAATATTGACGCGCATGCGCGTATAGTTTTACAGAAGTTTATCCAGCGTGAACTGATTCGTATCAGCGGAGAAATTATTGGCGACGCTTATGAAGATAGTACTGACGTATTCGACCTGCTCGACGATAGTGAAACAAAGATGTTTAACATCACCAACAATTACTTAAAGAAGAATTTCGAAGATATCGGAAATGTACTCGCCAAAACGATCAACCGAATTGATGAGCTACGTACCAAAACAGAAGATATTTCTGGTGTACCGAGTGGCTTCGCAACGCTCGATCGTATAACCTATGGCTGGCAACCTACGGATCTTATCATCCTTGCTGCACGTCCTTCAGTGGGTAAAACGGCATTCGCACTTAACCTCGCCAGAAATGCGGCTCTTCACCCAACCAAACCTATTCCTGTAGGCTTTTTCTCACTTGAGATGAGTGCTGCCCAGTTAGTACAACGTATCCTGAGTGCAGAGAGTGAGATTAAAATGGAAAAGATCAGTCGTGGTAAACTGGAAGACTATGAATACCAGCAGTTACACAGTAAGGGTATTAAAAAACTCGAAACTGCGCCCATCTATATCGATGATACTGCGGCCCTGAATATTTTCGAGTTCCGCGCCAAAGCACGTCGTCTGGTAAATAAACACAATGTAGGCATCATCATCATCGACTACTTGCAGTTAATGAGTGGCAGCGGTGACCGAAATAATAACCGTGAACAGGAGATCAGTAATATTTCCCGAAACCTAAAAGCACTTGCCAAAGAACTCGGTATTCCAATTATTGCACTGAGCCAGTTAAGTCGTGCCGTAGAAACACGTAAAGAAAGTAAAATGCCGCAGCTGAGTGACCTTCGTGAATCAGGTGCCATTGAACAGGATGCTGACATGGTAATGTTTATTTACCGTCCGGAATATTATGAAGTAATGAACAATGAAATGGGTGAAAGCACACATGGCGAAACCCATATACGTATAGCAAAGCACAGGAATGGTTCCCTTGAAACCGTTAAACTCCGCGCCAAACTTGAGATCCAGAAATTTGAAGAATGGGAAAGTGATGGTGGAGGATTCGGAGGCGGAAGCTGGAAACCTGTAGCACCAGGCACTTTACCAACAAGTGGTGGCGCAGCAGCAGATGACGGCAGTAAATTGTTCATCCAGAAAGGCAGTAAAATGAATGGTGGAGATTTTGATGAAGGATTTGATAACGATGTACCATTTTAAAAAAGGAACAAGCAATAGCCAGCCCAAAGCATGTCGAAGGGTAATCCAGTAATTTGAAAGTAGATTTTGTAACATGTCCTTACCATATTTCTTTGAACCTGCAGTTTCCTTAAGTGCTACTCATTTTCAACTTAGTGAGGAAACCAGCAAACACTGTATTCAGGTACTTAGGATGAAATCAGGTGAACAACTTCAACTCACCAATGGTAAAGGAGGATTATATACAGCAAGTATTGCACAGGAAGATAAAAGACATTGTACGGTAGTTATTGAAAAAGAAAACTTAACAGAAGCTCCTGCTCAAAATATTACCATTGCAATTTCATTATTAAAAAATGCAAGTCGCTTTGAATGGTTTCTTGAAAAAGCAACTGAGATTGGCATCAATGAAATTATTCCGCTGATCAGTGATCGTACAGAACATACCAGGTTTCGTACAGATAGAATGCAGCAAATTGTTGTTGCAGCAATGTTACAAAGCCAGCAAACCTGGTTACCTATATTGCATGAGCCTGAAAAATTCAGTAAGATCATTCAAACTAACCGACATTCACAAAAACTAATCGCACACTGCGAGGAAAATCAAAAGACCTCAATAAGTGAAACAAAAAAAGACAATCACGCTATCTTATTAATTGGACCCGAGGGCGATTTCACCCCACAAGAAATAACAAAGTCCCTTGAAAATGGTTTCACGCCTGTATCATTAGGTAATACAAGATTGAGAACTGAAACAGCCGGCATTGTTGGCGCAACAATGCTCGCACTCAGATAAGATCATCCAAACAAGTTTTAATATTTTCTTTATTGAAGGCAATTTTATCAGGTGATGAGCCTTTCGTATATTCATTGTATGAGCAAGCAGTTGTTTTATTTTAGTATTGGAGTGTTGTTGTTTTGTTACTCCTGTAAAAATGGCAAAAGCAGAAAACCAGTTAGCAGGGATACCAGTATAACTACCCTCAACTCATTTAATAACCGTTTCTTCGATAGCGCTAAGCTCTCTGTATTTCTGAATGAAAGCCCTTTATTTAAAGGTTTCTCTGAACAATTCAATGATTTTTATAAAGATCGGAATTATGGATTTGCGTGGTTTGATTCAAACGGCTTATCTGAGCAGGCGCATAATTTTTACAACCTGCAAAAAGATTATATCATCGGATTTTCAGACAGCAGCATTTATAATTCATCCCTCGATTCCCTGTTTCATGCTATTCAACAAAATACAAATAAACAAACCATACCAGAAGCCACCATTCTTAAAACAGAACTCTTATTAACAGGACAGTTTTTCAGATATGCATCTAAAGTTTATAATGGTAGTGATATAGACGCAGCAGAACTTGGCTGGTTTATCCCGAGAAAAAAGATAGATCTTCATGCACTACTCGATTCCACCATTTTATATAAATCTGCCGATTTATACGCACCACAAAATAGTCAGTATAAAAAATTACAACAATTTATTGAGCGATACTCTTTGCTAAGTAAAAATGATGGTTTTGACTCAATCCCTAATCTCAAAAAATCACTAAGACTGGGAGATAGTTCCACAGTAATCAGCAGTATCAAAAAACATTTATTGTTACAAGGTGATCTTTCTCAAGACGACTCATCACAAATGTTCAACGAATCTCTTGAAACTGCAGTTAAACAATATCAAAGAAGGATGGGGCTTACAGAAGATGGTGTTATTGGGAATAAAATGATTGCGGAGTTGAATGTTCCAATGAAACAACGCCTTCGGCAGATATTAATCAACCTGGAAAGACTCAGGTGGATGCCTCCGGAAAAAGATACCAATTATATTCTCGTAAACATCCCAGAATTCATGATGCATGTTTACGATAGTGGTAAACTTCAATTTAATATCAATGTCATTGTTGGCACATCTGCCAATAGCACCGTTATTTTCAACGATCGTCTGCAATACATTGTGTTCAGTCCTTATTGGAACGTTCCTGAAAGTATTGTACAGGCTGAAATACTTCCAGGTATAAAAAAAGACCCTAATTATTTGTCCAAACATAATATGGAAATAGTTAAGGAAGGAAAATTGCCTGTAATTAGACAGAAACCCGGAGCAGGCAACTCATTGGGACTGGTAAAATTTCTATTCCCGAATAATTACAATATTTACTTTCATGACACCCCAAACAAAAACCTATTTACACAAAGCAGCAGAGGATTTAGTCATGGTTGTATTCGGGTAGGAGAACCAAAAAAACTGGCGCAATATTTATTACGTAACGATAGCAGTTGGACATCCACCCGCATAGACAGCGCCATGCATCTACAAAAAGAAAAATGGGTGCCCTTGCAAAAAAGTTTGCCAGTATTTATTGTTTATTTCACTGCCTGGGTTGACAAAGACGGATTAATAAATTTTAGAAAAGATATTTATCATCATGATAAAAAAATGGCGGTGAAGTTGTTTGATAACTAGAGAATAGTCCGAGAGACCGGAAGTCCGGATGTCCGAAGTAAAGTAGGAATTATTCGGTTTACTTCTCTCTTTCAGACCTTCCTTCTACCGGACTTTCGGACTCCCAGACTCCCGGACTTCCTTACATTTGCACAAACGATCAAAACATGCATTTAATCGAAGTAACTGATAGCGCAGCAGCTAAGGCCTTCTTGGAGGTAAGTGCCCGACTAAATAGTCATAACCCTGCATATATACGTCCATTAGATAATGAAGTAAATGATGTTTTTAATCCAGCAAAGAACAAGCAATTCAAATACGGTACTGCCAAGCGATGGATTGTGACAACTGATGATGGTGAAACTGTCGGAAGGATTGCTGCATTTACCAGTAAT
The DNA here is from genome assembly GCA_964611995.1 of uncultured Sediminibacterium sp. Classification (GTDB taxonomy): domain Bacteria; phylum Bacteroidota; class Bacteroidia; order Chitinophagales; family Chitinophagaceae; genus Sediminibacterium. Next base: position 33,664 of record CAZTCS010000022.1, on the reverse strand, counting down.
AAATACATCAACAAAGGCACGGAATTTCCAACTGGCGGAATTGGTTTTTTTGATTGCATCAATGATCAGGCCACTGCAAACCTGCTTTTCGACACAGCTAAACAATGGTTGATAGAGCAGGGAATGGAAGCGATGGACGGCCCGATTAATTACGGAGACAGAGATAAATGGTGGGGGCTGATGGTAGAAGGTTTTGATAAGGAGCCTATGTATGGTATGTCCTTCAACCCGGCATATTATGAGCAGTTATTCATCAACTATGGGTTTGAAAACTACTACAACCAGTTTTACTATTCCATGCAGGTAGACGATCCGCTACCCCCAAGGTTTCCTGAACGTCATGCAAAATTTAAGTCAAAGCCCGGCTATGAGGCAAAACATGCGAAATTATCAGAACTGGAAAAATATGCGGGTGATTTTGCCACCGTATACAATGCTGCCTGGGCACAACATGGAGAAAATAAGGAAATCACAAAGGAGCAGGTGATCAAATTATTTAAAACCATGAAACCAATCATGGACGAACGTGTAGTTTGGTTTGCCTATTATAAGGATGAACCGATCGCCATGTTTATCAATATTCCTGATATCAATCAATATTTCAAACATTTCAACGGCAAATTCGGACTGTGGCAGAAACTCCATTTATTATGGATGAAAAAAACAGGCGCGTGTAAGCGATTAACTGGATTGGCCTTTGGAGTAGTTCCTAAATACCAAGCACTGGGCATAGATAGTTTTATGATTTATGAAAGCGCTTTGCTCATCCAGAACAAAGGATGGTATAAGGAATATGAAATGGGATGGGCTGGCGACTGGAATCCTAAAATGCTGAATATCTACAAAAGCCTCGGTGGCATTCCAAGCCGACGAATGATTACTTTCCGGTATCTGTTCGATAGAACCAAAACTTTTGAAAGGCACCCGGAGATGGAGTATAAATAGCTGCGAGCTGCTAGCCACTAGCTACTAGCCTCAAGAAGAAGTACTTGGGGATATGGTTAACTTTTATTTGAAACATTTAAACTATTAAAATTTGCTAGTAGCTAGCGGCTAGAAGCTAGAAGCTCGAACCTTCTGCTTATATTGCACCACTGATATGGATAATAAATTTATTGTTTCAGCGCGTAAATACAGACCACAGAATTTTAATACGGTGGTGGGGCAGTCGCATATCACTACCACATTGAAAAATGCCATCAAAAACAATCAGTTGGCACATGCTTTTTTATTTTGTGGTCCCAGGGGTGTGGGCAAAACTACCTGTGCCCGTATTCTTGCCAAAACAATTAACTGTACCAATCCAACCCCAGAAGGAGAAGCCTGCAATACTTGTAACAGTTGTGTATCATTTGAGAATGGCTCGTCCCTGAATATCCATGAACTGGATGCTGCCAGCAATAACTCAGTAGAAGATATTCGATCACTGGTTGAACAGGTTCGTTTTGCTCCCCAGGCTGGTAAATACAAAGTTTATATAGTGGATGAGGTACACATGCTAAGTACCAGTGCCTTCAATGCATTTCTAAAAACGCTGGAAGAGCCTCCCTCCTATGCAATATTTATTTTAGCTACTACAGAAAAGCATAAGATACTACCGACTATTTTGAGTCGTTGTCAGATATTCGACTTCAAACGAATTACCAACAACGATACGGTAGAACATTTACAGGAAATCGTTGAAAAAGAATCCATTAAGGCCGAAAAAGCTGCCTTACAGGTTATTGCCCAGAAAAGTGAAGGTTGCATGCGCGACTCTCTCAGTATTCTGGATAAAATCGTAAGCTTTACCAACGGAACGGTTACCTATCAAAATACGCTTGAACACCTCAATATTCTTGATGAAGATTATTATTTCAAATTACTGCTTTCCCTTCAGGAACAGGATTTGGCAGGAGCAATGCTTTTGTATGATGAAATAAACAGAAAAGGTTTTGAAGGAGATTTGGTGCTGAATGGTTTTGCAGAATTTATACGAAACCTGCTGGTATGTAAAGACCCTAAATCTGCTGCGCTACTAGATGTAGTTGAAGGTTTACAGGAGAAATATGTACAAACTGCAGCTGCTATGAGCATGTCGTACCTTGTTAGTGCGCTAAATATTTTGAACGAAGGAGAAATTCAGTTCAAAATGGCCCGTAATAAACGCTTACATGTTGAGCTTACGATTATAAAACTCAATTTTCTGCAACAGGCTTTAGAACTTTCCACTGAAAATGGACAAGTAATTAAAAAAAAACGACTTGATGGTCCGGTAGCATTCCGAACCAGAAGCATTCCATCTTTACAGACAAAGCCAGTTGTTGCCGAAACCAAATCGCCTAAATTATATATTGAAGAAAAGCCTGCTCCAGCAAAGCCTACTGTTCAACCTGCTGTTAAACCAACTGCGCCTGTGCCCAGGCCATTGCCAACAACAAATAACAATGGCCCTAAAAAAAGTCTTTTGGATGCCTTGCGAGAAAAAGTTGGTGATCAATATGCCATCGAAGAAGTAAAAGAAGCAGAAGTATTGAACATGGAAAAGCTTACCCAGTGCTGGAATGAATATGCCGCTAAACTGGAACAGCAGCAAAAGCATTCATCGGCCGGAACTTTCAAAATGGCGATCCTGGATATTGAAGATGATATTCACTTTACGGTAACGGTACCAGCACTTACCGCTCAAAAATTTGTTGAGCAGGAAAGAATGATGCTGATAGATTTTATACAAACCTCTTTCAATAACCGCGCAATTGTATTCAATATATTGGTTGAAGCAACCGAAAGAGAGGAAGTACCTGTACATATGCGCCTGAACAGCAAACAGAAATTTGAACGCATTGCGGAACAATACCCGCTGGTAAAAGAACTCAGAGACAGGTTGAAATTGGAGATAGACTATTAATAATTCAAAAATCAAAAGTCAAAAAATGAAGTTTTGATTTTTGACTTTTGAATTTTGAATTTTAACTAATTCGTATCTTACTTTACAAACCACTTCCCCATGCCAAAATCAACTTTTAAGTATACCAATAATGAAGTAACTGTTGTTTGGAAACCAGACACCTGTATCCATAGCCGTATTTGCTGGACACAATTAAGATCCGTATTTGATCCGGCCAAAAAGCCATGGGTAAACATGGAAGCGGCAGATACAGCAACTATTATAGAGCAAGTGAGGAAATGCCCTAGCGGAGCATTGAGTTATTATATGAACGCAGAAGGAGAACCGGCTGCAGAAACTGCTGTAGTGGCAGAAGCTGCCAGCATCATGAATATTGAGATTAAAAAAGATGGTCCAATTTTAATAACCTCAGACTGCATAATCACGCACGGTGATGGAACCCAGGAAGTGAAGCAAGGCAAAACAGCCCTTTGCCGCTGCGGCCAATCTTCCAACAAACCCTACTGCGACGGCACGCATAGAAAAGTCGGGTTTGAAACGGAAAAATAGTTAAACAGAAGAACAGAGGAATATCCAATGTCCAACTTCGATATTGGATATTCCTCTGTTCTTCTGTTCAATTATTTTTCTTGCTTTTAACATACCCTTGTTTAATCAGCCATTGTAAAACTTTATCACGCTGGTCTCCTTGTATGATGGCTTCACCGTCTTTTACGGAGCCGCCAGTACCGCAGAAGTTCTTTAATTGTTTGCCTAATTTTTCCAGGTCCTCTTCACTTCCCACGAATCCGGTTACAAGTGTGACCGCTTTGCCGGCCCTTTGTTTTTTGTCTAACAAGATCCTCAATTGCTGATTTGCAGGAGCCAGGGTTTCCTGCGGAGCCTGCTCTTCCTGATCAAACTGGAAATTGGGGTCGGTACTAAAAACAAAACCATTTTTATCAGCTATATTTTTATTTTTCTTACCCATCTTATTTTTTTGGCAAAGTAACAGAAAACACAGAACCATTACCAGGTTCACTGTTTACTAAAAGTGTACCATGATTTGCTTCCACAAATTCCTTACAGAGTAATAAACCCAATCCGGCACCTTTTTCGTTCCTTGTTCCGGCGGTTGTAAAATGTGTATTGATTTTAAACAGTTTACCCAACTGTTCGGCGGTCATTCCAACACCTGTATCACTAACCGATACAGTAGCTGTATCACTTGTTTCGGTAAATGAAACCGTAATATTACCACCAGCATTGGTAAACTTAAGCGCATTCAGCAATAAGTTTCTGATAACAATATCAAAATGGTTTATGTCTGCAAATAAACTGGCATTTGCAGGCACTTCATTACTTATGGCGATTTTCTTTTGATTGGCCGCAGCCATTAATAAATGCCGGTTATTTTCTACTATTTCAAAAACCGGGATAGCTGCAGGTCGAATATCAGTTACACCCCCCATTTGGTTTCTCGACCATAACAAGAGGTTGTCTAGTGTGGTGTTCAATGAACCAATCTGTTTACCCAATGCAGCTTTTATTGTTATAAATGCTTCTTCCGATAGGTTTTGTTGCTCAAATAAATTCAACACACTAGTTAAAGAACCAATAGGCGTTCTTAAATCGTGAGAAAGTATAGAAAATATTTTATCTTTTTGATGCGAAGCTTCTTCCAATGCTTCTTTTTGTTGACGAAGTTGTTTATTCACCAGTTGCTTAAATTTGTTTCTTCTCCACGACACCAACCAAAGTGCCAGAACCAATCCGGTTACAACCAGTAACAGTAAGGTGAACAAACGTTGTTCTTTTATCTTTGCATTTTTAATTTCATCCTCTTTCTTTAACAGGTTAATTTCTGTCTGCTTTTTTTCGGTTTCGAATGCCACTTGCATCTGGGCTAATCTCGCGCGACTCCTTTCTTCGAATAAAGTATCATTCAGTGTTATATGTAAAGATTGTGTCTCATAAGCTTTTTTATAATCACCGATAGCGGTATAGGATTGAGACAACAACTTATAAATAGTTGCCTGCTCCCCTTTTGCGCCTAACTGATTGGCTACTTTTACAGCCTCATTAAAATAAAGAATCGATTGTTTCCATTGTTTTTTAGACTGGTATGCTTTCCCTAACCGATATAATGATGTTTCGATAATAAAATTGCTGTTTGCCTGTCTGGCAGCAGTTACAGAACGGGTTAAATAATTGATAGCCTTATCTGTTTCTCCTTCTTCCATATAAATATCTCCCAGTGTACGCAGACAGAATGCAATGAGGTATTTATCGTCTAATTTATTGTTATGCTCAAGCGCTTGCTGACCTATCTTCAAAGCAGAATCCCTGAATTTTCCGCGATGGGCGGAAAAAGCGATATTATTCAGACTACGCCCAACACCAAAGGGGTTATTCAATTGTTGATGAATGAGCATCTCTTTTCTGAAATAATCCATCGACTCCCTGTATTTTGCCTGAGAATTATAGATAGCGCCAATATTCCGGTACGAAATAGCCAGTTGTGGCAAATTGGTAATAGAATCGTTTAAGTGTAATGCTTGTAAAGCATAATCAAAGCCTTTTGAATAATCCCCTTTACGGTAATATGCCCAACTAATATTATTCAGCGAGTTCCCTTCTCCTTTTATGAATTTCAGTTGTTGAGATAAGGCAAGCCCTTTCAATGCAAATTCGAGTGATTTATCCGCTTCCTTATCAGATAATTCTTCAGCAATAAGATTTAGAAACTGCACATACTGCGTGTCTCTATTCATCGTAGAGAGCGATCGAATCAGAGAATCTGCTTTTACAGTTTGAGAAACTGTATATGTTAAGAAAAAAAACTGTAAACAGCCCGTTAGAATATACTTTATCATTTCTGCTCAGCGTTTGTGCTACCCCTTTATAAGCAAGATAAAGTAAAGGTCCAAGAAATCCAATAAATCAAAGTTATGTTGTTAACACAGCTTTCAGGCTTAAATCAAGGCTTTGAGCCTGGTGAATAAGTCCACCTACACTTACAAAATCTACCCCGGTTGCTGCATAAGATGTAATGGTAGTTAAATTTATACCCCCGCTCGCTTCTGTTTCGTATTGACTGTCGATAATATTAAGGGCTTCTTTTATTTGATCAGGTGAGAAATTATCCAACATAATACGGAACACTTTCCCTTTACCAATGTTGCAAACCGTTTTCACATCATCCAGGGTTCTGGTTTCAACTTCTATTTTTAGTGATAGATGGTTATCCTGAATATAATTATATGCTTTTTCAACAGCGGGAACAATTCCTCCTGCATAGTCGATATGATTGTCTTTAAGCATAATCATATCATACAACCCAAATCGATGATTAATACCTCCCCCAATACGCACAGCTTCTTTTTCAAGCAGTCTGAAATTGGGTGTTGTTTTGCGTGTATCAAGCAATTTTGTATGGTATCCTTTCAGCAGGTCCGTGTATTTTTTTGTAAGGGTTGCGATGCCGCTCATGCGCTGCATACAGTTTAACACCAATCGTTCACAGGAGAGAATGGTATGGATAGAAGTGCTTACATCAAAAGCTACTTCACCTACTTCCATGCTATCCCCATCATTCTTGTAAGAGATAAATATTGCCTCAGGGTCTTGCATACGGAATATTTTTTCCGCCACAGCAACACCAGCTAAAATACCAGATTGCTTTATTTTAAGCACTGCTTTCCCTTGCTTGTTTGCCGGAATACAACTGAGTGTGGAATGATCGCCACTGCCAATATCTTCCAACAGCGCTGCTTTAACAAGTATGGCTAATTGTTCATCGAATGTATTCATTCAACAAAACTAATTGAAGCATGCAATAAAAACAGGGCTGTTTAAAAGTTCTGGCGTTAATAGACCATAGTCCATGGTCCATGGTCTATGGTCCGATTAATTTATCCGTACAGTAAGTATCTGGTAATGCCCTTCTTTGAGCTTAAGCATTACAGTTATATTATATCCTTTATCGTTATTCAGTAGTTTACCCGTCATATACATAGTATTTCCTATCTCACGTTCAGATACTTTCTCAAAGCCCTTGATACTTTTTTCATTGAAGAAATTCTTGAGCGCAATAGTTGCCTGGGGTTTGCTCATATTTTTTACCTCATCCTTATCAAGCAACTTCATATCAATATAATCTTCAAAATGAGATGCCACCTGTTCTGCGCTTGCAGATTTCAGTGAGCGCACTATCGCATCCGTTGGTCCCTGAACGGTAAAAGAAACTAATGCGAAAGCCAATCCGAATGTTAAAAAAAACGTTTTCATGTCTTAATTTTTATAGATTTTAGCCACATGCAATTTGCCAATAAACATTTCTATGGTCATTAGCTAACTAAATAAGGCTAATTTCATACATATTATTTTGCATCCACCATTACTATTTGCCAAAAACATGCCAACTTTGGGATAATGTGGTATATCGCTAAAGTTAATACCAAATCAGCAATTAACGCAAAAGATCATTTTATTATATGAGCAAGAAAGTAATTTTAGTTATTATGGATGGCTGGGGACTTGGCAAAACAGCTTCAGCTGATGCCATCCAGCAAGCAAATGTGCCATTTGTTAGTTCACTTTACAAAAACTACCCTAATACAACCCTTATAACCTGTGGAGAAGAGGTTGGATTACCGGATGGACAAATGGGCAACAGTGAAGTAGGTCATCTTAACCTTGGTGCCGGACGAATTGTATACCAGGAATTACAGCGTATTAATGTTGCTGTTAAATCTGGTGAATTAGCAGGCAATACAGCATTCCTCGATTCGCTGAGTTATGCAAAAGATCAAGATAAAGCATTACATCTCATAGGTTTAGTGAGTGATGGAGGCGTTCACTCACATATTAACCACCTGAAAGCCATCTGCGATTTATGCAAGCAAAAAGGACTCACAAAAGTATTTATCCATGTATTTACTGATGGACGGGATACTGATCCCAAAAGCGGTCTTGGTTTTGTGACCGAACTTCAAAATCACCTCGCTAATTCAGCAGGAACCATTGCAACTGTCAGTGGCCGTTATTATGCCATGGATAGAGATAAACGGTGGGAAAGGGTAAAACTAGCTTATGACTGCCTTGTTAAATCTGCCGGACCAACCGCTACAAATGCCATCAACGCTATTGAAAAAGCTTATGAAGCTGGTATAACGGATGAATTTATTCTACCTACCGTAATTACCAATGACCAGGGTCAGCCAATTACAGCTATACAGGAAGGCGATGCAGTTATTTGCTTCAACTTCAGAACCGATCGTTGTCGTGAAATTACGGAAGTACTTACCCAGCAATCATTTCCGGAGTTTGGTATGGAGCCGCTTAACCTCCATTATACCACTATGACATTGTACGATCATAAATTTAAAAATGTGCATGTCATTTTCGAGAACGATAATTTAACCAATACCCTGGGAGAAGTACTCGAAGCAAATGGTAAAACACAGATACGTATTGCAGAAACAGAAAAATACCCGCATGTTACCTTCTTCTTTAGTGGAGGAAGGGAAGAACCCTATAATGGCGAAAAAAGAATCATGGTGCCTTCTCCAAAAGTAGCCACTTACGATCTGCAACCTGAAATGAGTGCCGTTGAAATAACCGATAAACTCATACCAGAAATTGAAGCCGGTTCAGCTGACTTCATTTGCCTGAATTATGCCAACACAGATATGGTTGGACATACAGGTGTATTCTCTGCAGCCATTAAAGCAGCAGAAACAGTAGATGCCTGTGTAAACAGGGTTGTTACTGCCGGACTTGCTAACGGTTATACCATATTCCTCACTGCAGACCATGGCAATGCGGACTTTATGATCAATGAGGATGGAAGTCCAAATACAGCACATACATTAAACCCGGTTCCGTTTTTTATCATCGACAAAACATGGAACGCTCCAATAAAACAAGGCAAACTGGGCGATCTTGCACCTACCATATTAACAGTTATGGGTTTACCTATACCAAAGGAGATGACGGGAAATGTGTTAATTTAAAGGCTTCAATAATGCCAACTATATGAAACTATTCAAAAAAATCCTACTTGTTCTATTGATCGTTTTTATTGGAATTCAATTCGTACGACCAGCTAAAAACCTTTCTACAGACAAAAGCAAAAACATTAAAAATCTCTATGCTGTTTCAACGGAGGTAGAAACCATTTTAACCAAAGCATGTAACGACTGCCATACCAATAATACCGAATACCCCTGGTATGCTGCTGTACAGCCTGTTACCTGGTGGCTTGATGATCATATTAAAGAAGGAAAAAAGCATTTAAATTTCGATGAATACACTACCTATAACCTGAGAAAACAATTCCATAAAATGGAAGAAGTGGTAGAACAGGTAAAAGAAAAAGAAATGCCTTTAGATTCATATACATGGATTCACCGCGATGCCAAATTGAGTGATGCAGAAAGAATTACCCTTACCACCTGGGCCCAGGCTGTAATGGATACAATGAAAGCGCATTATCCTATTGACAGCCTGATCAGAAAACCCAAATAGTTTGCCCGGATTAAAAAAAACGATCGCATTTATTTTACTCCTGTTAGTGGCAGTACCACTAACAGGATTTATTATGTTTTATATCCAGGAATTATCGATTAAGGCTGAAATGAAACGTGCGTTTAAATCGAAAGAACTGAGCACGGTTCATTTAAACCAATTAACATGGTACGACAGAGATGAAGAACTCATCATCAATGGATCACTTTTTGATGTAAGTAGTATACACCAACTACCTGATGGAACTTATATCGTTGAAGGACTTTATGACCACCAGGAAAATGAATTGTATCAATTACTGGAAGACTCAACAGAAGACAATCAAAAATCACCATTACTACTTGAATATGCTTCCTGCTTTGTAAGCATACATGAGGGAACTCAACTATTTACAAAAAACCTTTCGCATTTATTTAAGCGCCAGCATGGTACTTATTGCGAAAATTTAAAACCTCAATTCCAGCCAGGTATTCTTTTACCACCACCAAAGCAATTACTGTTTTTAAGCTGATTATTTATCTAACTTTTTAAACAGTAATTTATGCGATTAAACATAGCATGGGCATGTTGTGCAGTAACATGTCTGCTATTCAGTAACACTATTCAAGGCCAACAAAACAAAGACAGTATTATATCAGGCAAAGCACTTGATGAAGTGGTTGTTTCCTACAACAAGTGGGAGCAAAAAATAAATGAAATACCCAACCGAATTACAAAGATCAATTTAAAACAAACCAGGTTAAAAAACCCGCAAACCATGGCAGACCTTTTAGGTACAACCGGTGAGGTTTTTATCCAGAAAAGTCAGCAAGGTGGCGGAAGTCCAATGATCAGAGGGTTTGCAACCAACAGGGTATTGATTGTGGTTGATGGTGTAAGAATGAATAATGCCATTTACAGAAGTGGTAATATTCAGAATGTAATTTCACTCGATCCACTTGCCCTTGAAGATGCTGAAGTAATATTCGGCCCTGGTTCAATTTTATATGGCAGTGACGCAATCGGCGGAGTAATGGATTTTCATACCCTGAACCCAAAGTTCAGTACAGGAAAGAAAACATTGGTTACAGGAAATGCAGCTATCCGCTATTCAACCGCCAATCAGGAAAAAACATTGCATGCTGATTTCAATATTGCCGGCAATAAACTTTCCTTCCTTTCCAGTTTCAGCTACAGTGATTTTGGCGACCTGAAAATGGGAAAAAATGGCGGTCAGCCTGGCTACCTGCGTCCACAATATGTGCAAAGGGTTGGTAATGCTGATGTAATATTCACCAATCCCGACCCTCGTGTACAACGTTTTACGGGATACCAACAGCGTAATTTCATAAATAAACTACGGTATAAACCTTCCGAAAACTGGGACCTGCAATATGGTTTTCATTACTCAACAACTTCGAATATCCCCCGCTACGACAGGCTGATTGAATATGCCAGCGGGGCATTACGGTTTGCAGAGTGGAACTATGGGCCGCAAGATTGGAAAATGCATCACTTACAGGTGCAGCATAAACAGAAGGCAGGTATTTATGATCAGGCCAGGTTAACCATATCTGTACAAGATTATGAAGAAAGCCGTATCGACAGAAGAAGAGGAAACAATAACCGACGCACACAAACAGAAACCGTTTTAGCATCGGCTATAAACCTCGACTTACAAAAACAACTAAACAGTAAACAGGAAATATTTTATGGTGCCGAGTTTGTGTACAATAAAGTAGGTTCAACTGGCATCAGTGAAAATATTGCTAATGGCACCGTTACTAATGTTGCATCCAGGTACCCGGATGGCGCTACCTGGAACTCCATAGCTGTTTACCTGAGTTATAAAAACAAGTTGAAGGAAAACCTCACACTCTCATCTGGCTTACGCTATAACCACAATACAGTAAAAGCAAAATTCGATACTACTTTCTTTAAGTTTCCCTTTACCAATGCTTCTCTCAATGCGGGAAATATCACCATGAGTACGGGCCTTGTTTATAAGATATCTGATGAATGGCAGATGAGTGGTGTTCTTTCATCGGGATTCCGGATGCCGAATATTGATGATATAGGAAAAGTATTTGAGAGTGCCCCCGGAGTTGTTGTTGTACCCAATGTAAACCTCAAACCAGAATATGCATGGAATGCTGAATGGGGTTTACAATACAACCGTGCACAAAAATTCAATGCTTATGTAAGCCTGTTTTATTCCTGGCTCAACAATGCACTTACGCGTAGGCCATTTCAGTTTAATGGACAAAGCACCATTATGTACGACGGAACCATGAGTAATGTAGAAGCCATACAAAATGTAGCAAGCGCAAAAGTGTGGGGAATACAAACGGGATGGCAATGGTATTTTACACCTTCCCTTAACTGGCAAACAAAACTTAACTGGATCAAAGGAGAAGAAACAGACGATACAAAAAATGAACAGGTACCACTAAGACATGCACCTCCTTTTTTTGGTACCACTCAGTTGAATTTTGAAAGAAAGCAACTAACTGTTCAGTTATCATTGGATTATAATAGTGAAATAGCCAATAAGGACCTTGCCCCGAGTGAGCAAACCAAAACAGCTATTTATGCGGTGGACCAGCAGGGTAAACCATATGCTCCATCCTGGTATACAATTAACTGTAAAGCAGCCTATCGTATCACAGGTAATCTAAGTGCGCAGTTAGGTTGGGAAAACATAACCAATCAACTATATCGCCCTTATTCCTCGGGCGTAGTAGCAGCCGGAAGCAACCTTATTGCTAGCATAAGGGTTTCATTATAGTAGCTGATAATCTATGGACTATGGTCTATGGACCATAGACCATAGTCCATAGATTATCAGCTACTAAATACAGCCACTAATCCCACCAAAAA
>CAZTCS010000022.1:5197-21398 GCA_964611995.1 uncultured Sediminibacterium sp. | reverse complement strand
CTTTTTAGTAATTTTACAGGATGGAAATAAAGAAAGCCACTTACCTGATCTCAAGCCCAAGCTTCGATAAATGCCCAAAACCAGATTATCCTGAATATGCATTTATCGGCAGAAGTAATGTGGGAAAATCTTCTCTTATAAATATGGTTACAGGTCAAAGAAGCCTGGCTAAAACATCTGCTACTCCCGGTAAAACACAATTGATTAATCATTTTGTGATAGAAAGTAGTACAGGAAATAAGGGTCCAAATGCAAAATGGTACCTGGTAGACTTACCAGGATATGGTTATGCCAAACGTTCGCAAACCGATAGAAGAAGATGGGAGCAAATGATTGAGGGTTATTTCCGTAAGCGTGAAAACCTAACCCAAGTTTTTGTGTTGATTGATAGCAGGCAAAGAGAACCCTGCCGTAGTAGAAAGAAATATCAAAGCGTTTTTCGATACACTAAAAACCACCTGGCAGTTTTTGCCCAGACATTTTGTTACCAGTGCAGAGAAGAAATTGGGGAGGGAGGAAATGCTGGTATTTATTGAATCCTGCAATAATGAAATAACGAAGTAATCGAAAGAAATTAAAGAGAGAACTGTACCAGATTTAAGCGGTGAGTTGAATACAACCTAACCCCTTTTCCGAATGGTTTCCATTTTTTATATGTTTCTCACAGAATTTGCAACAAACTATTTTTGTTTTGAATACCCTTCGGAGAAGGAAGAATTGGTCTTGGAGATATCTCCCTGCTATTTTTTTATTGGCTGTGGCTTAAAGCCAATCGGATTACGTACTGGTGGTTGCTCATTCTCCTTCCTCAACTCATCTATCAACTCAAACAATACACCTATCTCTTCATTATGCTGCATGAGCGTATGATTCTGCCCCTGTAGGTGTTTATCTATTTTCTCCAGCCTTAGCAATAAGGTCTGGTTGGTTCGTAATACCTCCCGCATGGCATTGAACAGTTTTACGATTCTAACATTCACTTCTATCGCCCTTTCACTGTTCAACACACTAGCCAACATCACCGCCCCATGCTCCGTGAACACATACGGTAAATTCGGTGAATATTTGATGGTACGCAGGTGGTCGCATTTTGCGACCACCTCGGCTTTCTCGTCTTCTGTTAGCTGGAACATAAAATCCGCCGGAAACCTTTTCATATTGCGTTTTACCTGTTCATTCAACCGCTTGGTTGGCACTCCATACAGTTCTGCCATATCCCGGTCTATCATTACTTTTTGTCCCCGTATGTCCAGTATCTTCGATAGTAACAGGTCATCGGTTATCTTCATCGCTTTGTCCATATTTTTCTCCTTTAGTTTATTAATCACCAACTCTTTAAAACTTATAATGTGATACAGCAACCCTCATTTTTTCAGTTATTTTTGCTTACTGACGTCTGCCAAAGATATACTAAGGCACTGCGGTGAAGGCGCAGCAGTTTGCGTATTTATTATTTTTCTGATCGTCCATCTTTTGTATTATCCAACTTGTCAGTTCTGCAACATTTACTTACGCTTAAGGTGAAGGATGGAGATAAATTGAACTTCTCTTGGATGTAAGACATAGAAAATGTAAAACAGCTTGATTAAACACAGTCTGTGTAAAATAAATTTTAAACAGACTCAAAAGGGTGAAATGGAAGAACAGAGAAAGGAAGAGATTTAAAAAACCTGATAAAACAGACCTTTTAGAAAATGAAATTCATTTAAAAAAAGTACGTAATTTTGTACTCTAATGTTCCGATTATGAAAGTGATTAATTATTCCGATTTCAGGCAAAATCTGGCAGAAAACTTAAACAGGGTGAATGAGGACCGTGAAATTGTTATTGTTTCCCGCACAAAAGGTAAGACTGTTGTAGTCATGGATCTGGATGATTATAATTCACAACAGGAGACTTTACACCTGATGAGTACCAAAGCAAACAGAAATCGTTTAGAAGCCGCTTTGGTAGAAATGAAAAAAGGAGGTGGCAAAAACCGGAAATTAATTGAGCCTTAAAATTGTGATTGATGGAAATTGTGTTTCAGACCCAGGCCTGGGAAGACTACCAGTACTGGCTTGAAAAAGATAGTAAGGTATTACAAAGAATCAACGATTTAATTAAAGATACTACGCGCTCGCCTTTCAAAGGTATTGGTAAACCAGAGCCATTAAAAGGTGATTTAAGCGGATGCTGGAGCCGACGCATTACAGATGAGCATCGACTTGTTTACATAGTAGAAGGCAAACGATTACATATTCTTCAATGTAGGTTTCATTACCGCTAACAATTTATTGTTGTAACCAATCATTGTTTTCATCTATATAATTATCCTCAGAAAAATTATTTGATTGGCTACATATTGCAAAATATCTACAGATAGATGTAAGGGATTTAATCTTCGTTAAAAAAATATAATTAACGAAAAAAACCTGCTACAAAAATAACACCAAGCTAATTCACCACCTTATCCGCACAACAACTACTCGCAAAAGCTTCTGGTTTTGCTTTAAAGGCAAATCCCATTCCGAGAATATAGCCCATTGCTTCGCGTAAGGCATCATTGCTTTTAAACTGCGGATTGGTATTGATGTCTGCATGTACTTCCATCTCAACCTGGTGTTCAATAAACAGGTCGCAGAGTTCGTAAGCGATTTCAATACTTTTGGCTACTTCTACCAGCATTCTTTCCTTGATGTGGTATCGCTGTTTTGTTTTCTCATTATGTATGTACATAAAGCCTCCGCTATGCTCACGCAAAAAAACGATCACTGTAGCAAACTCAGTGTCTTCGCCTTTTACCTGGCTGTCGGTACCAATACATACTTTGAGCTTAATTCCCTGTGCCGTTTCGCGTCTGATGGCCTCGGCCACCGCTTCTTTAATCGGCAACTGGATCTGTTCACCATTAAATTTTCTCCAACGCATATTTGGAAGGTTTTTGTAAGTTACCGATTAATCTTATGCAGTTAAGCAGATTAAGAATATCTTATTATTAACAAGTGTGAATTGTGAATGGTGAATTGTGAATGGTCAGCAGTAAGAAGTGAGTCGTGAGTAGGAGGTGGGGTCTAGAGAAACCATACAAACCGCTCACTACTAACCATTCACAATTCACCATTCACCACTCACATCTCCCCGGCATTTTGTCACTTTTCCAAAAATTGTACGGAAATTGACTAAAATATACCTCAACTACGTTTCATGAAAATACTCTTACACTATTTAAAGCCCTATAAATGGCTGGTAGCGCTGGCTTTGCTGCTTGCGGGTATCAATCAGACCTTCTCACTTTTCGACCCAATGATCTTTGGTAAACTGATCGATCAGTTTGCCAATCACCCGAAAACAGCCACAGATGGCAGTTTTCGTACAGAAAGTCAGTTTATCAATGGCATTATGACCATGCTCCTATTACTGGTAGGAACAGCCATGGTTAGCCGAATAGCCAAAGCTTTTCAGGACTATACCGTGAATGTGATTATTCAGAAATTCGGGGCCAAAATTTTTACTGATGGACTTAAACATTCCATGCAACTACCTTATCAGGAATTTGAAGACCAACGCAGCGGCGAAACCCTGTCTATCTTAACCAAGGTTAGATCAGATACCGAGAAATTCATCGGATATGTAATCAATGTATTATTCGGCATCATCGTTAGCGTTGTTTTCGTTTCTATTTATGCAACCAAACTTCACTGGTCCATTATTCCCATCTTCTTAGGCGGCGCCGTTTTAATTGCCTTTGTTACCAACTTACTTAGTAAGAAAATCAAAGTCATACAGAAAACCATTGTAAAAGAAACCACTTCACTGGCCGGCTCTACCACAGAAAGCTTACGAAATATTGAACTGGTTAAAAGCCTTGGACTTACCGACCAGGAAGTAAAACGATTAAATACCAATACCTATAAAATACTTGGACTGGAACTGAAAAAAGTAAAGAGCATCCGCTCCCTTAGTTTTATCCAGGGTACCATGGTTAACTTTTTAAGACAGGTAATTACGTTCACCCTCATGTGGCTTATTTATCGTGATGTATTAACTGTTGGTCAACTGATCTCACTTCAGTTTTATAGTTTCTTCATTTTCGGACCACTGCAGGAAATTGGCAGCATCATTATGAGTTACCGGGAAGCAGAAGCTTCGCTGAATAATTTTCATAACCTGATGGAGAAAAAAGTGGAACCAAGACCAACACATCCCAAACAGGTTGGCATGATTGAAGAACTGGAATTCAATCAGGTGGCTTTTAAACATCAAACTGCCCAATATCGCGCTTTGGATGGCATTTCCTTCGACGTGAAAAAAGGCGAAACCATCGCTTTCGTTGGTCCTTCAGGGTCAGGAAAAAGTACACTGGTAAAACTATTGGTTGGCTTATACCGACCACAGGAAGGACATATCTATTACAATAGAATCAATGGCTCCGATATGAATTTTGATGAACTCAGGAATCAAATCGGTTTTGTTACACAAGACACCCAGCTTTTTGCCGGCACCATCCGTGAAAACCTGAGTTTTGTACACCCCGAAGCCACCGATGCCGACCTGCTGGAAGCCTTGCATAAAGCCAGTTGCGACAACCTCCTTTCCCGTGCAGAAAAAGGATTAGATACGATGATTGGTGAAGGTGGACTAAAACTTAGCGGAGGAGAAAAACAACGTCTTTCCATTGCACGTGCTTTGTTACGCCACCCGCACCTGCTTATTTTCGACGAAGCCACTTCGGCCCTCGACAGTATCACAGAAGAAGAAATCACGAATACCATTCGCCAGATTTCTCACGAAAAAGAACAGATTACTGTAATGATTGCACACCGCTTAAGCACCATCATGCATGCAGACAGAATCTATGTACTGGAAAAAGGACAAGTAGTAGAAACCGGCGACCACCAAACCCTACTCAACGAAAAAGGATTATACTACGCTATGTGGAGACAGCAGATTGGGGAGAGGAAGAATGTGTTAATTTGAGAATTTGGAAATTTGGAAATGAGAGAGACTTCATTTAATAATTAGTCAATAGAATATAAACCTTATCATTTCCAAATTTTCCAAATCCCTTCTTCCATTTTCAAATTTTCAAATTACCACATTTTCAAATTAATCACGTCCAAATTTTTTCCGGAAATACTCAATCACCGACGGGTCTTCCAGTCCTTCCATATCACTTAGTTCGAGTTCGAGGGCTTTGGTGCTTAGTTGTATTTCGATGAGTGACAGGAATAAGGATGCAGCAAAACATATAAGGCTGATGGCAAAAACCACATTGGCCGCCATCAGAAACTGCGTATAGATAAGGTACATGCATATTATACATCCCATAAACGTAAGCACACCCAGCGCCTGCATATTCTTGATCAATTTTAATCGATAACGCAGGTTTTTAATTTGTCCATGTATGATATGCTTTTGTTCATGGCTCTGGTATTTCTCGTGTAGGTTGCGTATCCGGCTTGATAAAGAAAGAAACCGGTTGGTATATGCCAGCATGATCAGACTGATGGCTGGAAAAAGTAGTGCCGGGGTATTAAGGTTGATCTCCATACCTAAAATTAAGAAACCAAGGGGAAGATACAAGTAATAAGTTCTGGAGAGGTTTTATCCTTTATTGATTGCCACTGAGGGCTCAGAGATACACTGAAACGATTCTGTGCTTCTCTGTGCCCTCAGTGGCAATATCTATTTTTATAAACCCTAAAGTCTAAACCCAATCGGCACATTAAGTTTAAGGCTGAAATTTCTTCCCATATTAAACACCCCGGTTCTGCCGGTAGCATTGTTGGTATCGGCATATTTCAAACGGCTAAGGTGATTCTGATAGGCTATATCCGAGATATTATTTAACCCGATATGCAGGCTGAATAAAGTTTTACCCTTGTGTAATACATCTGTACCCGCACCAACATTAAATAAGGTATAACCATCTGTTACTGTTTCTGTATTGTATCCGGTAAAAATGCGGTTTTGCGTACTTACATTATCCATTTCAAGTTTGAAATATAAATTTCCCAATCCCTTACCTGCTTTCTTGAAATCGGCTCTTAATTCACTTTGTAAGCGTGGTGAAGGAATAAATGGGAGACGGTTGCTGCCATCGATCGGATGATTGAACTGTGCCATCACCAATGAAAAACTATTTTCAAAATGTAACCAGTCTAATGGATGTGGATGCAGATCAACATTCATTTCAAAACCTGCCAAGCTTGCGCCTGATTGTCTGAATTGAAATGCGGTAATATCTGTGCCATCAACATTTACCAGTGAATCGCCACCGCCAACTGCAGTTAGCTTACTGTAAAAAATATAATCCTTTATTTTATTGTAGAAGCCGTTGAAGTTAACGGTAATATGTTCTGTATTAATTTCTACACCAGCATCAAATTGAAGCGATGTTTCGGTTTTTAACTGCGTATCTCCATGCTCATAACGGTTGGTTCCTTCGTGTGCACCATTACTGGCTAGTTCTGAAACTGAAGGGGCACGATAACCTCTGGCTACGTTAAACTTAAGTGTTACATCGTTATTTACATTATAACTCAACCCAACACTTCCACTAATATTTCCAAAATGTCTGGTAAAATCAGTGAACTTAACTTCTGTTCCGTCTGAAAATCCTTTACTCTTTACAGTTCTGATATCACCTCTTAATCCACCACTAAGGGTTAGGTTCTGTTGAAATGTTTTCCTGGTATATACAAATACACCCGCATCAAACTGATTGTATTCAGGAATCAATACTTCTTCTGCCAGGTTTTTATTTTGCTGGAACATACCATTTACACCAAAAGCCGTTCTCCATCCATTTTTTTCTGCAGCATGGTATTGTATATTATAATTTACCGTTTTCAGGTCGAAATATAATTCGGGAACGGTTGGTGCATCGGGGTCTCCAAGTTCTTTTCGCTGGTTGCGTTGAAAACCGAGATTAAGTGCTAACCTCCCGGTACCAACTGCAATATTGTTGTCTGACGCAATTTTGAAATGATGGATGTTTTGCCCTGGTGTATAAAAATCGCGACTGTTTAATTCATCATTGGTTGCTATACGTTCTGCGGGGGATTCAGGGAAAATGAGAAATGCACCGGTAGCCGCATCTCTGGCCCCTTCCACCATTCCAAGTTTTTGGTTAAAGCTGCTGATGAGAATATGACTATACCCCCAGGTTTTATTGATACCGAAATATCCCCCAAAATTATTTTCCTTGAAGCGGCTATTAAAAACACGACCATCATATTTATTGCGGTAATCGGCTGCCGATTTACTCGTGCCATAAATATTCCAGTTAAAACCTGATTTATCATGCGCTGCCAGGTTTGCACTTACAGCTCGTAGTCCATTATTATCGTTGAATGCACTCATAATGTTCCCTCTTGCTGTTCCCTGTTCAACCGGTACATTGGTAATCAGGTTTAATACACCAGCCATCGCATCACTTCCGTATAAAAGTGATGCAGGTCCTTTCAGTACTTCTGCCCTTTGTAAACTGTATTCGTCAATTTCAATTCCATGTTCATCACCCCACTGCTGACCTTCCTGGCGTACACCATCGTGTATGGTAACTACCCTGTTATATCCCAAACCTCGAATAATTGGTTTTGATATTGCAGGACCTGTAGATAATCCTGATACACCTGGCACCAGTTTTCCGAGTGCGTCAATTATATTGGTAGAAGATGAGCGAAGTAAGTCTGCTTTTTTTACGATTGAAACTGGTTGTGCAGATTGTTTCACTTTAGTAGCTGAAGCTACCCCTGTTACGGTAACCGCATCGTGTTCGGCATATGTTTCTTTTAAAACAAAATTGCGATTCAAATTTTCGGTGATGCTTATCAGCTCCAATACACTTGCATAACCCTGATAAGAAATTTCAACAAGGTATTTGCCCGCTGGAACTTCAGGAGTGGTGAAATGTCCATCTGCACCGGCAACGGTTCCTGTTCTGGCCTCATGTAGATAAATAGTCGCCCCTGCCAGCGGTTGTCCTTTGGTATCTGTAATTATACCGGAGAGTTTAGCCTTTGATGGTGTTTCGGGCATTGCCAGTACACGGGCAGTGTTTAACACCAAAACCAATAACATCATGCATTTGAATAAGTGCTTCATACTATATATTTTTGCTACTATGTTGCAAATATATAGTTCTAATTCAAAAATTACATCATTGTTGCAAAAAATTCGCCGATTTTTTAACGCACTTTGACCATGGTTCTTACCTGCTGGGTGCTCATATTCTGAAAACGGGCATAATAAATACCCGGAGGAAGCCTTGATCCATCAAATACCACATTATAATTACCTGCCTCATATTCACGGTCGGTTAAACTGGCAACCACCCTTCCCATCGTATCCATAACCTGTATCAGGGTATGTCCGCCAGCGGTTTTGAAACTGATATTGGTATTATTGGTAAAAGGATTCGGATAATTCGTGATAAAATTTTCGCCAGAGAGGTTTACTGATTTATTACAAGCCAGTGAATTAATAAGTGGTAGTGTCTGGAAATTCTTTAGCATGATTTGATCGAGGTCCTTTGCATCTACACACAACCATTTGTTTAATAGGGTTGCGTAAACACTTCGGAAATCGTATTGAAAAGGAAGGTTATCATTAAAGTTTGCAGTAACAGGAATATTGGGTGTGTCGCCAACTACACTTGCATCTACATTTTTACCAAACACAAACATTGGGGCCGCTGATCCATGATCGGTGCCGATACTTCCATTACTCTTAATACGTCTACCAAATTCAGAGAAAGTCATACCAATAACCCTTTCTTCAACCTGTTGTAATTTGAGATCATCCTGAAATGCTTTAATGGAATCACTAACATTTTTCAGCAGGTTTGCATGTGTGCCAGTAGTTGTATCTGTAGAATTCACCTGAGCTGAATGTGTATCAAATCCACCATAACTTACCATGTATATCCTTGTCTTTAATCCGCCAGCAATTAATCTTGCAACAATTTTTAACTGCGATGCCAATGAGTTATTTGGATATTGCCCTTGCTGGGTAACTTTTGCTGAAGCTGCTTTGATACTTTCCGCATATGCAGTTGTTTGCTGGGCCACTGTTCTTATATAAGTAAGTTCTTTTCCTGCTGGCGTATTAGGTGCCGGATCCTGTACTCCACTGATGAGGTTATAAAAATTATTAGGGTTTGAAATACTCATCCCCATACTCACAGATGGTCCTTGCAATGCTAGCGAAGTAGTAGATCCGATCTGAATGGCCAATGGATCTGGCATGGTACTATTCGGATATCCATTGGGGAAATTCGGGTATTCATAACTAAGGTACCTTCCTGTCCAGCCACTATTCACCACTTCCTTACTATCGCTTGCACTCATCCATATATCTGTTGCCCTGAAATGGGAGAAATTGGGTTGAGGATATCCTACAGAATGAATCACACTCATTTTACCATCATTAAACAAAGACTGCATGCCTGTCATAGAAGGATGCAACCCCACTTTATCTGTTCCTTCCAGTCCAAGTACTTTTTGCTGCGGTATATACATATTGGAACGTGCTCGGATATAGTTGGGAAAATACTCAAGAGGTATAACGGTATTCAATCCATCGTTTCCACCATTCAATTGTACAATTACCAGTACATGGTCTGTTTCGGTAGTAGGTGGAAACAAGCCCTGCATCAATAAAGATTCAGCACCAAATGCTTTCACCGTTACCCCATTAAGTAGTGAGGGTAACACAACTCCTGCCGGTACTGTATTTCTTAAAAAATCCCTTCTTCTCATGGTTTACTATTTTAAGCGAGTTGGTACTCAGCAAGGTTCATTAAATATTTTAGCAGATCGCGGATATAGTTGCGAACTGTAGTTGTATTGGCCATATCACCTGGATTATTGATGAATTGATCCCATGCATTGGTCCAATAATAATCCTGCGCCTGTCCTCCCAATAAAATGTCTTTTTTAATCTGTGCCTTTGAAGTATCTGAAAGATCAATCCGGTACATCAGTTTGGTGAAATCATTGATCAATTGATTTGGATCACCTGGATTGCTGAATGTTTTAGCTAGTTCAGCACCATCGATGATCATTTTCACCCCAGAAAATGTAAAGCCATTTGTAACGATAGTATCGGTAAACTGGTTTCGTTTAGGTAGCGTGTCGCTGTTGATCCACATTTCATAAAACTGTGGCTTTTGGTAATAGGCTTTCCATCCGCTCACATCTGGCGGGTCACCGATATTCTGTTGCAGGTTGCTGCATTGATTTACCAGATAATTCCAATGGCCGTAATTGGTAATATAATCTGAATCGGGCTGGAATGGAATTTCAAATTCACGGCATATCGCAACAACCATATCAACCGGACTTTTAATCTGACAACCTCGAGAGAGTATATCAAAAAAATGTTCGCTCATTAATAAGGTTCTCAATACAGGAGCTACTTCATAGTTTGAATTTCGGAACAGTACTGCAAGTGGTTTAATGATATTGTTTTCAACGCTATCATCAATATCATAATACACAAACCAACGGTAAAAACGCCTGCACATATATTCGGCCACTTCATTGGTAGCAAAAATCATATCGAGCATAGCATCTAGTTCCTCCTCTCCTGCTGTTGGACCATTTTTCCCTGTGATGATAGTATTGTTATAGAATGCTGAAAAGAGTTTGTCTTTTTTATCGTGGCGGTTATTGTCGAAAAATGAACTTAGGGTATTGGCATTGTTTCTCCAACCTGTTAATACCCTTGCAGATGCCTGTACATCTTCTTCAGTGTATTGAGATCCGGGGCCCTTTCCGCAACAAAATAATTCCTGTAACTCACGTCCGTAATTTTCATCAGGAGCAACAGCCTGGTTTAGTTGACCATTTAAATACACCAGCATTGCAGGATCTAGTGTGACTGCTTTTACCAATGATTTAAAATTACCAAGGGCATAACTCCTTAATAAGGCATGGTGTTTATAAACAAACTGTGCATTGATATCAGTACTCTCTGTGGCAAAATGATTATGCCAGAAAAGGGTCATTTTTTCACGCAGGTTGGCTTCCTGTTTTACCATTAGACCCATCCACCATTTTTTAAATGATGCACGTCGCAAACCAGCTACTGTTCCATCGGTATTGGTATCATTAACCCATGTTTCACCCTGAAGTATATTACTGTCTGGGGTCGTTGCATTAGTTGGGGTTGTATATTCTTTAACCGGAGGTAATGGTGCGTCAGGTGGTATTGTCAATAATGTATCTACAGCCTGAGCACAAGAAAGTGTTTGGAAATAAGCAATTTCTCCCCTCTTTGCACCAAAAAGGGTCCGTTTTAAAAGATGTATTACCTCCGCTTCCGTCCAGGGGCCAGTATAAGGCGCAAGACCTGTAGACGGCGGAAGTGGCTCGTCAGTGACTTTTATTGATGTGCCAGATAGAGTCAGCGTAGCATTATCTTCCATAGATAGGTTTTAAATAGGACTTTGAAAATCAACGATTTAAGTGAAAATTATCCATTTTTGGACAATTTTCATCTGTTCAACTCAAGAATTCATTCATTCTTAATTATGCCACTAAGGTCCATAGACCATAGTCCATGGACCATGGACCATGGTCTATGGACTATGGACCTAGTGCTATATGCAAGCCCCTTAGTCGCATAATTCAGCTATTCAGATACAAATCGCTGTTACAATGCAGCATCGGTAGGTAAAATATGTCTATATTTAGGGTAAACTATTTTACCCTTCATGACGGAACAGGCTATTATCGCAGGCTGTTTACAAAACGATGCTGCTGCTCAGCGCGAATTGTATAACCGCTTCAGCCCTAAAATGCTGAGTGTGTGTTACCGTTTTGCACAAAACCGCGAAGACGCGGAAGATATGTTGCAGGAAGGATTTATTAAAGTATTTACCCAAATACATACGTTCCAGAATAAGGGCGCATTTGAAGGATGGATCAGGAGGATCATTGTGCATACCTGTATCAACTTTCTGAAGAAACACAAAAAGTTCAACGAAAGCCTGGATATAAGCTATGCCAATACGGTACATGTGAAAGAAGAAACAGTACCATCCATTATGCAGGCCCGACAGATCATTGAATGCATTCGTTTATTACCTGTAGGTTACCGAACGGTCTTAAACTTATATGCATTGGAAGGTTATAGTCATAAAGAAATAGGCATTATGCTAGACATAGAGGAAAGTACCAGCCGAAGCCAGTACACCCGTGCCAAAGCGATGCTAGAAAATATTTTGGTCCGTAAAAAGATCATCGAGGCACCGAAACAAGATTTTCAGTGGCTTGCTGCGTTTAATAAATCGTAGCAGTTGTTTGTTATGGAGAATAAGAAGTACCAGGACGAGTTTGAGCAGTTTTTACAAGACGAAGTAAAACAGCACCGTATGTATCCATCCGATAGGGTATGGAGTAACATACGAACTGAACTTCATGGATACAGGTCATGGCCCGCACTTACCTTTATCGCTGTTTTTATTGTAACTGCTTTAACGCTCACAACTGTACTGAATACACATAATCAAAGTACACACCTGCAACCACTCTCTGTTCCTAATGTTGTAGCTATTCAGCAGGAGGCAATTGCCGCTAATAATGCCGCGCACGAAAAAAGTAAGAAGTATTTTAGTACGCTTGCGCCTTCCGCAATTAATACCCAAACTATTGAACGTCTAAACAATACAGACGGTAATAATTATGTAGGTCCAGATAATATCACACCAGGCGCCACCATTGCAGACATTTCACTCCCTAAACCTGCGATTACCGTTAGCAGAAATAACAACAGGGTTCACCCGGTATTAACTGCTCCAATCAGTAATAGTAATAATGAAGCAGCAGTATTAGGCAGTGAACCAATAACCATCGCTATAGCCAATACTGAACCATCTGTAAATAAGGAAGTCGCAAACAATAAAGAGGCCATAGATGAAAAACTAATACTTGAAGCGGCCCCTACTGAAAGCCCATATGTTAGCGAAGCTGTAGTTGTTAAAAAGCTTTCTTCAAGGAAATTATCAAAATTCGGATTCCAGTTTTATATCACTCCATCTACCAGCTATCGCAGACTAACCGATGAAAAAGTGAAAGACCTGGTTCAACCTGCTGTATCGGCAGCTTTACCGGTAAATGCACCGCTTAATCAGCCTGCCGACGTAAACCAGGTGGTACGTCATCGTCCGGCAATTGGGATGGAGCTTGGGTTTGCGGTATTATATAATATTACCGACCGCTTAAAATTAAAAACAGGGGTACAACTTAATATTCGTCATTATCAGATTGAAACCTTCCAGTCAAGTACTTATGACAGGGCTACCATTTCACTGATCAATTTCAATGGTATTGAAAATATTACCAGGTATTCTCCATACAATAATAATGTTGGCTATAAACAAACAGAACTGGCTAATAAAGTTTACCAGCTTTCTTTGCCAGTGGGTATTCAATGGGATGTTATTAAAGGCAAGCATGTATCCTTGAATGCAGAAGCTTCTGTTCAGCCTACCCTGAACCTGAATAAAAATGTGTACCTATTATCTACCGATTACAGGCATTATGCCGACGGTAACGATCTGGTACGTAAATGGAACATCAATACCAATGTAGGTGTAAACCTTAGTTTTACTTCGGGTAAAACAAGCTGGCAAATCGGCCCTCAGGTACGTTACCAACACCTGCCTACTTTCTCTAACAAGTATCCGATTAAAGAATACCTGTTAGATTACGGATTGCGTATTGGCCTGACTAAGGCTTTACAATAAAACCTAAACTAGCTTCTTATTAAAAGCCATCCTTCCTTAGACGGGTGGCTTTTTTATTTATGATTGAATACTTTTACAGTATGAAACTTATTTGTGTCGCTTTTCTATTAGGCCTGATTTTTATTTCCTGCGGGGAAGAAAATACACCCGATGCTCAGTTGCAGGCATCGCCAGACAGTACCGCTTTTTTTTCCATAAGTCACTTTTTTAAGGAACAGGTTAGTCAGGTTATCTTATTCCGGAAAAAAGTACTATTGTTTACAACGGTTGGCAATAGTCAGGATTCAATGCTAATAGATAGTACCCAATTTATGGCACTGGCAGATGAATTTATTAAAAAAGACATCAGTAACCCTGTAGATAAAAAGCATTACCGGGAAACCGTATTTCAGGATGCAGGAACTAAAAGCTATACATTGAATTATACCGCAGTTGATCGCACGGTACCTGTTCAAGGGATTGATGTTTTATTGGATGAACAAACCAATCAGGTAAAACGTATTTTCATCCGATCATTCTCCCAACAGGGCGATACCAGTGTTCAGGAACAATTTAACTGGCATGCTTTTAAAGGATTTCAGATTAACCGTAGTTTTTCTACCAGCAATGGTTACCAGAAACAGGAGTTAAAGCAAGTAAAGTGGGATCGGGAATGAAAACACCATTATGACACAACAGGAATTTCAGCAACGCGCACATACCATACCACACCAGCCCGGCATTTATAAATATTATGATGCAGAAGATGTTTTATTGTATGTAGGTAAGGCCAAGGATCTAAGAAAAAGAGTTAGTTCTTATTTCTCCAAAACCTTTACCACCTATAAAACCCATGAGCTTGTTCAAAGGATCCGGAGAATTGAATTTACCATTGTAGATTCTGAACAGGATGCTTTTCTGCTGGAGAACTCACTCATTAAAGAATACCAGCCACGTTTTAATATTAACCTGAAAGACGATAAAACTTATCCGTACATCGTCATTAAAAAAGAACCTTTCCCACGAATCTTTCTTACCAGAAAGAAAATAAACGATGGCTCAGAATACCTTGGCCCATTTACCTCTGCTGGTAGAGTACGCGAGCTTATCGCATTTGTAAGACAATATATTCCATTACGCACCTGTAAACTAAACCTCACTGATCAGAACATTAAGCGGGGAAAGTTTAAAGTATGTCTGGAGTATCACCTGGGCAATTGCAAAGGCCCTTGCGAAGGCTTGCAGGATGCAGCGGCATATGCAGATGGATTACAACAGGTGAGAAATATCCTGAAAGGAAACCTTGGTTCTGTTATTACACATTTCAAGGCAGAGATGCAATCCTTTGCCACCAAGTTGGAATTTGAGAAAGCAGAATTAATGCGGAAAAAGATAGAACACCTGGAGAGTTACCAGGCAAAATCTGTGATTGTAAGCAAACACCTAAACAGTGTAGATGTATTTGCCATACTGAAAGACGATGAACTAGCTTATGTAAGTTACCTGATGGTTTCGAATGGTACTATTGTACAAACACACACCGTTCCG
The DNA here is from genome assembly GCA_964611995.1 of uncultured Sediminibacterium sp. Taxonomy (GTDB): domain Bacteria; phylum Bacteroidota; class Bacteroidia; order Chitinophagales; family Chitinophagaceae; genus Sediminibacterium. Next base: position 6,133 of record CAZTCS010000022.1, on the reverse strand, counting down.
CTCGAAACCAAATTGGAAGAAACAGAAGAAGAAGTGTTGAGCTTTGCCGTTAACCGCATCAGAAACGATTTCAATAGTTTGGCGGGTGAAATAATTGTTCCTTTTGAAATTGAATTTCCCGATCCACAAATTGTAATCACAATTCCTAAAGCCGGTGATAAAAAGAAACTGCTGGATCTGGCATTGAAAAATGTAAATTATTATAAAGAGGAATTGAGGAGAAAGAAAGTACTTCACCTAGAAGGTAGTTCTGACGTTGAGAAAAAGAAAGTATTATATGAATTACAGGCTTACCTGCATTTACAGGAAGTACCGGTTCATATCGAGTGTTTTGATAACTCAAATTTTCAGGGAGCTTATCCGGTTTCAGCCATGGTTTGTTTTCGTGATGGACTACCCAGTAAAAAAGATTACCGGCACTATAATGTAAAAACAGTGGAGGGCATCAACGATTTTGCTACCATGAAAGAAGTGGTTTACAGGCGTTACAAACGCCTTCAATCCGAATCGGCTCCACTGCCTCAACTTGTTATCATAGATGGTGGTAAGGGACAATTGAGCGCAGCTATGGAAAGTATTCATGAGCTTGGTTTAACCGGACAACTAACATTGGTAGGTTTGGCGAAAAATGAAGAAGAAATATTTTTTGCGGGTGATACTGCATCCATCAAATTACCATGGGATAGTAACAGCTTAAAACTGGTTCGACGCATAAGGGATGAAGTGCATCGTTTCGGCATTACTTTTCATCGCAATCAGCGATCTAAGGGAACATTTAAAAATGAACTGGAAAATGTTGAAGGTATTGGCAAACAGACTGCTGCGATTTTATTAAAAACGTTCAAGTCGGTTAAAAATATCAGGAGTACAAATAAGGCAAACCTTATAGAAGTGATTGGTAATAAGAAAACGGAATCTTTACTAAATTATTTTGCG
>CAZTCS010000022.1:0-5187 GCA_964611995.1 uncultured Sediminibacterium sp. | reverse complement strand
ATAAAAAAGGGGTCAGGATAGAAATCCAACCCCGTTTTTAAAATCCAATATCCTATGAAAAACCGAGGTAAAGTTAAGCAATCCCCTGAATTAACCAATAATCCTTGTTCGAAAAATATAATATAAGCTATTTTTAATGAAAAAAGGAGCTAAACAGCTCCTTTTTTCACTTGTATGATGATTTTTTCTATTAATACTGCCATACATCCTGTTCAAAATTAAACAGGCGTTCTTTAATGTTATCCCCCTCCAGCAGGCGGAATAAAGGATCTTTGATCAATGCTGCCAGGAATTTATCACTTGGATTATTGGCACTTGTTTTCACAATATAGCTGGCAAAAAAGCGACTTTCGAATAACTCTTCCCAGGTCATACGTCCGGCATAGTTTTTCGGATTGTACACATTGTATTTGGTAAGTGTTTTACGCATTTCAGGATAATAGATCCAGAAAAGGGTTCTTGGGGTAGACTTACCATTAATCACCAGTTTTGCCACCGGGGCTATACCAAGGATTCTAACAAATAGGCGGCTTGCTTCTTTGTCGAATATCCATTGTTCTTTTAGACGGAATGTATAAATAGAATCTGGATTAGGTGCAAATTTGGTATCATAGATAACCGCTGTATCCATTACATTGGGGTTATCTGCATTTTGAACAAACTGAGTATCCAGACGTCCTTTCAGCATTTTCATGATATCGTCGTAAGCGAGTGGTTTGGTAAACCTGTCGTCGCCACCTTCTGCTGAGAAGGCCATAACGCTATCATTCTTAATTGCATTGAGCATGATAGAGAAAAAACGTTGATCACCCATATCATCTTTACCAGGATACATGAAAGCCTGGTTTACTTTTTCACGGGCATCAATTTCTCTCCATATAAATTCACTGAAAAGCTGGTCATCTTCTCTCAGGTGTTCGTATTCTAACGGACGCTTTTCGCGTGTCTGGCTGCGATCAGCTGCCGTTTCATTGCGAAGGCTTCTAGGAATCACTTCACCGAAACCACCAACAATAGTAGTATCAATAGTTTTGGTTGGTTTAACAGAAGCAGGATCAACTGCAGGCTTTGCAGCTGGCTTAATGGTATCTTTACCAGTAGTGGTAGCTGCTGGTTTATTACCAGTTGAATCGGCTGGCTTACGGTTATTCCGCAGGTTACCAAAACCCTGTGCCATGGCAGATGTACCTGCCAGCAATGAAACCGTTACACACAATAAAAATGTCTTTTTCATAATCACTGCTTTATTGCAAGATGAATGTTATGTTCTGATCAAGTTTTCTGGTACCGCCACCTGGTTGCTTAAGTTTAATTTCTCCGATGGTTACAGTAGTTCCTGGCTGACAGCGTTTAATCAGATTTACGGCATCACCACTAAATGATGGTCCGTTTACTTCTGCAAATTCCGGTTCATCAAACCCTTTACCTGTGCAGATCAGCATATAACTCAATACTTCAAATTTCACACCTTCGAATACAAAATCTCTCAAGTCGGCAATAACCCCTCTTTGCACACGGAACACATTTGCATTCATAGTGCCCCCTGCACTACCACCAACAATAGCAATTGGATCTGGCACTCTTTTAACCGGAATTGCAATACGCTGGCTATTTTTACCATCTGTTGCTACTACAGTTAATGAACCAAGTTGTGTACATGTTACTATATATTGTCCAGCTCCTGATTTCGTAATATTACCACCAGTTCCTTCGATACTCACTTTTACTTTTTCATCGCCGCCACCGCCTGTTACACTAAGCGGGTTTTCCAAGCCCTGATAGAAAACACGTGTTCTATCAGTAGAAACTACCAGTCCGGATGCTACACCCACTGTATAACGTACTTCCTTTTCTACCACTGCAGAAGTACCATCAGGTTTAAGATAAGAGATCCTAACTTTTTTTACAGCCGGACCAGAATTCCCTACCCTTGTTTTGTATTCAGCAGTACCTTCTGCATTAAGTGGAACAGCTGCACCATCTACTGTAATAGTTGGACGAGCGTCTTTGCTAAATGCTCCGATACCGGCAGTAATTACTAATTCTTCGCCAGGCATCAGGTATTGTGAGTTGGTGCCAGCGAATGCCTGGAACTCATTGTAAATCAGTTTTACCTGACCTACCTGCTTATGACAAAACTCTACTGCCTGTGATTCACTGTTCTTCACATCATTCTGAAACTTGCTCAGGATGGTAATTGCAGCTACGGTAGGTGTCATATGGAAGTATCCATAAGCCCATTCTTTCCACTTTTCACCCTGCGGAATTTTTTCTGCTGCTTTCGGATCTACGTTAAACGCAGTCAGATCAAGCGGCAAAGATTTACCAATTTCTTTGGTCATTTCAGGATCTATCGCCAACAATTGTTTCTTGTACTCTTCCAATCTGTTATATAATTCTTCCCCCTTTCCTTTTCCATCTGGCGGTGCTGAAATAAACATACGTGTTGCAGCGTCGAGATTGTCTTCTTTAAAAGATTCCAATCCATCTTCTCCAATTGTTAATCCAGATTCTACTTTTAATTCCTTCTTTAACGCTTCGAGATAAGCATATAAGTCGTCAGATATTTTTTTCGACTGTTGGGCTTTCGGAAGCCACTCCATTGCTTTTTCTCTGGTTTTAGGATCGTCTACTTTTTCCTGAAAAGACCTGAATACTTCCTCGTTTTTCTTCTCTACAATTCCACTAGCTGTAATCAAGCTTCTGTCAACCGTTTTAAATGCGTTCAGAATTTCAGATGAAACATTCAGTGCCAGTAGTGCTGTAAGCACCAGGTACATCATGTTGATCATCTTCTGCCGCGGTTCCTTTGGTAATGACATTTATATAATATTTTCAATACTGTTTCACAATAGGTTTTGGTTGTTGCCGGGCAAATTAAGCACGACCTTGCATAGCGGTTAACATATTTCCGTAAACCTGATTCAGTTTACCAAGGTTATTCGCCAATACTGCAATTTGTTCTTTCGCCTTCAAAGCATCATCAGCGCTTGATGACATGGCAGCAGATGCCTGTGCCAGTTTACCGTAAAACTGATTCAATGCTTTCAGATGATTGTTACTTTCCTGCAATTCCAATTCGTAAATAGTATTTAAAGAAGAAAGATTTTTAGTCAGTACCTGAACCTGATCATGGAACTGTTTGGTTCCTTCAGAAGCAGCATTAAAACCAGATAATGATTGTGCCGCCTGATTTACAGCGCCAGATATAGAAGATAATGCAGCAGTAGCTTCCTGTGTTTTAGCAGAAAAATCACCGGTTGATTTAACCACATTGCTTATTTCTCCCATATTCTCTACAGTAGTACCTAATTTTTGAAAATTCGCACTCAGCTTTGAAAGGTTTGCAGGAGTAATATCCGCTTGTTGCAGCATATCATCCAAACTTTTCAATGCTGGATTTCCACTTGTGGCAACAGCCGGAGCCGGAGCACCCATATCGGGTGGTGGAAGAATCGCATATACAACGAAGATTAAAGCCTCAGTTGTCAGACCAATTTTCAATGCCCAGTCTGCCCAAGACAGGTGAAGGATTTTTGCCATAGCACCAAAAATTACTACAGAGGCACCTAGACAAACAATGATGTTTACAATTCGGTTCGTAGCGGGGGAAACACCTGAAGCCATAATGATAAGTTTAGTTTTTGATAGTTAATATTGGTCTCGCCTTAAACGAGAGGGTGATTTTATCTTTTTGATTTAGGAGCAAGGTCAATTACTGTGCGGAAACCGATGTATGATTTTGCGGTATCCTGGTATTCATAGTTGCGTGTACTTACCTGCAGGTAGTAAGAAATATCTTTCCAGCTACCACCACGTACTACCTTACGTTTCATACGTGGAAGATCTGAATCAGCTGCTTCGATACGTACATCCGGACTAAGATCCGACATGAAGTTGTATGAACCTTCGTAGAAATAAGAGCCTGTCCACTCAGCCACGTTACCAGACATATTATATAAACCATAATCATTGGCCCAATAAGCATCCGCTTTAACTGTATAGAAACCACCATCTTCCGGATAATTACCACGTCCGGGTTTAAAGTTTGCCAGCAGACAACCTTTCTTGTTTCTCAGGTAATAGTTACCCCATGGAAACATTGAATTGGTTCTACCACCACGCGCTGCATATTCCCATTCAGCTTCACTTGGTAAACGGTAATCACCATCAACCGCATATTTCTTTTTTTCCAACCAAGCATTCTGGTAATGTGTGCGCCAATGACAAAAAGCTACTGCTTGTTTCCAGGTTACACCTACAACAGGATAATTTCCATAAGATGGGTGTGCAAAATACCTTTTGGTCATAGGTTCATTGTATGAGTAAGAGAAGTCTCTGATCCATACGAGTGTATCAGGGTACACTTTCTCATCATACTTAACAATGAAATCTTTTCTTGGCCTATCTGCATTTTCGCGTTTTGCAGCTTCTGGCAAATTGAAATATTCAACCTTGTATTTCAGCTTTCCCGGATCAATTTCATTTCTTCCAAATAAACGGTTATCTGGTGCCAGGTTCAACTCATTCAACTTTTCGATGGTTGCTTTATCATATCTAATAGTAGCAACTTTTTTCCAGTCAACTGCAGAAGTATCGTCTTCTTTATTGATACCACCTCCAAACAATATTTTAAAGGATAATGAGTCGCGCACCCAGTTTACAAACTGGCGGTACTGGTTATTGGTGATCTCAGTTGCATCCATCCAAAAACCTGGTATAGACATAGATCTATTCCGGTTGGTATAGTTGAAACTAATGTCTTCATCACTCGGGCCCATGTGGAAGGTTCCGGGTGGTACATACACCATATTCTTTGGTGTAACCATACTTGGCCTGGCTGTTGGCGCAACTCCATGTAACTGACCGTCGTCAGGTAAGCCCTTCGACTTTTTGCCTTTATTCAGGAAACATGAACTCATGCTTAGCGTGAATACGGCCAGGGTAATAGTTGTTAAATAACCTTTCATCTGATCAAACTGATTTATGACAGTGACAAATATAAGTTTTGAACTGCAGTTACCGGCAGTTTAACATTCGAAAAACCAATAATTTCACAAGGCGGGTAAAGATGATCTCAGTAATGTAAGATTTTGTTTTCACTATCTGATATAGGCGCGAAGCCACTGTCAGCCAGCAAATTACCGTAATTCTTGTTACACATTTGCTAAAAAATCAATTATTTTC
>CAZTCS010000021.1:23601-38178 GCA_964611995.1 uncultured Sediminibacterium sp. | reverse complement strand
GTGGGTTTCGGCGGACAAGTCCATTTCCTGCCTCCTCATCGAAGATTCTGCTAAAGTGGAAGAAGGTGGAGTTGCACCCACCATAGCTTCAGCGACGGTGGAGTTGCACCCACCATAGCTTCTGCAACGGTGGAGTCGCACCCACCAAAGCCTCAGCGACGGTGGAGTTGTACCCACCATAGCTTCTGCAACGGTGGAATTAGGCTTGTCCACCATAGCTTCAGCGACGGTGGAGAAATTTAGGTATAAATACCTATTGCCATCCTTTACTCCATTACCAATCTTCGCTTTAAAAAAATGCAATACGTTTATATACTATTATGCAACAATGGGAATACTTATGTTGGATGCACGAAAGATCTGAAAGAACGCTTAAATCAACATAATTCAGGCAATGTGCAGTCTACAAAAGCACATTTGCCCGTTAAGCTTCTATTTTACTGTGCTTTTCCAGATAAATTGAAGGCATTTAGTTTTGAAAAATACCTTAAGTCTGGTTCTGGTAGAGCATTTATGAATAAACGCCTCCATTAAAACCTTTGAGATTTACTTTGGTTGAATGTGGCTGCTTCCTGTTTGTAGATCGGATAAAAACTTATAACGAGAATTGGATATGCGTGATTGCCATTGATACTTTTAGTAGACTTTTTGCTCTGCTTCGTCTCTGGAAGAAGTATCTTGAACCTCTAATTACCATTCACCAACTTAACATTGAAACCTAAAGATTTGAAGTAAGTTGCGGTATTTAAAGGGGACAGTAAGAACATTATGGAAAATATACTATTTGATTTTTTGGCGAAATACGTTTCATTAACAGAAGAGGAAAAAAACGCCATTATATCGTTGGATATCTTTCGCTCAGTAAAGAAGGGTACCATTTTACTTAAAGAAGGACAGAAATCGAAAGACAGCTACTTTGTTTTAAAGGGTTGCATCCGCACGTATTATTTGGTAGACAGTGAAGAGAAAACAACTGCATTTTACACCGAAATGGATGCTTTAACACCAGTATGTGTGGTTAATAAAATGCCCTCAGATTATTATATAAGTTGTATTGAAGACACTATACTGACTATTACCAATACCGATATGGAAGCTGAAATAAATACTAAGTTTCCAAAGTTTGAAAGTCTTTGCAGGGTCTTTGCTGAAGAACTCCTTGCTAAGCAACAAATTGATTTTGACGAATTCAAGACATCTTCACCGGAACAACGATACCTCAACTTACTTAATAAAAGACCTGATCTTATACAACGGGTTCCGCAACACCAACTAGCCAGTTATTTGGGTATTAAACCTCAATCTTTAAGCAGGTTAAGAGGAAGAATTTTGGAGAAAACCAGAGAATCGGCTGCCTAAAAGCTAATATTTTAAATATCCACTTATTGTGGTTCAATTTTGTTGGTTAAATCCATCATTAGAACTATTTTTTGCTATTTATGTTGGAATTTAACATCATTATTGTACTTTTGTATTGTTGAAATAAGCCAACATTAAAGCTATAAAACAATTATAATGATGGAAAATAACAACAATAGTTGGTATTCATACAGTGATCCTGCTATCTTGGTTCAGCTGGGCAGCTTTTTACAACAAACACGCTTAGAACAGAATAGAACACAACAGGAAGTAGCAAAAGCAGCAGGCCTCAACCGCTCTACACTTGTTCAGATAGAAGGAGGTGGGGGTGGAACATTACTATCATTCATCCAGATACTAAGAGCTTTACAACAATTACAATTACTGCAAAATTTCGAAGTAAAAACATCCATTAGTCCCTTACAACTGGCTAAACTGGATCAACAAAGAAGAAAAAGAGCAGGTAGAAAAAATGCTGATACAGATACACAACAAAAATCAGATTGGTAATGATCACCACAGCTTTTATACATATCTGGAACAAGCGAGTAGGAGCCATTGCCTGGGATGACCGAACAGGCATTGCATCCTTCGAATATGAACCGGCATTTTTAAATCAACCGTGGAACTTATCACCAATAAAAATGCCAACGGCAAATGCCTCAGGCAGGATATTTTCATTTCCGGAACTGAGAGACAGTGTTACTTTCAAAGGATTACCCGGATTATTGGCAGATGTATTACCTGATAAATATGGTAACAGCCTGATCAACGCATGGCTTTCCAAAAATGGACGACCAGCCAATAGCATGAACCCCGTAGAACTTCTTTGCTTTATTGGGAAAAGAGGAATGGGTGCATTGGAGTTTGAACCTGGACTATACACTGCCAATAAAACAGCTACAAAAATTGAGTTAGATGGATTGGTTAATATGGCGCAGGAGATTTTATCTGGCAGGCAGGATTTCAACACCAAACTAAGCGTAGATGAAGCGAAAGCACTTACAGATATTTTAAAGATCGGTTCTTCTGCTGGTGGGGCCAGGGCAAAAGCAGTGGTAGCATTTAATCCGGAAACAGGAGAAATAAGATCTGGTCAGGCAGAGGTCCCGAATGGATTTAGTCACTGGTTACTAAAATTTGATGGTGTAACCGATCAACAACTAGGTTCATCTTCCGGATATGGAAGGGTAGAAATGGCCTATTACCTGATGGCCAAAGAAGCAGGTATTGAAATGATGGAATGCAGATTACTTGAAGAAAATAATAGGGCACATTTCATGACCAAACGTTTCGATCGTTTACCCGGCAATGAAAAATTACATGTACAGAGTTTTTGCGCAATGGCTCATTATGATTTCAATGAAATAACTTCATTCAGCTATGAACAGTTATTTGAAACCATGCGTAGTCTTTTACTGCCTTACACAGATGCTGAACAACTATTCAGAAGAATGGTATTTAATGTGATGGCAAAAAACTGTGACGACCATACCAAGAACTTTTCCTTTGTAATGGATAAAAACGGCAGATGGAAACTTGCACCTGCATTTGATCTTTGTCATGCTTACCGCCCCGATAGTTCATGGGTAAGCCAACATTCACTCAGCATTAATGGTAAACGTTTAAATATTACAAGAGAAGATTTATTGTCTGTTGCCAGGAATATGAACATCAAAAAAGGAGAGCATATACTTAACCAGATAAAAGATAAAGTGAGCAGGTGGAATGATTTTGCCGCAGAGGCAAATGTAAATATTCAGTTAAGGGATGCAATTGCTAAAACGCTACTATTATTATAATTGAATGTTTAAATTCCGGCTATTTTACTATTTATGCGGAATCAATTATTCATGGTGTTTCAGGTATTGCTCATGATCGCAGGTTATTCAGCTTACCGACTTATTGAAAATGTGGTAAAAAATCAGCAAACTGAATGGGAGTTTTGAAAAGTTGGCGGTCTATCAATAAAGCATTTTTTGCCCTAAAAGCTGACCAGCATGAATATTCAAAAAAAATTGTTCGCAATAACTTGCCTTCTAACTATTCCCATGATCATTTGTTTTGCTCAGAAGACAGATGAATCATTCGTAAATAAAAGTTTTAATACAGCCAAACCATTATATAAAAATCTATTGGCTAAAACAGCAGGTGACCTGACCCATTACCCTCATTCACTCTATACTGCCGATTCGATAAAATATTACGATATCAGCGAATGGACAGGTGGCTTCTGGCCAGGTATACTCTGGTATATGTATGACTATACAAAAGATACAACCTGGAAGAACGCAGCAACAGTGTGGACTGAATCTTTAGCATCAAACCAATTTAATACAGCACATCATGATATTGGCTTTATGATGTACTGCAGTTATGGTAATGCGCTAAGGTTTCAACAGAATCCTGCTTATGAGAAAATATTATTACAGTCTGCGGAATCGCTTACCAAGCGTTACTCACCGATAGTAGGCAGTATTCAATCATGGAACAAAAGAAAATCAAAGGGCGATATCAATACATGGGAATACCCGGTAATAATGGATAATATGATGAATCTTGAATTGCTCTTTTATGCCAGCCGGGTAAGTAAAAACCCCAAATACAGGCAAATAGCCATCAGTCATGCAGCGAAAACAATGCAAAATCATCTGCGTAAAGATTTTGGTAGTTATCATGTAATTAACTACGACCCTCAAACCGGTATGGTCTTACACCGACAAACTTTACAGGGGTTTTCGGATGAATCAACCTGGGCAAGGGGACAGGCATGGGGTATTTATGGATTTACCCTGACCTACAGAGAAACAAAAGATCAGCGCTTTCTTAATACTGCAATGGGTATGGCCGATTTCTTTCTGCAACATAAAAACCTGCCAGCAGATAAAATACCTTACTGGGATTTTAATGCCGGTGAATCGGGTTACAAACCTGATTGGCAATTTGATGCAAACCGTTTCAAAGAAATGCCCAGAGATGCTTCTGCAGCAGCTATTGCCGCATCTGCACTACTTGAATTAAGTACACTTACAAACGGTAAAAAAGCGATTGATTATTATAACGCGGCGGTAACAATATTAAAGTCGTTGAGTAGCGACAGGTATTTGAATACCATGCGGGCAAATCCTTATTTCCTGCTTCAACACAGCACAGGTAATTTACCCAGTAACCGGGAAATTGATGTGCCACTGGTCTATGCAGACTATTATTTTCTGGAAGCATTGCTGCGATATGAACGCATTAGAAAAAAATAACTGATAACGATTTAGCACCCGCCATCAGTTTTTGGTATGATTATACCATTTTCTGACAGGCACTTATATAGTTATATGTTCTTGCATTAGATTGGTCATAGCTACTCTTTTTTTCTTCAAAAAACCAATGTGAGATTTTTTGCTACATTTGGTTTTTCGGCTATGAACGATTTGCAGGCACCAAACCCCAGTGATAAACTGCTGTTGCAACAATTGCAAAATGATGATACAACAGCTTTTGACGCCCTGTACGATAAATACTGGGGTCTTGTTTATGCTGCTGCCTATAAGCGACTCAGCGATGCCAATTATGCGAAAGACATCACCCAGGATATTTTCCTGCAGATATGGAACAGGCGTCATGAACTACATATAGAAAATCTTACGGCTTACCTCTACACATCGGTTCGAAATAATGTACTGAAATGGATGGAAAAAGAGCAACGCATCACACCCATATCAGACCTGATGCAACAATCTGCAAAAGACAGGGCCGATGCATCAGTATTGCGGAAAGAATTTATGCGGAAATACGAAAACCTGATTAATTCCCTTACCCCTTCACAGCAACAGATATTCAGAATGCGCTACCAACAGGAGCTGTCTACCGCTGAAATTGCGGAAAAACTCAATATCAGTCGTAAAACAGTTCAAAATCAGTTGGGTAAAAGCGCCGCAAACTTACGTGAGTTATTAGGCTCGGCTTTTTTTGCGTATCAACTGCACCTGTATCTTTCTTAAAAAAATCTGCGTATAGCATGGGAGTTTTCCGTTTCTGACGGTCTTATTGTAGAATAACCGTAGGTGAATATGGACAAAACTGACTTACTCGACATTCTGAGAAAGTATAAAAATGGAAAGGCTTCGAAAGAAGAAATCGAATTTTTGTATGCATATTATGATTTGTTTGATACACAGGAAGATGTATTAGAGTCGCTTTCAGCAACAGAAGTAAACGCATTAAAACAGGAAATTCGTGCTGGTATCGACGAAAAGTTGCAGGAAGCGCCTGTTGGCATAGTTCGCACCATCAATACCCGCTATAAGTGGTTGGTCGCAGCTTCGGTATTATTATTTATCAGCATTACTACAGTTTGGTACATAAACCGTAAACCGGATGAAACTGTTAACCTGGCTGATGCAGGGCAGAAAACAACAAAACCGGCTGATATCGCTCCCGGTTCAAACCAGGCAATACTTACATTAGGCGATGGATCCTCTATCGCATTAGATGATAAAGCAAATGGTATCATCACACAACAGGAAGGTGCATTGGTAAAAAAGACCGATGATGGGCATGTTGTATATGATGCGGGTAACAATGCCATTGCAGCTATTAATACCATCACAACACCCAATGGCGGTCAATACAGACTCACGCTTGCCGATGGAACCAATGTTTGGTTGAATGCAGCATCATCTATTAAGTTCCCTACAAAGTTTACAGGTAATACCCGCGAGGTTGAAATTACAGGAGAAGTATATTTCGAAGTTGCAAAAGATAAACTCCATCCATTCAATGTAGTTTCTCAAAACCAGGTAATTGAAGTATTGGGTACTCATTTCAATGTAAATACCTATAAAGACGAACCTGCAGAAAAAACAACCTTACTCGAGGGAAGTATTAAAGTCAGCAGAATCAGAAACCTGCTAAAAGATGAGTCAACTACCAGGGAGTTGAAGCCAGGTCAACAGTCTGTACTTACCAGTTCAAAAACTGCCTTTCGCATACAGTCAACCGATATAGAAGAAGCTGTGGCATGGAAAAATGGTTATTTCAAATTTGACAAAGTAGATATTCAGACCATTATGCGTCAGGTAGCGCGATGGTATAATGTAGAAGTAGAATATCGTGGTGGAATAAGTGAGGACCTGTTTGTAGGAAAAATAGCGCGTAGTGAAAATGTGTCAGGTGTATTACGGATACTTGAATTGAGCAAGATTAAAACATCTATTGAAGGCCGTAAAATCATAGTTCACAACCATTAAACCAACAGCTATGAAAACGTAAAATGAGTTCAAAAACCAAAAAACCGGAAGTGCTACCAACACTGCCGGCCTGAATAGCCCAGAGGGCATTCATTTGGATTAGTATCAAAATTCTAGGGAAAGAACATTAATCATTAACCCAATCCAGTAAAAGTATGCAATTAATTTCTTTTGGGCAAGCAGGAACCGCTCCTGGCTTGCGCTTTCATCAATTGGTTCTCCGTATGAAACTAATTACGATTCTCCTGGTTATTGGCTGCATGCATGTAAATGCCAACGGCTATTCGCAAATCATTAATCTTACAGTTAAAAACCAACCGCTTGATCGTGTGCTGAATGCTATCGGTAATCAAAGTGGTTATTTCTTTTTTTACCGTTACAATGAGTTGGTGGATGCCAAACCGGTAACCCTCGAACTTAAAAACTTCCCGCTTGAAAAAGCACTGAAAGAATCTTTAAAAGGGCAACCTTTTACTTATACGATCGATCAGAAAACAATTATCATTACCCGAACCAAACCGCTTCCTGCGTCACTTGAAGTAGTGGCAATACAGGCTGTAGAAACAAAAGGACAGGTGCTGGGCGAAAAAGGAGAACCTTTGGCAGGAGCCAGTATTCAGCTTAAAGGAACCAGTCAGACAAAAATATCTGATGCAAAAGGAAATTTCAGTTTTGAAAACCTGCCTGATGATGCAATATTGGTGATCAGCTATACTGGCTATGAGGATCAGGAACTAGCTGTGGCAGGTAAAACTGTATTAACTGTTCGTATGCGTGTATCAGTTCAAAACCTGAATGCTATTGTTGTAGTAGGTTATGGTACACAATTAAGAAAAGATGTTACCGGATCAATTAGTACGATTAGTGCCCAGAAAATAAAAGATCAGCCTGTTGTTACTGTAGACCAGGCTATGGCTGGTCAGATTGCGGGAGTACAGGTTACACAAACCACAGGTGCACCTGGTGGTGGAGCGGCCGTTCGTATCAGAGGTGCTGGCTCGCTTAGTGCAGGTAATGAACCATTGTATGTAATTGATGGTTTCCCTGTTACCAATGATTACGATCAGCGTAATAACCCTCTCAATACCATCAATCCTGCTGATATTGAAACCGTACAGGTATTAAAAGATGCATCTGCTACCGCTATCTATGGTTCAAGAGGTTCTAATGGCGTTGTCATTATTACCACTAAATCTGGTAAAACTGGTGCCACTAAAATGAATTTTACAGTAACAACCGGTGTGCAGTCAGTTGAAAAACTGATTGATGTATTGAATGCAAGAGAATTTGCCAATTATATCAATGAGTCAAGAAATAATGCATGGGTAAATTCGGGAACAGGACGATTACCCACAGACCCAAACTCTGCTCGTCTGAACAATGTGATGTACCTGTTACCAACAGCACTCAGTAATCCTGATGCACTTGGGGAAGGCACCAATTGGCAGAAAGAGATTTTCCGCCCGGCTTTCTCACAGAACTACCAGTTGAATATTTCCGGTGGTAATGAGAAAACAAACTATTTTATTTCCGGTGGATACCTCAACCAGCAGGGTATTATTTTGAATTCTGATCTGAAACGTTATTCATTCCGTATTAATGTTGAATCAAAGCTGCGTGATAACCTGAAAGTGGGTGCTAATTTCATGCCGGCTTACACGTACACCAACCTTATCACTGCCGAAGGTAACTGGCAGGGTGGTGGTATTATTCAATCTGCAATTACGGCAGCACCTCATTTAACGCCTTATGATGCGAATGGTAATTATACAAAAGTTACTGGTCAGGGAATTGGATTAAGTGAAGTAGACAATCCGGTTAAACTGGCCAAAGAAGGTATGAACAAACTCGGAACCCTCCGTGTTTTGGGAACCGCTTTTGCAGAGTTGAATATCGCAAAACAGTTTACTTTCAAAGCAATGATGGGTGCTGATTTCAGGTCTAGCAGACAGGATGTGTTTAGTCCTTCGATTGTAAATCCCAACAGTGTAAATGATGTAAAAATTCCTACAGGAAGCAGCAGTACATTTGAAAGCAAAAACTGGCTGTCAGAATTTACGCTGAACTACAACCGTACATTTAATCGTCATAAAGTACAGGGATTACTTGGTTATACTGTTCAGAAAGAATATATCGATAACAATACCATTAACGGCACCAACTTCCCTAATGATATTATTCGTACTATCAATGCGGCTGGTTTAATTACCAGTGCGAATTCTACCAAAGAAGAATGGTCACTGTTATCATACCTGGCTAGGGTAAACTATAGCTATGATAATAAATACCTGTTAACAGCTGCATTTCGTCAGGATGGTTCCTCACGTTTTGGTGTAAACAACAGATGGGGATTTTTCCCTTCTGTTTCTCTGGGCTGGCGCTTGAGTGAAGAAAATTTCCTGAAAAATGTTAGTTGGATCAGCGATATGAAATTACGTACCAGTTATGGACTTACCGGTAATAATTTTATCAGCAACTACGGTCATATTGGCCTTACAGCAGCAGATAATTATGTATTTGGAAATGCGGGTGGTACCGTAAATAATGGTATCAGACTGAGTAATATTCCTAACAGTGGATTGGGTTGGGAGAAAAACAAACAGTTGGATGCCGGTTTTGAAATGGCAGTGTTTGGTAACCGCCTTACATTTATTGCAGACTATTACAACAAACGTACTTCTAACTTGTTGCTGAGTGTACCAGTACCTACACTTACAGGATATGCTACTGCATTACAGAATATTGGAGAAATTCAAAACAAAGGATTTGAGTTTACCATTGTAAGCCGCAATATGATAGGTAAGTTTAAATGGACCACTGATCTCAACTTCTCCACAAACCAGATAAAAGTAGCCGCTTTAGGACCAGATGGTTCGCCTATTATTGCACGTCAGGCAACATCAGCAAGCGCATCAACACATATTACTCAGATTGGTGCCGCACCAGGAGCATTTTTTGGATTTAAAGTAATTGGTGTTTATCAAACAGATGCAGAAGCTGCAGCAGGTCCATCTATTCTTAATGCGAATGGTACAACACAATCTAAACCTGGTCACCTGAAATTTGAAGACATTAACAAGGATGGTAAAATTACTGCTGATGACAGAACCATATTAGGAAGTCCTTTTCCCGATTTCACCTATGGTATTACAAACACATTCAGTTATAACAATTTTGATTTTGCTTTTACTTTACAAGGTGTGCAAGGTGTTGAGGTGCTGAATTTAGCACGTCGTTATTACGGAAACTATGCAGGTTTGTATAATGTGCTGCGCAGTTCAGTGAATGGCTGGCGCTCAGTAGCTCAACCTGGCGATGGCAAAACGCCGATGATTGACCGTAATTTTAATAACTATGCGGGAAGCACTGTTATTAATAATGTTACATCCAATTTTGTGGAAGATGGGTCTTTCCTTCGTATCCGCAATATCACACTTGGATATAACCTTTCATCATCACTCACCAAGCGACTTGGTTTAAGCAATGCACGTTTCAGTTTTACTGTACAAAATGCTTTCACTTTTACAAAGTATGAAGGCTATAATCCTGAAGTAAGTGCACAGGGTGGAAGTCCGCTGGTGCCTGGTGTAGATGCCGGTGGTTATCCGCTTGCAAGAAGTTTTAACCTGGGTATCAATATAGGGTTCTAGTTTATCTGATTTAATGAATGACGTTGGGGAGAAGAACATGCAGAAGTGAGGAAATACGTCAAAAACAAAAACATAAACAACATGAAAACCAGTAATAAATTAATGATCATTTGTACCGCTGCCATGATAGCAGGAAGCGGTTGTAAAAAAGAGTTTCTTGATCTCGCCCCTATATCTCAACAAAATGGCAATAATTTTTACCGTACAGCGGAGGATATGAAAAATGCATTGTCTGCTGTATATGCCAGTTTGCAATATACAGGCCTGTATTATTCTTCAATGCACATTATTGGAGATCTCCGGTCAGACAATACAGAAATTACCAACCCTGCTGCGGGTGCCGATATGCAGGCAGTAGATCAGTTTACTAATAATGCTGTAAACTCTATTAGCAATACCACATGGAATGGCCATTATCAGGGTATTCAGGCCGCTAATATTGTGATCCATAAAATTGATGCGGTTAATATGGCTGCCGGACTGAAAGCACAGTACAAAGCAGAAGCCCAGTTTTTAAGAGCATTGATGTATTTTAACCTGGTACGGATTTTTGGTGATGTACCACTGGTAAAAGACATTATCAACAATCCTCAGGATGGATACAAATATGGACGTGAAACCACGGCAAAAGTATATGAGCAAATCATAGAAGACTTGAAAGCAGCTGAACAAAGTCTTCCTTATGAGTATGCCACTGCTGATATTGGCAGAGCTACCAAAGGAGCGGCAATGTCGCTGTTGGGAAAAGTATATCTCACGCAGAAAAACTGGTCACTGGCTGCTCAGAAACTGAAAGAAGTAATTGATGCTGCGGCACAAACAAAATATCAACTCATTGCCAGCTATGCTAATATATATGGCGTTGCGAATGAGAATAACCGTGAATCTATTTTTGAAGTGCAGTTCCGTAAAGGTGCAAGTGGAGAAGGAAGTCCATACACTAATCAATTTGCCCCCATAGGTTCTGGTACAGCGGTGGTAAGTATTGGCAACCCACTTGGTCAGAACATACCAACCGCAAATATGAATTCTGCATATGAAGCAGGAGATCTCAGAAAAGCAGCATCAATGCGTAATAGCTATGTTTTAAGTGGTGCTACTGTGAACCATAATTATATCATTAAATATGCCGGCGTACCTGCTGCAAATCTTGACAGCGACAATAACTGGATTGTACTTCGTTATGCAGACGTACTACTGATGTATGCAGAAGCATTAAATGAACAGGGTTACGTAGCGAACGGACCGGCATTTACTTATCTCAATCAGGTTAGAACAAGAGCAGGTCTCGCTGCTAAAACAAGTACAAATGCTAATACAGCTTTACAAGTGGCTGATCAGGCTGCATTTCGTTTAGCAGTTGAACAGGAGCGAAGAGTAGAACTGGCCTTTGAGGGTCATCGTTGGTTCGACCTGGTTCGTACTGGCAGAGCTGTAACTGTTCTGGGTGGATTGGGTATGCAGCCGCATCATGTGTTGTTCCCGATTCCTCAAACACAAATCGATATCAATCCATCATTAATTTCTCAGAATCAGGGTTATTAAGCGATTCGATAAAAACAGTCTTCCGGGAGTTCAACTCCCGGAATGATTGTTTTATGGGTTATGCCGAACAGGTATAACAATCATCGCTATTCCTATACATTTTCAAATGCCATCTTTATCATGAGAATATCATTGTTGTGGATTGCTCTCTGTATGAGTTGTATGGTACAGGCGCAGCTAGCTTCTTTAACGCTGAATAGTAAAGACGATGGATATAGAGGTATCTGGTATGCCAATCAACCATCGAATGATGCCTATGTCTATAAGTATGGCGGAGGATTGGCAACTTACCCTGCCAATCATTACCCATTTTCTGTGTATGCGGAGAAAGTGAATAAAACCTTTTTCTGTTACGGTGGTACAGATAAAGAAGGTAAAACTTTATTACATGCCGTATCATATTTCGATCACAAAACAGGATTAGTACCCAAACCAACGATTGTACTGGATAAGAAAACAAATGATGCGCATGATAATCCTGTTTTGAATATAGATGAAGAAGGATATATCTGGATATTTTCAACAGCGCATGGAACAAGCGGACCATCATATATTCATAAAAGTGTAAAACCTTACGATGTATCGGAGTTCAAAGCAGTGAATGCTACTAAACTCGTAAATGATACTGCCGTAGCGATGACTAATTTTTCTTATCTCCAGACATGGTACCAGAAGAACAGGGGCTTTATTAATCTATTGTCGCATTACGACAGAAAAGTAATACCCGGCCAGCCATCAAAACCTCGCAGGACCATTAGTTACATGACCAGTAAAGATGGCATTGCTTATAGCTCGTGGACCGATCTGGCAACTATTGAAGAAGGACATTATCAAACAAGTGGTCAATACAAAAACACTGTAGCAACCGCTTTTAATTTTCACCCGATAACAGTTGGTGACAATGGATTGAATTATCGTTCGAACCTCTATTATATAGAAAGCAAGGATTTTGGAAAGAGCTGGCAGAGCGCAGATGGCAAACAAATAACACTACCGCTGACGACTATTCAAAACCCGGCTTTGGTAAAAGATTATTTCTCTAAGGGTTTGAATGTATATATCAATGACGTGAATTTTACTGCCAAAGGGCAACCTGTTATTCTTTTTATAACCAGCAAAGGTTACGAGGCAGGACCAGAAAAAGGTCCAAGAGAATGGTACACGGCACATTACAACAACAAAGATTGGGAAATACGAAAAGTCACAGCGTCGGATAATAACTACGACATGGGGTCCTTGTACATTGATGGGAACACCTGGCAAATAATTGGCCCAACAACAGATGGCCCGCAACAGTATAATACTGGTGGAGAGATAGTATTATGGACAAGTACCAACCAGGGCAAAACATGGGTAAGCAAGCAGCTAACATTCAACAGCCGCTACAACCATTCATATCCGCGCAGACCGGTAAATGCGCATAAAGATTTTTATGCTTTCTGGGCAGATGGTAATGGCCGCGCTCCTTCTGCTTCACGTCTTTATTTCTGCGACAGTAAGGGCAATGTATATATGTTACCAGAAAAGATGGAAGAAGCATTTGCAAGACCAATAAAGATCAATCCTTAGTATGTATTTTTTGAAAAGAACATATCAGGTATTTATATGCTCATTCCTGTTGATTTCCTGTAGCAAAAGCAACAAACAATTGGAAGTAATTGACAACCTGAAACCAGACAGTACCTTATTAAAAGTAGAAGTGCTGGTATCGGGTATGGATGTGCCCTGGGATTTACATTATGGTTCCGATCATTATTTATGGGTAACAGAGCAGGGAGGAAATGTATGGCGTATTGATCCGTCGAATGGCAATAAAAAAAGAGTATTATTTATTAAAGAGGTATGGCGCCAGCGAACTTCAGGTTTATTAGGTATGGTGCTGCATCCTGATTTTTCTACACAACCTTATGTATTCCTTAACTACACGTTTAAACGCGACAGTCTAATCTTCTCCAGATTGGAACGTTACCGTTTTCAGCATGATACACTCATAGAACCCACTACTATTTTGGAAATAGGTGGTGGTACAGCACACAACGGGTCGCGTCTCACTGTATCTCCCGATAAAAAAATAATCTGGGCTACCGGAGATGCACATCAATTTACCAATGCGCAGAATGATTCCAGTTTAAATGGAAAAATTCTCCGCATTAATATCGATGGAAGTATACCTGATGATAACCCGGATAAAAAAAGTTATGTATGGGCAAAAGGATTCAGGAATATACAGGGACTAACTTATTCAGATAAAGGACAGTTATACACTGCAGAACATGGAGACGCTATTGAAGATGAAATAAATTTCATTTCAAAGAATGCTAATTATGGGTGGCCAGTTATTGAAGGTTTTCATAATCTCGAGCTGGAGCAGGCATTTGCAGCCGTCAACAATACTACTGAACCCTTATTTGCATGGACTCCTGTTATAGCACCCGCAGGCTTAACTTTTTACAACCATCCCGCTATTCCTGAATGGAATAACAGCTTATTACTTGGAACACTAAAAACACAAAGTCTCCGGATATTGAAATTGAATGATGCCGGTAATGCCATCTTAAAAGAAGATATCTTTTTTGCGGATCATTATGGCAGAATCAGAGACGTATGCGTTGGAGCCGATGGTGCTGTTTATTTCAGCACCAGTAATCGCGACTGGAATCCGGGTAAAGGATTTCCCAAAGTATGGGATGACCGTATTTTAAAAATAACACCTACTTCGAAAGCAAAGCATCCACTTCTAAAAGAAAACACAACCAATACCATCACAAAATTAAATGGCG
>CAZTCS010000021.1:0-23591 GCA_964611995.1 uncultured Sediminibacterium sp. | reverse complement strand
ATGCTTTATCTGCAATATTGCGGATCATGTCATAAGCCTGATGGAACAGGTGTTAGCGGAATTTTCCCAGCTTTAAAATCATCCCCGGTAGTAAATGGTTCACTTGATAAATTAATTAAACTGATTGTAGAGGGAAGAGTAGGCAAAGACGGAGCAGCAATGCCTTCATTTTCATTTTTAAAGCAGGATGAAATGAATGCGATTGTGAATTACATACGAAACAATTGGGGTAATCAGTCGCCATTGATCAATAAAAAAACGAATACTCAAAGCAGAACCAAATAACCATGAACAAGGAACGTATTGAGAAATCTGTTTTAAGCAGGGCAAAAGCAATAGTGCCGGGTATCATTACAGCAGCTTTGGTATTTGGACCAAGTAAAATGACCATCACATCACGCTTAGGCGCGGATTATGGTTACTCAATGCTTTGGATTGTGGTGGTGGCCATTTTTTTTATGATGGTATTTACATCCATGGGAGCCAGAACTGGAGAAGTAAGTAATGCGAGTCTGCTCACGCAAATTCGTAACAAATGGGGTAATAAGATTACGATGCTGATTGGGGTCGGTGTATTTCTTGTAACTACATCTTTTCAGGCCGGTAATTCGATAGGAGTAGGAATTGCTGTTTCGGAAGCCACTGACACACCCGTATGGTGGTGGGTACTATTGTTTAACTTATTGGGTATCGGATTACTTTTCTTTCGCAGTTTTTATAAAATGTTGGAGAAGCTGATGATTGCACTGGTAGCCATCATGCTGTTTTCATTTATTTCTACTTTATTTCTTGTTAAACCATCGGTAACTGCAATTGCAACAGGATTGGTGCCACATGTTCCGGATGGTTCAGAAGGATTACTGATTGCATTTGTTGCTTCTTGTTTTTCAATTGTAGGAGCGTTCTATCAATCATATCTCGAACAGGAAAACAGAGCTGCCGGTTCAGCTATTCGTAAAAGTAAAAGCAGTACGGGGATTCTGTTACTAGGCATAATGAGTGCGGTGGTTATTATTTGTGCCGCTACTGTTTTACATCCACAAGGAAGGAGCGTAAAAAGTGCTGCTGAAATGTCGGGTGTACTTGCACCTTTATTTGGATCTTATGCAGCAAATCTTTTTCTCGCAGGTTTATTTGGCGCTTCCTTTTCATCACTTATTGGTAATGCAACAGTAGGCGGAAGTCTTCTTGGAGATGCATTAGGAATTGGCAGTAAACTAAATAATGTAAAAGTAAAAGGATTAATCGCTTTGGTAATGATAGCAGGTGCATGCATTGCATTGGCTTTTGGAAAATTACCATTGGAGCTGATCATTTTTGCGCAGAGTGTTACCATATTTCTGGTGCCATTGATTGGTTTTGCCATGTATGCTGTTGCGAATGATCCGGTGATTATGGGCAAACAGGTAAACAATCTGTTTTACAAAGTAACCGGTGCCGTTGGATTGCTGTTACTGACCGGATTGGCAGTTTGGAATTTTTATCAGCTTGTATTTTAAAAGTATTACTAAAATATATTAATACACAATTGTAATGAACGACCTTTTATTATTAGAGAAAGAATTACTGGCACCATCAGACAAACTGATCAATGATATACGTCAGATTGATGGCGATATTCTCTTGTTGGGAGCCGGAGGAAAGATGGGGCCATCACTTGCTGTACTGGCTAAAGAAGCGATGGATAAAGCAGGTTTACCACATAAGGTAATTGCTGTATCCCGTTTTTCAGATGAAGCATTACGCAAACAACTTGATGGTGCCGGTGTGCAAACTATTTCTGCTGATTTGTTAGATGACCAGGAGTTACAGGCATTACCTCTTGCGCCAAATGTTATTTATCTGGCCGGACATAAATTCGGCACGTCAGGTAAAGAGCCTTTCACATGGGCTATGAATGCCTATTTGCCTGGACGTGTGGCGGAAAAATATAAAAATAGCCGCATCGTGGCTTTTTCAACAGGTAATGTTTTGCCATTTGCTCCAGTAGTTTCTGGTGGATTATCGGAAGAAACAAATCCTGCCCCAATTGGTGAATACGGACAATCATGCCTGGGTCGTGAACGTATATTTCAATATTTCGCTGAATTGAATCAGACACCTACACTTATTTACAGGCTCAATTATGCAGTTGATTTTCGTTATGGTGTGATGCTGGAAATTGCTAAATCTGTTTTGGAAGAACGCCCCATCAACCTGAGCACCGGTAATGTAAATGTAATATGGCAGGGTGATGCCAATGAAATTGCCATTCGCTCATTGTTACATTGTGATACGCCAGCTAAATTGTTAAACGTAACCGGACCTGAAACACTTTCCGTTCGATGGTTAGCTCACCAGTTCGGAAGCATATTTAATAAAGAGCCTCTGTTCATTCATGAAGAACAGTCAACCATACTACTGAGTAATGCGTCTGAATGTCATCGTTTATTTGGATATCCATCAGTTACGATCAGACAAATTATAGACATCACAGCCACCTGGCTGCAAAAAGGCGGAAATGTATTGGGTAAAGCCACACATTTTCAGGAAAGGGAGGGCAAATTCTGATGAAAACATTAAACGAAATACTGAATAGTCATTTACAGGCAGGTACCGTTATTCCTGCTCATCCATTAGCATTAAATGCTCATAGGAAATTAGATGAACAAAGGCAACGCCTGTTGACACGTTACTATATGGCAAGTGGTGCAGGTGGCATAGCCATAGGTGTTCACTCTACACAATTTGAAATCAGGGAACCGGGTATCGATTTATTTGCACCGGTACTGGAGCTGGCTGCAGAAGAAATTGCAAAAGCCAACCTGCAACGTCCATTTTTAAAAGTAGCCGGATTGTGCGGACCTACTGAGCAGGCATTACGAGAAGCAGAAACGGCAATACAATTCGGATATGATATGGGACTGCTCAGTATGGGAGGCCTGCGCGACTGGACAGAAGAAGCAATATTGGATCGTGTACGTGCGGTAGCGGCTGTAATACCTGTATTTGGGTTTTATTTACAACCTTCTGTTGGAGGAAGAATATTCAGTTACGAATTCTGGAAGGCCTTTGCCGATATACAGAATGTTATGGCTATTAAGGTAGCATCATTCAATCGGTATCAGACACTCGATGTAATGCGTGCAGTTTGCAACAGTTCACGTAAAGATGAAATTGCCATGTACACTGGTAACGATGATAACATTGTTGCCGATTTATTGACACCTTATCAATTCAATTTAAACAATACCATCGTATCAAAAGAGTTTGTTGGGGGCTTACTTGGACATTGGGCTGTATGGACAAACAAAGCAGTTGAATTGCTGGAAGAAGTGAAAGCGGTTAAACAACAGCCCGATGCGCATAAAATTTCCAGGCTGCTGACAAAAGGTATTGAAATTACCGATGTAAATGCCGCCATGTTTGATCCTGCCAATCATTTTCATGGGTGTATTCCCGGGATGCATGAATTTTTACGTAGACAGGGTTTGCTCGAAGGGATATGGTGTTTAAATCCGGAAGAAAAAATGTCGCCGGGTCAAAGCGAAGAAATTACACGTGTAAATGCGGCCTACCCGCATTTACATGACAACTCATTTGTACATACATTTCTCCAAAGTGAAAACCGTGCTTTATGAAAACAAGGCTGATCTTGCTGTTGCTTCTATGCAGTGTATTATTGGGTTTTGCACAAAACCCCAATGGAACATTTATAAATCTCGGCCCGCAGTTAGGTGCTTCCATGATACAGGGAAGTATTTTTTTAAAAGACAACAAGGGTAGAGAGCTGGTGTACACAGTTGTGCGGGGAGAACCGGCACATCTTTTGGGTTATGAAGTGGCTACTGGCACACAGTTGCTAGATAAGTCACTTGAAGGAGCTGATGGAGCATGGGATCTGGCAGTGTCCACTGATGGTGTTCTGTATATACCTGGTGCCAGTGGTTTTTTATTTAGTCATATACCCGGTACACAGGAAGTAAAAAATCTCGGACAGGCATTGCCAGGTCAGACATATGTATGGAACCTTACCGCAGGAAAAAATGGAGAAGTCTTCGGAGCTACTTATCCGGGATGTAGGGTTTTCCGCTATCATCCGCAACAAGGTTTTTCCGATGTCGGTAAAGGGCCATTGGTAGAGGGAGAAAATTATGTTCGGAGTTTGGCATACCATAATAAGTCCGGAATACTGTATGCAGGTGTTGGATCGCGTGCGCATTTAATCGCAATCAATCCTTTAACCGGACAGAAAGAAGAATTACTTCCGCCCAAATATAGCGATCGTGAATTTGTGTATGGATTGGAACTGGTTCCTGGTGAGCATGGGCAGGATCGCTTACTGGTGCTGCTTACCGCAGGTAACATAACGCTGGTATATAACCTGCAAACAAAACAGTTTGAACAGGAAATAACTGGAATGGATATGAAAGCTGTTCTGACAGATCCGAAAACGCAGACAGTCTTTTATACCGGTAACAGAAAACTGATGAAGTTTGATGCATCTAAATCTATCGCCACAGCTAAACAACTGGCGGATGATATTGGTTCCGCAAATGCATTTGCATTTGGTGCAAACAATCATTTGTATTTGCTTACATCAGGTGCCAATCTCGTGAAGATGCGGTTAGACAATTATTCAATCGAGAAATTGAAGTTACAGATACCACCGCAGCCTATTCCGATCAATGCCATTTTGTATGGACCTGATGAGAAAATATGGATGGGAGGATACCTCGCGGGAGGTCATGCTACTTATGACCCAAAATCTGGACTTACGGAAAAACTTACAGGGCTTGATCAAACCGAAGGTATGACGGTAAGCGGTAGTAAGATATTTTTTGGTATTTATCCAAGAGGTCGTTTTTACATGTACGATACAAAGAAGCAATGGAGTGTTGCAGAAAACAACCCGGTATTAATAGGTGAAGCGGAGGGACAGAGCCGTGCTTTTGCTGTATTAAAAGTAAATACAACAACTGATCAGAAAATATATTTTGGTACGGTTCCTGAATATGGAAAACTGGGTGGAGCATTAGTCACCTATAATGAAAAGAATAAAGCATTTAAAGTATTCGATCAGCCGGTAGCTCAACAGTCTGTAGTTAGTCTGGTACAGTATGGAGCGCATGTTTTGGCAGGTACATCTATTTCAGGAGGACTGGGTATAAAGCCGAATACAAAAGAAGCTGTGTTGTTTGGATGGGATATTGCCAGCAATCAAAAATTGTATGAGCTGGTTCCGGTAGCCGGTGCAACAGCAATCACCAGTTTAATAAAAGGCCCTGACAATCATATCTGGGGAGTAGCAGACGGTACACTGTTTATTTTTGATGCTGTAAAAAGAGCGGTCATTTCAACACATAAGCTCTATGATTATCCTCCTTTTAATAGTCATATATGGAGGAGTGCATCTATGGCCATTCATCCATCCGGTATGGTATATGGCACTGGTAACAACAATCTTTTCCGTATCGATCCAAAAACAATGGAGGTTAGCTTATTGGATAAGAATGCGTCTTTGTTTGCGATGGACAAAGATGGAAATATCTATTTCCGACGTGCAGTAGAATTGTGGAAGTATAAACCATAGAACCGGCAGATCTATAAAACCCAACAGATGATTTTTTTCGCCAATAATTCAACTCATATTGTAAAACACAAGCTACTGTTGAAATTATCGACAGTGCTAATATTTTTCATTCCTGTACTGGCAAATGCACAGTCGTATGATGTTGAAAAACTTGCAGTAGAGTGGAAGCTGGAGCAAAATAATTACCAGGGAAGGGATGAATTTGAAGCGGCTTTTGTATTTCATAATAAAAGTAACCAACTATTTCCGGCAGGTGGCTGGCGCTTGTATTTTTCCTATCCTCGAACTGTGTTATCTGTAACAGATCAAAAAGTGACATTCAAAAATGTGAATGGTGAATTTTGTGTGCTGTATCCTGCAACTGGTTTTACATCAATCAAGCCGGATGATAAAGGGGTTGTCAAATATATTGCCAAAGGAAAATCATTCAGTTATACAGATGCACCATCGGGTTTGTATCTTGTATGGGATCAGTTTCCCGAACAGGCACTACCAATTAAGCAGTATACGATTAATGCGGTTCCGCAAAAAGAAGCACTGCTGCTGAAAAAATCGCCTGCTCTTCAATATGAAATCAACAAACACATAGAACCGGTAAAGACTGATTCTCTGACATTATTCATACCAACTCCGGTAAAGGTTAGAGAAGGCAATGGTGTGTTTAATTTAAACAGAGAAACAGTTATTGTATTTGATTCCTTGTTTATCAACGAGGCAAAAATGGCCCAAGAAGATATTGGACTTGTATTGGGCAGCAGGCCGTTCTTTAGCAATCCTAAAGTCAATTCGATTGTATTTAAAAAAGTAACCGGGTTGTCAAAAGAAGCCTATCGGATCAGTATTCGCCCCGAAGGAATTAATTTAGAAGCCTCCCATCCGGCAGGCGCTTTTTATGCTTTTCAAAGTATCAAACAATTATTACCTGTTCATGCATGGGGTGCTCCAGTAAATAGTTTGGAACTAAGAGCAGTAACTGTTGAAGACGCTCCACGTTTTTCCTACAGATCGCTGATGCTGGATGTGGCACGCAATTTTCAAACCAAACAGGAAGTACTTAAGGTGATAGACCTGCTTGCTTTGTATAAAATTAATACACTCCATTTTCATTTAACAGATGATGAAGGATGGCGACTGGAGATACCTACATTACCTGAGCTTACCACAGTTGGGGCAAATCGTGGACATACGACCAATGAAAACAACAGGCTCTTGCCTGCATATGGATCAGGTGCAATAGCTGGCAACAAACCTGGTAGCGGTTATTACAGCAAGGCAGATTTTATTGAAATACTGAAATATGCTTCGGCCAGACATATACAGGTAATTCCAGAACTGGAAACGCCCGGCCATGCAAGGGCTGCAATTAAAGCCATGAAAGCGCGTTATATCCGGTTGAGCAGGGAAGGTAAACAACAGGAAGCGGAGAAGTATCTTTTGCAGGATACATCTGATCAATCAGTCTATAGGTCTGTACAGGGTTATCATGACAATGTAATGAATGTGGCACTGCCATCAGTGTACAGATTTATTGAAGAACTGGTGGAGCAGGTTCAGGCAATGTACACAGAAGCCTACGCACCACTCAGCACCATTCATTTGGGTGGAGATGAAGTGCCCGCAGGAGTGTGGCAACGTTCACCAGCAGCAATGGCATTAATGAAGCAGGATCCGCACGTTAAAACAACAGATGATTTCTGGTACTATTATCTTTCAAAAGTGAATGATATATTACAGCAAAAGAAGTTGTATTTGTCTGGCTGGGAAGAAGTAGCAATGCGGAAAACAAAATTAGAAGGTAAACAACTGTATATCCCGAATCCTGATTTTGCGAACAAGGGTTTTCATGCTTATGTCTGGAACAATGTTTGGGGTTGGGGTATGGAAGATCTGGCTTATCGTTTAGCCAATGCAGGGTATAAAGTGGTGTTGTCGCCGGTAACCAACTTTTACTTCGATCTGGCATATGAAAAAGATGCAGATGAACCTGGATTATATTGGGGAGGTTATCTTAATGAAGAAAAACCATTTTATTTTAATCCATTCGACTATTATAAAACGGCAAAAGAAACACCCGACGGAAAAAAGGTAGACGCTAAAATCTTTGAGAAAAAAGAACGGTTAACCGATTATGGTCGTTCAAATATTGTGGGTTTACAGGCGCAGATATGGTCAGAGAAAATAGGTTCACCTGCAGCCTTGGAATATATGCTGTTACCAAAACTCATCAGTTTTGCAGAACGGGCATGGGCATCACAGCCTTCGTGGGCTCAAGTGTCAGACTCATCGACACAGCAGCAGTTGTATGATAAAGCATGGAGTCTGTTTGTCAATAAAATGGCTGTAAGCGAATTGCCAAGGCTTCATTATTTCGCGGGTGGATTTCAATATCGGATTCCACCGCCTGGTGTATTGGTTCAACAGGGGATGCTGATGGCCAATAGTTACTATCCTGCATTCAAAATTCATTATACCACAGATGGCACTGAGCCATCTCTAAAAAGTCCGGTTTACGAAGCGCCAATTTCCATTAAATCAACTATCAAACTTGCTGTATTTAATGGAGCGGGGCATAAAAGCAGAACCGTTATTGTTCAACAGCCATAATTGTTGCTATGAATAGAAAAACCTTTCTTCAACAAGTATCAGGTACAGGACTGGCCTTATTGGTTGGCGACACTTTTTTAGCTACACCTGCTGCCAGAATTGAGATTGAGAAAGGAAAACGTGTAGGCATTATCGGACTCGACTCGTCACACAGCATAGCATTTACAAAATTATTGAACGGTGCAGGCAACGATGTATATCATGGATATAAGGTAGTGGCTGCGTATCCTTACGGGAGTAAAGATATATCGTTAAGCAAAGAACGTATTCCCGTATATACTGAAGAGATACAAAAACTGGGAGTCTCAATAACAACAAGTATCAGCCAATTACTTGAACAGGTTGATGTTGTTTTACTGGAGACGAATGATGGGCGTTTGCACAAGGAACAATCACTGGAAGTATTCCGTGCGGGAAAGCCTGTTTTTATTGATAAACCTATTGCAGCTTCGTTAAAAGATACGAGAGAAATTTTTGCGGCAGCTTCACAATACAAAGTGCCTGTATTTAGCTCTTCTGCATTACGCTTTCAGGAATCTGTTCAGATCATTCAATCAGGGAAATATGGAAAAGTTATAGGTGCTGACACTTTTAGCCCTGCTTTTTTAGAGCCTTCACATCCTGATCTGTTTTGGTATGGCATTCATGGTGTGGAATCGTTATTTGCATTAATGGGTAAGGGTTGTGAATCTGTGGAGCGTCATTATACTCCGGAAGGTGATTTTGTAACAGGGAAATGGAAGGATGGACGAATAGGAACATTCAGGGGACTCAGATCCGGCAAAACTGATTTTGGTGGAACCTGTTACTGTGAAAATGGAATTATTCAATTAGGCACATTTACCGGGTATGAATCTTTGCTTCAGCAGATTACAAATTTTTTTGACACTGGCATAAGCCCAGTAGCAAAAGAGGAAACACTGGAGCTGATTGCCTTTCTGGAAGCTGCTGAAAAAAGTAAATTGACAGGAGGGAAACCTGTACGCTTGAAAAAGATTGATGAAGTGGAGTATGAAAAAAATTAAACCATGATGTATGATCGACATAATCAAACAAAAAGCAGCAGCAATTTCAGATAAAATAATTGGCTATAGAAGACACCTGCATGCTAATCCTGAGCTCTCTTTTAAGGAATTCCAAACCAGTACTTTTATCAAACAAAAGCTCAATGAAATTGGTGTAGCATGGAAACCCGTAGCTGAAACAGGTATAGTGGCCTATATAAAAGGCAATCTTGTTTCTGATCGGGTGATTGTGTTGCGTGCCGATATAGATGCTCTGCCTATTACAGAGGCAAATACATTTAATTATAGATCCCGTAATCATGGTGTTATGCATGCATGCGGACACGATTTTCACACAGCTTCTTTACTGGGCGTTGCAGAACTGCTTCAGTCTTTACGAGACAATTTTGGTGGACAGGTAAAATTGTTTTTCCAGCAAGCAGAAGAAGTATTACCGGGTGGTGCAGTTGAATTCATAAAAGAGGGGCACTTAGAAAACCCTGTTCCGTATGCTGTTATTGGACAACATGTAAGCCCTTTTCTTGAATCAGGTAAAATTGCGATTCGCAAAGGAATGTTTATGGCTTCGATGGATGAACTTTTTGTAAAAGTGTACGGGAAAGGTGGACATGGTGCCCAGCCACATAAAAATATCGACCCTGTAATGATTGCTGCGCAAATATTAGTTTCACTGCAACAACTGGTGAGCAGGTTTGCCAATCCGACCACACCAACGGTACTTTCTTTTGGTCGAGTAATAGCTAATGGAGCAATTAATATTATACCTGATGAAGTTAGTATTGAAGGTACATTCAGGACAATGGATGAAAAATGGCGCAACGAAGCACATGAAAGAATGAAAAAAATTGCCGAAGGTATTGCCATCAGTATGGGAGGGAATTGTGATTTTTTAATCAGAAAAGGTTATCCATTTCTGGTCAATGATAATCGGGTCGCCGATCAAATCATATCAACCGCAAGTGAATTTATTGGAAGTGATAACGTTGATGAAGCGGATCCATGGATGGCTGCAGAAGATTTTGCCCATTATTCTCATCTGGCACCTTCCTGTTTTTATTTATTGGGTACCGGCAGTAAACCCAAAGGAATCACTTCATCTCTGCATACAGCAACCTTTAATTTAGACGAGTCAGCAATAACAACAAGTATTGGCGTGATGACCTGGTCGGCATTAAATGCCTTAGGCATGAGCCATAATTATGGGTGATTTACTATTTTCACGTTGAAATGCACAATTTATAGAAATGAAGTGCTTCAAAAAGTGAGATAAAACATCAACCATTAATTCCTTTCATTGCCGACTATTCAATCTGTTGTACACTATTTCCTGCATTTTGGCTTGCCAGTATTGATTGGGCTATATTTTTTCAGATCCAAGTGGAAAAAAGTAACCCTTATCTTGTGGTTAACCATGCTGGTTGATCTTGATCATTTGCTTGCCACCCCTTTATTTGATGCCTGCAGATGTAGTATTAATTTTCATCCATTACATAGTTATCCCGCTATTGCAGTCTATGTAGTATTGCTATTTGTTCCGAAATTTCGGATTATCGCCATAGGTCTTCTCCTTCACATGGCTACCGATCAGCTAGATTGTATGATCAATGTTTATACTTGCCAATAAATCAGGCAACAAATAATGTCATCTCTTCACTATCGTGTTCTGCAATGTAGAAGATAAAAGGATCTTTTTGAATAAAAGACAGTTCCCCAGCTTCATTCATTTCACGAAGTGCGAGGTGGAGGAATAGGCGCGATTGATACTGGTAAAAGTTCATTAACTGACTACCGAGGTTTAGCAAGTCGCCATCTAAATCTGTCCGCTCAATTAATTCACTGCAATCGGGCCATACGGGTGAAAAATCCGGGCCCTTTGCGAAAGCATCGTAATGATCGGGCGGTAACTCATGGTTCAGGTACCTTGGCTCAAGTATAATGGGGTAGGAGAAGATATTTTTAAAGAAATTTATACCGGAGTCGTAATGAAAATACCAATCGTAAGAGAATGAAACAGCACCGGATTTTTTAAACTGTTGTCTTGCGGCTTCTTCCGAAAAACATTCCCTCAATTCCTGCTTTAAGTAATGTACCGCTTGCATAATATCTACCTGATGAGCATCCATAAATGCAGCAAATTCATTTTGGGCTCCGATATCATTGGCTTTCTCAGACAGAATAGAAGCTATATCATCAGCATCTGAAAACAGTACACGTCCATCATGGTGCATTTTCAATAATTCAGCATACTGAAGAAATACGGGTCTGGTCAGTTGCTCCTGAATGGACAGAACCTGCTCTTCCAGTTTTTCGTAAATCAGCCTGTTTAATGATGCTTTTGCCATGTGCTTTATATTGAGACACCCGAAATTATCAAAACGCTGTTTGCCTACTTAAGTGGGAGAAATACCTCGGCCATCATACACCTTGCACTTCCACCCCCATTGGTTTCAATAGTCTTAATGCCTGAATGGAGTATAGGATTAAATACTTCTATTGCTTTGATCTGGGCATCGGTTAAGCTGTTATAAGCCTGGCTCGACATTACAAGGTATTTATTGCCAGCATTATTTTGAACCTGTAACATATTGCCGGCAAATTGATTCATCTGAGAAAAACTGATCGGTATAATCGTTTTACCAGAACTCATTAATGCATCTTTCACCATGTTTTGTTTGGCTATATCTGGTATAGCATCTAAACAGATAACAGCGTACTGATCAGCCACACACATCATCACATTGGTATGATAAATAGGTAAACCATTATTATCAACAGCGATAAAGTCAACTATTGTATAACCTGCTTTTTCTGCCCAGGTTGTTAATACAGTAAGATCTGTTCTTGGTGATAAACAGGCATAGGCAATTTTATTTACCCTATCCAACACCATGCTTCCAGTGCCTTCGAGGAACAACTGTTGCTGCTCAAAACTGCTTAGGTCAATGGTTTGTTTTACGTTGAATTTTTGCTTTATGGCTTCTATTACCGCTGGCTTTCTTTCAAGTCTACGATTCTCTGCAAACATGGGATATAGAAACACTGTGCCATCATCATGAAAAGAAATCCAGTTGTTAGGAAATACAGAATCTGGGGTATGTGGCTCAGGACTATCTTGTACAACCGTTACATCAATACCAGCATTGGTTAGTACAGTAACAAACTGATCAAATTCCATTGCTGCTTTTTCAGCTATGGTATCATCAGATGAATATTGCTGAAAACTATTATTAACCGCCGTCTCCGCGTTAAATTCGAATCGAACCGGCTTTATCATGAGCAAGTGTGAAGTTGTTTGCATAGGGGTTTGAGTTTGTGATGGACTAGGTGTGAATTGTCAATGGTGAATGGTGAATAATAATAAAACACCCCTTATTCACCATTCACAATTCACCATTCACGCTATTCTTCCTCGCTTCTCCAAAGCGGCATACTCATACAGTGAAATCCTCCGCGTGCACGGGAGA
Source organism: uncultured Sediminibacterium sp. (assembly GCA_964611995.1). Lineage (GTDB taxonomy): Bacteria > Bacteroidota > Bacteroidia > Chitinophagales > Chitinophagaceae > Sediminibacterium. Next base: position 10,926 of record CAZTCS010000021.1, on the reverse strand, counting down.
GTTCGGCTGATGGCATTAATATTAATGTATCTGTTAGGGTTTCTGTTGAAATGGTTCCATCCTCTAATTGTTGCAGGAGTTCTTTAACATGAATAATGGTAAAACCTGCTTTGCGAAAAGCTTCTGTGGTTTTATCATTTCTGTCGTAGCCCAATACAACACCTTCTTTCAAGGCAAGCAGGTTACAGGAATCTGTCCATTGTTCCCTTGCGTTATATGGAAATTCATTGTTACCCGAGAAGATAAAACGCACTTCGTTTTCGCAATGCAAATCATTTACACTGATATCTACCAGTAAATCTTCCAGGCTATCGAAAAGGGTAGGGTTATCTGGGCATTTCTTATGAAATTGGGTAATCTTTATTTTCTCTTCTTTCTTTACCTGTAATATTCTTTCAATGGTATTATCGTCTTCATGTTTCACTGCCTTCCGCGAAAAATTACCCAGCATAACCCACACATCTTTTTTTACCTGTGTGAATACAGTATCGATATGCATGTAATCACGCTTTTTAGGAATGCGTATGATGGTAACTTTTTCCATTAAATTTTTTTCAAACACCAGGTTGGTAATTAATGCTGCCGCTTCAGCGGATGTTCTTTCACTGATACCTACCAATAGATGCTTTGGACTAACCACCATTATATCTCCACCCTCAAGGGTAGTTTTACGATCATCTTCTTCTTCCTCGGGCATAAGAAAGCCCTGGTTCGAGTCGTTTAGTTCAATGATATTCTTCTGCCAGGCAGCAAACATAGGGTGATGAAAGAAGATGTATTTGGAAAGTAGTGCTTCCCTGGTTCTTGCTTTTTTAGCAGGTTTATTTAACAGTACATGATCTTTAATGGTAATGCCAATATCACGCGTGAAAATAAAATTCGGAATAGGGGCAAAAAGTAATTCTTTATCGATGGAAGTACCAGAGATAAATGTTTTAGAAAGCTCTACTGCAGAATATTCAAACAGCTTTTGCTGTACTTCAAAAGTGCATCCTTCAATTGCAGCAACAGATGCTACTAATTGAGAGCGGATGTTTTTATCCTCCAGAATTTCAGCCAGCAGCCACTGTAATTCAACTACTTTATCTGACCTATGAAAAAAGACTGAATCCGGTTTGAAAAAGTTTCTGTTATCCTGATCAATTTCCTTCAGCCTTCCTTTTATTTTTCCCGGGTCAAGAAAATACAAAAGCAGCTTTGTATAATAATCGTATTCGTCTTTGCGAATGGTATCAAGGTGAACGATATCTTCAAATAACCAGTCCTGCGCCTTTGAAGGCACCACTTTTCCTAAGCCACTATCAGGACTATGTACCAATAAACGTTTTAACGTACCTATTTCTGAGGTAACAAACAATGTATGTTCCATGTAAGAACGGAATTAAATGAATAAAGTAATGCTATCGTTGGAAGGGGAAAATGTTTCGACCTCAGTGGTCGGGCATTGAATTAAGACCACGATACATCCAGGCAAAATGGGCTGTAAGCAATGATATGGTCGAGCAATGATGCATCTAAAGTATAAAGTTACGCATTTTCCCTAATTGGCGATAATACATTCAGATCTCCTTCATTATCAATGATTTGGAAACGGACAAACATTTCTTCGCTATACCAGTTTTCGCTTCTTGTTTTCCTGACTACTTCTGCATGCTCCTGCATTTTATAGGCAAAGCTGGTCATTGCATCTTTTGATTCCCAGATACTGAAGGTTGCTTGTTTGATCCATGGTACTTCACCAATACCAACAGACCCAAGAAATCCAGGAGCTGTTGCCATTTTTTGTGCTACGGCATCTACCTGACTCCAGAAGCTGCTGAGTTTATTAATACGAATAGTGGCCCTTGTAAGTATGGCGATCTTACCATCATACATACTTTTTTTTGGAAGCGTACCAAATACCAGTTTATGATCCCATGTGCCATGTCCTTCAATCGGATTAAGCATCAATATTCGTTTTTGGCAACCAAAAAATTTCCACCATTGTTGTATGAATAGGGGGTGTGGTCCCTGTTTTGTTTTGGCGTCCCATATTTCCAGCAGAGCCCATTGCCGCCAGTCTGGAGTTTTATCAAAACTACCATTCCTTCCACAACCCATCAGTTTCCAAAAACTGTGAGTACTGCTAAACCATAGTGGGATACGAAACAATGCCATTGACAAAAAGCCTGCCCATCCCATCCACCTTGGATATTTTACTATGGTTAATCTTGCTATCACCTGCTTACTTGATTTGAGTTGTTCGAAGGTAACGTATTCATTATTGGTTCTAATAAAGGCTTTTCAACTGTTGTAGATAATCGTTAACGCTTGTGTTCTTTGATAATAATTTCATTTAATGGCAATATGTTTTTCCTTAATTTGCTGGTATGTCTAATATGCTAATCACCAACATTCATCAACTCATAAATGTTCGCAAGCATCCCGAATTATTAAGAGGAGAGGCTTTAAAAAATTTGCCCGTGTTGAATAATGCATGGTTACAGATTATCAATGGACGTATTGCAGATTTTGGCACCATGGATATTTGTCCGGATGCAACTGAAGTGCTTGACATTAAAGGAGGAAGTATACTACCATGCTGGTGTGATAGCCATACACATGCCGTATTTGCAGCCAGTAGGGAAGATGAGTTTGTAGATAAGTTAAAAGGACTTAGTTACGCTGAAATAGCTGCAAAAGGGGGAGGTATCTTAAACTCAGCAAATAAACTGGCCCTAACAACAGAAGATGTGCTTTATGAACAAGCCAGAAAAAGAATACTAGAACTAATTGCCCTAGGTACCGGAGCTATTGAAATAAAAAGTGGGTATGGTTTGTCACTGGATGCTGAGTTAAAGATGTTACGTGTGATACGTCGTTTAAAAGAACAGCTTCCCATACCGGTAAAAGCAACATTTTTGGGAGCGCATGCATATCCCATATTGTTTAAAGATGATCATGAATCCTATATCGACCTTATCATCAATGATATGTTGCCAGCAATCGATCGGGAGCAGTTAGCAGATTATATTGATGTATTTTGTGAGGATGGCTTTTTCAGTCAGGAAGAAACCATTCGCATTTGTGAAGCGGGTAAGCAATATGGATTAAAAGCAAAAATTCATGCCAATCAGCTAAATCTTTCTGGAGGAGTGCAGGCAGGTGTTTCATTGAATGCCGTTTCAGTAGATCATTTAGAAACCATGGATGCAGAGACCATTAATATATTGGCATCATCTAATACCATTGGCACACTCTTACCTACAGCAGCCTATTTTCTCCGCATGCCCTTCCAGCCTGCAAGAAACATTATAGATGCGGGGGCAGCCGTAGCAATAGCTTCAGATTTCAATCCAGGATCAAGTCCAAGTGGCAACATGAATACAGTTGTTTCAATGAGCTGTATTCAAATGAAAATGCTACCCGAAGAAGCCATAAACGCGGCAACCATTAACGGTGCATTTGCCATGGGTCTCGAAAAAGAAGTAGGTAGCATCACGGTAGGCAAGCGCGCAAACCTCATCATAACCAAACCCATTCCCTCAATAGCCTATATTCCCTATGCCTTCGGATCTAATTTAATTGATCAGGTTTTGGTAAATGGGGGTATTTGGTGAGTAGTGAGTAGTGAATAGTGAGTTGATACTTATTATAATAACTCACTATTCACTACTCACTACTCACTTTTTCGTGGTTTTCCGTATATTCAATCTACAAAACCCAACGCTTTGCAACTGCCACATTTGAAAATTTATAATAAGCAGGATGTCCTGTCTGTTACACGCATACGTCGGTTTGAAACAAAAATCGGGGAGCGGATACAGGTTTTACAACATGCGCCTGATTTGGAAACTGCTATCAGGCAGTCAAGTGCGCCTTTTGTATTGATTGGAATTCCGGAAGATATTGGGGTTTTGGCAAACCAGGGTGTGGGAGGTTGTGATTCTGCCTGGATTGCTTTCTTACAGGCCTTTTTAAATATCCAGAGTAATGATTTTTTTGAAGGAAGTAGTATCCTGTTAATTGGTCACTTTGATTTCAACGAAGCCAAGCAACTGATCGATTCAAATGCGCAGGGATACGATGAACAATTAGCCGCCTACAGACATGCCGTAAATATGATTGATGATGAAGTGGAGCAATTAATACACCTCATCACCCAAAATCAAAAGATTCCTATTGTAATTGGAGGTGGACATAATAATGCTTACCCCTGTATCAAAGGAGCAGCAAAAGGATTGTATAAATCCGGATTAATTCCATTAGCACAGATCAATGCGATTAACCTTGATGCGCATGCCGATTTCAGACCCATGGAAGGCAGGCACAGTGGTAATGGATTTTCTTATGCTGAAGCCGATGGATACCTGGAAAAATATTGTGTGATTGGCTATCATGAAAACTATCTTCCTCAAAATGTGTGGATGGATATGGTGAATAATCCATTCATAGATTGTATCAGTTACGAAGATATTTTCCTCCATGAAAAAAGAACATTCCTACAATCGGTAGCTCATGCCACTGGTTTTACCGAAGACACTTACTGCGGTATTGAATTAGATATGGATGTAATTGAAAACAGTATCAGCAGTGCGTCTAGTCCGGCAGGCATAACCCTGGCTCATGCCCGTCAATACATCAACTTCACCGCAACCGATAGCAAAGTGGCCTACCTCCATATTTGCGAGGGCGCCGTACAATTATCAGACGGCCGAGCCGGCCACAGCACCGGTAAGATGATCAGCTATCTGGTTGCTGATTTTGTGAAAGCAATGTTTACAAGTAGGGCATGAGGCGTGAATTGTCAATTGTGAATGGTGAATATTAAATTACTATTACTCCCTATTGACCATTCACAATTGACAATTCACCCAAGACAATTCACTATTTTCGTTCCAAATTCCCGACATGCCCGTAAATGTTGAGCAGTACCAGCAACTCAGTGCAGCATTAACTGCTGATGGAGTTACATTGGTTGCAGTTAGTAAAACAAAACCTGTTGAAGATATCCAATCATTATATGCATTAGGACAACGAGATTTTGGTGAGAATTATGTTCAGGAACTGGTTGACAAACAGGCTGTACTTCCACATGATATCCGTTGGCATTTTATTGGACATTTACAATCCAATAAAGTAAAATATATCGCGCCTTTTGTTCACCTTATTCATGGAGTTGACAGCCTAAAATTGTTGAAGGAAATTGATAAGCAGGCAGCTAAAAACAGCAGGGTTATTAATTGCTTATTACAGGTTCATATAGCGAGTGAAGAGACTAAATTTGGAATGGATGAGCATGAATTGATTGAAGCTATGTCACAGTTAGATTTATTCCCGAATGTAAAAGTTTGCGGTTTAATGGGTATGGCTTCTTTCAGTGAAGATGAAAACAAAGTGAGGAATGAATTTCAATACTTACATCAACTACTGATCAAATCCAACATCAGCGATCTAACATCCCCCATTCTCAGCATGGGCATGAGTGGTGATTATAAAATTGCCATTGAAGAGGGTAGTACAATGGTTAGGATTGGAAGTTTATTGTTTGGGGCGAGGAATTATGGTTAAAAATAATTGCCACTGAGGGTACTGAGAGCACAGAATTATTCAGTGTATTTCAGTGCCCTCAGTGGCAATTAATGTTTTTTTTATTTCTTAACCTTCGCATAATCAAACACCAATTGACAAAAAGCTTTCACCCCAAGATCAAACCCACTTTCATCAATATAGAAATCCGGTGTATGGTGCAAAGATGCCTTAGCCGGATCCATGCCTTTTGGCATTCCTCCCAGGTAAAAGAAAAAGCTAGGTATATCAACCCCATAAAAAGAGAAATCTTCAGCACCAGTATCCCAGTCTCTTTCAACAACATTTCCTTTACCAGCCGCTTTCTCCAAAAAGGGGAGGGTTAGTTTTACTAATTCAGGGTCGTTGTAGGTAACCAGGGTTTTAGTGTCTATAAAAACATCAGCTTCTGCACCAGAACTGGCAGCAATATGTTTTACTGTATTACGGATGCGCTCGTGTACTTCTTTCTGCATTTTGCTGTCTAAGGTTCTGATGGTACCTAGCAATTCACATTCTTCAGGAATAATATTGTTCCTTACACCTGAGTGAATGGATCCAACGCTTATAACAACAGGAGCTTTAGTAAGTTCCATTTGTCTGCTGACAATCTGTTGCAATCCTTCAATAATATTGGCTGCAGCGGCAATTGGATCTACTCCCGTCCAGGGCTTGGAACCGTGAGCACCTTTACCCTTCACTTTAATACGAAACCAGTCAGATGATGCCATAAACGCACCTGTTTTGTATTGTAGTTGTCCGACAGGAACTTCTGATTTTATGTGCATTCCGAAAACCGCTTCAACTTTAGGATTATTCAATACACCTTCTTTAACCATTAGTGATGCACCGCCTTCCTCATTTTCAGGAGCACCTTCTTCAGCTGGCTGAAATAGAAAGACCACCGTTCCCGGAACATCTTTTTGCATTTGTTTTAAAACAGTAGCAGTTCCCATTAAGATGGAAGTATGCGAATCATGTCCGCAGGCATGCATTACGCCAACATTTTGTCCATTGAAAGAAGTAGTTACTTTAGAAGCGAATGGAATATTTACCCTTTCCGTTACAGGCAATGCATCTATATCAGCCCTTAAAGCCACTACAGGTCCAGGCTTGCCGCCTTTGAGTACAGCAACTACACCCGTTTTTGCAACATTGGATTTTACTTCATACCCAATTGAACGCAGGTAATCGGCGATATAGGCGCCTGTTTTAAACTCACGGTTAGACAATTCAGGATTCTGGTGAAAATGTCTGCGCCATTCAACCAGTTTAGGGGTTATATCTTTTACCAGTTGCGGGTAAGTAGCGGGTAAATCTTGTGCCGCTGCTACTGTGCCTAACAGCAATGCTGTACTGAATAAAATACTTCTCATGTAATTAGCCTTGGTTAAAGTGAATAAGTTTACAGAAAAGCAATATACATAGAGATTATGACCTTTCCACCAAATTAAAAAACCGTATTTTCAGTGTTAAATCCATCAAGTATGAAAATTTTTACCCTTCTGTCTATTGCACTAGGTTTATCCATTGCTGCTGAAGCCAGTGTAATTACATCCAAAACAAGTAATACGGATACTTCAACCACTATTACCACTGAGCCGATTATGAATGATATTGTGGTTGAAGACGCAATGCGTGAATTTAAAAGCCTGACCAGAACCGAAAGAAAGGCCAAGATGAAAGAAGTAAAGAAAATGCTTCGCGAATACAAAGCCACCAAGAAAGCAGGAGGAGAGGTAAGTACCAATCAGGTATTACTCGGTATCCTCTGCGTAATCCTTCCCCCATTAGCCGTAGGCTTACACCAGGGCGAAATAAATGGAAAGTTCTGGCTTAGCTTACTGCTAACACTCTTATTCTGGCTACCCGGCGTTATTTATGCGTTGATCGTAGTTTTCGGCAATTCTTAATTATTAATTTGAAAATTTGAAAATTTGAGAATTTGAAAATGAGGAATAAGGAGGATTAGAGGACTAATATTTTAAAATGTTCATTTTTATGCGCAGCATAAAAAACTCCTTCATTTTCAAATTTTCAAATTTCCAAATTTCCAAATTACCACCTCCCACTCATCCGCATGATCCCTATAAGTATGGATGGTTTTGAAGCCTACTTTTTCGTGGGCACGTAGTGAGCGGTGGTTGGAGGTGGATACTTCTGTTAGTAAGAAATCATATGAAGGGCCGTATATGTTTTTGTGGTGTTTATATAGCATTTCAAATAGGCCTTTGCCGCGATGTTCTTTTGCTATGCAAATTTGTCCCATCATGTAATACCTGTAATCATTAAGGGGTTTGCCAAGGTATTGAAGGGTTGAAAGATTTTGAAGCATTACTTTCATTTCAGTATGAACATCAGCCATTGCATGTGTGGCAGTTAATGCATATCCAACAACCTCACCTTCATAGGTGACAATTACACTTGGTGCAATTTCATGCATGGCAGATAGCAATTCTACATTGTATTCCCAGGTAAGGAATCCCTGTTCAATTTTGGTATTCTCATCAACGGCTGACTTTAGGTTTGTGGCCGATAATTCAGCTATCTGTTGAATCTGGGTGGCATTGGTAACCAATTCTGTCTGGTACATGTTGCAAATACTTATTGGTATTCTCCAAAAACTTTTCTGAGGGTATCTGAAATTTCACCCAGTGTTGCATATTGTTCCACTGCATGAATGACTAATGGCATCAGGTTTTCACCAGAAACTGCTGCATGACTGATTGCATCAAGTGCAGACTTAACCTGCTCATTATCTCTTTTGGCCTTAAGCATCTGAAGTTTATCTGATTGAACCTGCCGAATAGTATCATCAATTTTAAATACCGGTGTGGTATTAGTTTCTGTTACCTGGAATTTATTTACGCCAACAATTATTTTATCTCCACTCTCAATATTACGTTGGTATTCATAAGCACTCTTGGCTATTTCATCCTGCATAAAGCCTTCTTCAATGGCGCTTACACTGCCACCCATAGCATCGATTTTTTGTACCAGTTGCCATGCTTTTTCTTCCACTTCACGGGTAAGGTTTTCTACAAAGAAACTACCAGCCAATGGATCTACTGTATCAGGTGCGCCACTTTCAAAAGCAACAATTTGTTGGGTACGAAGCGCTATCCTTGCAGCTTCTTCTGTAGGTAGACTTAATGCTTCATCATACCCGTTTGTATGCAAACTCTGTGTTCCGCCCAATACTGCAGCGAGGGTTTGGATGGTTACCCTGCAGATATTATTCAAAGGTTGTTGTGCAGTTAAGGTAGCTCCACCAGTTTGTGTATGAAAGCGCAGCATCATTGCTTTTTCGTCTGTAGCCCCGAGTTCACGCATCATTTGTGCCCACATTCTTCTGGCTGCCCTGAATTTGGCAACTTCTTCAAATAAATTATTATGCGCATTAAAGAAAAAGGAGAGACGCTTTCCAAATACATTGATATCAAGTCCTTTTTCTAAGGCTGCTTTTACATAAGCTTTCCCATTGCTGAGTGTAAAAGCTATTTCTTGCACCGCTGTACTTCCAGCCTCACGTATATGATAGCCTGAAATAGAGATGGTATTCCATTTAGGTAATTCCTTGCTACACCATTCGAATATATCGGTGATGATACGCATCGAAGGTTTAGGAGGATAGATATAAGTGCCTCGAGCTGCGTATTCTTTTAAAATATCATTTTGAATGGTACCGCTGATTTTCGACAGATCCGCACCTTGTTTTTTAGCAAGTGCCACATAAAAAGCCAATAAAATAAATCCAGTAGCATTAATAGTCATAGAAGTGCTAACCTGTTCAAGTTGGATGCCTTTGAAAAGGGTTTCCATGTCTTCCAGGCTGTCAATTGCCACACCAACTTTACCCACTTCTCCTTCAGCGAGTGCATGGTCGCTATCGTACCCGATTTGAGTCGGTAAGTCAAACGCAACGCTTAGTCCCATCACACCTTGTGACAATAAATAATGGTATCGTTTATTACTTTCTTCCGCGGTAGAAAATCCTGCATATTGGCGCATCGTCCACAACTTGCCTCTATACATATCAGCCTGCACACCCCTGGTATAAGGAAATTCTCCTGGTGCTTCTAAATTTGTTACAGGATTATCGGTTGAGTTGTAAACCGCTTTTATTTCTATTCCGCTATCGGTGGTTATTTTTTTCATTGGCAGAGTTTAGGGGACGTGAATTGTCAATTGTGAATGGTGAATAATTTGACCATTCACAATTGACAATTCACACAATCACAATAATTTCTTGGCTTCATAACTTAAAGCCTCGCTGACTATTTCATGAAGATTCGATTTTGGATCGTTCACAAGGTATTCCAGTATTGCACGGTTTAATAAAGAAGCTGGTGCATTCTCTGGAAGTGTAGCTGCAATCTGATGAATGAGTAAAAGGTTTTTTTCTTTTAGGTTTCGAATGGCATTCCAGATTTCGGGAGCTACATAAATCTGTTGGGTGATATTATAATCGAATTCATCCTTAATATGTTTGCTTAAAAGGAATTGCATGTCTTTCGCAGGAATATCAGGTGTTCCAAGTCTGCTGATAAGATTTGGGAGAGCAATTCTGTCGGTTAAGAGCGTGAGTCGCTCATAAGCTTGTAACTGGAGTTCAACGGAGCCTTTTTTGTCCTGCTTTTCTTCGCGTTGGTTTTTTCTCTGTAGATAAAAAAGGTAACCTGCAAAGCCGGCAATCATTAAACCAATCACCACGGTTAACAACATCGTAGTATCCATCATGTAAGCGAATTTCGACAAAAATAGGCTCTCTGGTCGAATTGCCCGTTATATACCTGAAAAGGCTAAAAATGGGTTTTTCGGGAATCGAAAATGGCAAAAAACAGGGTTTATTAAATCATTCGTAATTTTGTATAAGAAATAAGGTATTATGAATACAGTAACCAGTACTCCGGTAAGTTTAACAGAAGGCGCGATTATTGAAATTAAGCGTTTGATGGGAGAACCTTCGTTCGACCAAAATCAGGTACTTCGTGTTGGCGTGAAGGGTGGTGGGTGTAGTGGTATGACTTATATCTTAGGATTCGATCTTCCAACCGATGAAGACGAGCATTTTGTAATTGAAGGAATACCCTGTGTGATGAATAAAAGCCACCAATTATACCTCTATGGAATGGAAGTTGATTGGCAAGGCGGCCTAAACAGCAGGGGCTTTACATTCAGCAATCCCAATGCCAGCAAAACCTGCGGCTGCGGAACCTCCTTTGCAGTTTAGTCTTTTAGCCGTTAGCTATTGGCAGTTAGCAATTAGGTGTTAGCAATTAGGTGTAAGGTGTTAGGTCTATTAGAAATAATAATACCTTGCGTTTCCAAAACATCCGACATCCGACATCCGACATCCGACATCCGACATCCGACATC
>CAZTCS010000020.1:37745-39007 GCA_964611995.1 uncultured Sediminibacterium sp. | reverse complement strand
AACTGGAAGTTTGGTTTGTTACAGGAAGCCAACATTTGTATGGTGAAGAAACACTTAAACAGGTAGCAGCTAATTCTACCGTTATTGCCGACGCTTTGAACCAAACGCCTAGCATGCCGGTTCAAATAGTTTATAAGCCTACTGTAAAATCATCAGAAGAAATATATGCAATATGCCAGGAAGCAAATAATACCGAAAACTGTATTGGTATTATTACCTGGATGCACACTTTCTCTCCGGCTAAAATGTGGATCGGTGGTCTCAAAATATTACGTAAGCCTGTGTTGCATTTTCATACACAGTTTAACCGTGATATCCCCTGGTCTACCATTGATATGGATTTCATGAACCTGAATCAAAGTGCGCATGGCGACAGAGAATTCGGTTTTATCATGAGCCGTATGCGTATTGAGCGGAAAGTAGTAGTTGGTCACTGGAGTGATCCTGAATGCATTGAAAAAATCAATGGCTGGATAAGAGCAGCCGCCGGCTGGAACGACTGGCAGGGTGCAAAATTTGTTCGCTTTGGAGACAATATGCGCTTTGTTGCTGTTACAGAAGGCGATAAGGTAGAAGCAGAAATAAAGTTTGGCTATTCAGTAAACACTTATGGTGTAGGTGATCTGGTACAGGTAATAGAAGAAGTAACCGAAGGTGATATCAATTCACTCGTAGAAGAATACATTGCTAGTTATACTTTAATGGATAGCTTACAAAAAGGAGCTGCCCAGCATGCTTCTTTAAAAGCTGCAGCCAAAATAGAACTGGGTATCGAACGATTCCTCAAACAAGGGAATTTTAAGGGCTTTACAACCACTTTCGAAGATCTTCATGGACTCGAGCAATTACCCGGTATTGCCGCCCAGCGTTTAATGAGTCAGGGTTATGGGTTTGCAGGAGAAGGCGATTGGAAGACTGCTGCACTTGTTCGTGCCATGAAAGTAATGGGTGCTGGATTGAAAGGTGGCAATTCATTCATGGAAGATTATACCTACCATTTTAACCCGGATAATAAACTCGTACTTGGCGCCCACATGCTTGAAATCTGTGAATCTATTGCGGATGGTAAACCAAGCTGTGAAATACATCCGCTAGGAATTGGGGGTAAGGCTGATCCTGTAAGACTTGTTTTCAACTCTGGATCAGGGCCTGCGATTAATGCTTCTATTGTTGATATGGGCAATCGTTTCCGTTTACTGGTGAACGATGTAATGGCAGTTGCACCAATCAGTAGTTTGCCAAAACTGCCTGTGGCCAGGGTT
>CAZTCS010000020.1:0-37735 GCA_964611995.1 uncultured Sediminibacterium sp. | reverse complement strand
GACATGCACAATGGCTGCGCAGCCTGGATTCTGGCTGGAGGTGCTCACCATACCTGCTACTCTCAGAATATCAATGCTGAGCAAATGGAAGACTTTGCAGGAATGGCCGGAATTGAGTTTGTAAGTATAAATAACAACACCAATCTATATCAATTTAAAAATGAATTACGCTGGAATGATAAATTTTATCAATAAATAGCGAAATTACAATCTACGAAAACCTAAAACCAATGAAAGGACTTGCCACTATTGACATTATTGTCTTTCTGTTCTACTTTATCATTGTAGCCAGTTATGGATACTGGATTTACCTTCGAAAAAAGAAGACAACAACCGATACCAAAGATTTCTTCCTAGCAGAAGGTTCACTAACCTGGTGGGCCATTGGCGCTTCGTTGATTGCTTCCAATATTTCTGCGGAGCAATTTATAGGAATGAGTGGAGAGGGCTTTTTTGTGGGAACAGCAGTTGCTGCCTATGAATGGATTGCAGCCCTGGCATTAATTATTATTGCCATCTGGTTCATGCCCATCTATCTTAAGAATAAGATTTTTACCATGCCTCAGTTCCTTACCAACCGTTATAATGAAACGGTGGCTTTGATCATGGCGGTATTCTGGCTATTCTTATACGTATTTGTAAACCTCACGTCCATTCTATATCTCGGAGCCGTTGCCATCAATGGTTTGGTTGGTGGACAATACCTTCACCTTATCATGGTATTATTGGCAGTATTTGCATTGGTAATTACCCTGGGCGGCATGAAAGTAATTGGATATACAGATGTAATACAGGTTGCGGTATTAATTATCGGAGGTCTTGCTACAACCTATATGGCATTACTGATCGTGAGTGAAAAATTTGGTTTGGGTAAAGATGTGATTGCAGGCTTTAACACGTTGCTTAAAGAAGCTCCTGATCACTTTCACATGATACTTGATAAACCTGGTCCTAATGCGACACAGGAAGAAATCAACAAATACCTCGTACTTCCTGGTATAGCAATGTATTTCGCGGGACAATGGATCGTTAACCTAAATTATTGGGGTTGTAACCAATATATTACACAACGTGCACTTGGTGCTAACCTACAAACTGCCAGAACAGGTATTTTGTTTGCAGGTTTAATGAAACTGATGATGCCGGTGATTGTTATGTTACCAGGTATTGCTGCTTATGTATTATATAAAAACGGCCACCTTCCTCAACTTGAAGGGGGTAGTAAAGACGGTGCATATTCTGCGATCCTCAGCTTCTTACCAAGTGGTTTAAAGGGATTGTCTATAGCAGCATTAACTGCTGCAATCGTTGCTTCCCTTGCAGGTAAGGCTAACAGTATCTCTACCATTTTTACTTTGGATATTTATAAAAAATACCTGAAACCAGCTGCTGATGAAAAGAAAATGGTTTGGACAGGAAGAGTCACGATTTTTGTTGCGATGATTGTGAGTGTATTATTTACCTGGAACGATACATTAGGTATTGGTGGTGAAGGTGGATTTACCTTTATTCAGAAATACACTGGTTTTATTAGTCCTGGTGTATTCGCAATGTTTATACTTGGTATGTTCTGGAAAAGAACCACAGGAGCTGCAGCGATTGCAGGTGTAATTTGTGGTTTTGTACTTTCTGTTTTCTTCAACAACTATGCTCCTGCATTGTTGGGTAATGAAACCATTCTGTATACAGCTTATCCAAATGGAAAAGGTGGATTTGAAATACCATTCCTCATTAACATGGGTTGGTCTTTCTTCTTTACCATGGTATTGATGATTGGTATTAGCCTTGGCGGACCAAAAGTTAATCCGAAAGCATTCATCTTTGAAAAAGGTATGTTTAAAGTAAGCAACTCCGTTTTAGTGTTGATCATTATTACACTGTTGCTGCTTACCGCATTGTATGTAAGATTCTGGTAATTGTTTACCAGATTACGATAAAAAAGGGGTTCCGAAAAGAACCCCTTTTTATTTTTAAAGTTAACCCAGCATGGGGATTAAACTGTTGTAGTCATCCGCATAAGTAAGGATATTCGGATACTCACTGAATTCATCTGCCGTATGCATAGTGGTTAATACTACTGCTTTCATTCCGGCATTATAGGCAGCTTCAACCCCTTTGGGTGCATCTTCGAATACAATACAATCGGAAGGATTGAGCCCAAGTTCAGCAGCTCCTTTTAAATAGGTTTCAGGATCAGGTTTGCTGTCTTTTACATTTTCCGCTCCGACTATGGAATCAAAATAATGCCTGATGGATAATCCGTCTATCGCAAAATCGATATTAAATAAGATAGCAGCAGAACCGATACCCATTTTAATATTTTTTGCTTTTGCCTGACTCAGGAAGATGTCTAATCCTGGTAATAGCGCCAGATGAGGCTTGTAAATAGCCTGGTATCTTTTTTCTTTCTCTACGGATAGCCGATCCATTTCTTCTGGCGTAAACTTATCTGGACCAAAAATGCGTATTAATAATTCTACATTTTTCCCGTACATGTGGGAAGCTACCTGTTCCCAGCTTAAATCAGCACCAAGATCTTTGGTGAGAATATCAAACCAAACCTGTTTGTGATAATGCATATCATCAATCATGGTTCCATTCAAATCGAACAGAAAAGCCTTTGCATTTTGTAACATATTACTTCGAAACTTTGTGCGCGCAAATTACTTGATTGAAGGAACTTTGCCATGTAAAATATTACTTACCGGAGAAAATTGGGCTACAAGCTTCAAGCCTCAAGCTGCAAGCAACTGTTTACCAGGGCAAGAAATAGAAACTAAGTAATTAGAGTAGATAAAATAAGATCAGGAAATATCTTCAATCAGTTGACGATTGGCTTTAAGCATTGCCAATCCTTCGTGCCTTGTCATATAAGGCACCCCATTTTTATGATTGATTTTACTGATTCTGTACATAAGGTTCCAATGTCTGATAATTTCCTTCCAGGCAAAGAACACTGAATGTGATGGATCATACATATGGGTTGGTTCGCTGCCAGATCCGTTTAATTCAATTATAGAAAAGTTTCTTCCTTCTTTAAGTGATTCAATGGTCTCATAGCGAACATCCATTCTACCATAATAAAAACCATCTATTTGTCTGGCAAGTTGATCGATGGTGCGATTAAGTTGTTCGTCGGCTAGATAGGTTACATCAATAAACTTTGCACCCCTGGCATGGTTTCCGTAAGGAACCAATAATTTTCTTTCCCCTTTTGGAAGCACAACTGATAACTCTTCAGGAATGGTTTTTCTTAATACTGGTAACTGCAGAATAAACCTGGTATTTTGTTGTAATAATTGATCGACCGTTGAACAACCATCTCCTGTTACAGATAGTAATTCCTTTCCAACAATACCTGTAATTCTTCCTTGCTCTTCACCTGGAATACGACAATAAAAAATACCCAGTTCATCTTCATAGGGTATATATGCCTGAACCAAAAAATCTACCTTACTATTTTTTGCGTATTCAAGTAGCTCTTCATCATTCTCAATTTTCTTAACGCTCATTCCCCGCATGCCAATGTCAGGTTTTGCAATTGCAGGATACGCGATACCTTTATTCTTTACCTCATTTAAGACAATATTGCTTTCGGTGCCTAAAGCAAAAAATAAGGTCTCCGGATAAGTTCCTTTAGGTAAAAGATCATAGATTTCTTTTTTGCTTTCCATCAGGAAACCTCCATTACGGATGCTTGGGTTTGCTGCATTTACATAAAAGAACGCCCTTGCTTTAAGGCAAAGCCAAAACCAATAGGGGTACATAGGTGCATAAAGCACAGCAAAAGGCCAATATTCCCAATGAAATATTTTAATAAATAATGGGTGATCCTTTAGCTTCTTGATCGATAACATGAGGGAAAGTTAGGCTACAGGTTGTTCCTGAACAAATGCAATTGAAGCTTCAGATATTTGCTGGCTAACCAGGTCTTCATAGTGCATTACTGCCTTATTTTGGTTACACTCTATACTTGTTACACTTACTGTAAACATTGTATTATTCCTGTTCATTCGAATATCATTCTCTTTATCTCCTTCTCCACCAAATAGGTGAAATGAAAGTATATCTGGAACAGTTGGTTGCGGATATTGTGTTAACCATTCGTTGAACCACTCTTCTCTTTTATGTATGATATCAGAAGTGTATAATGTTACAGATGACCAGATATGGGGTTTAGATGCATCCATCTCCCGGATGTATTTTTCTTCACCGCTCCATCTACACTCAAATAATTTTTTGTCTTCCCAAATTACCAGCGTAAATGGTTCAATACCTAATAAATGTATTTTTTTGAAAGCAGGAATCGCTTTCTCCTCCGTTAAAATATCGATGAATATAAGTCCTCTGCTTTTCCTGTATTGTGCCGCAGGTTCATGTTTAATGAAACCTCCATTTAATAAGACCATGATTGATCCCGTATCAGATGCTGCTATCCAGGTACCACCAGCCTGGGCATCTTTTGGGAAAAGAAGGTTTTTCTTACCATAACTGGTAATATCAGGTTGTATTGCTTTCTCGCGCGTTCCTTTTTCATCGCGATTAGAGGTAAGCAGTATTTTATTTTGAAGCGGGATATAGGTTACTGTGCACATGCTTCCCTATGTTTAATAGTAGAAGTAGCTACACCAAAGCCTTCGGGAAGCATAATATCTGATAGCTCACCTACACCCACCCTAATCAGGGCCATGTGATGTACAGTATGTTCCAGGTTATAAACCACTTCCCGATAATAGTTACTTTCCACATTGATGGTTTCATTTGAAACATCATCATAACTCATTTCAAGTTGAATGGGTTTATCAGCTCGTATAAGATTATTACTGATCTGGTGCAATAATGAGATGGCTAAATCTTTGTCTGTCTCAATGGCTTTATCCCTTTTTCTCTTCTCATAATTAACCAGACCGGTTTCATACCCTGATTCGAGGCATTGAAAAAGTTCTACAATATGCCTTACATGCTGACCAATAGTAGCATTAAAAAGAGATTTACTGCAGGCTGTATATTGTTCTGGAGTTAACTTGTCTAATGTTTCGTGTAACTGAACAAATACATTTTTAATAGCGTAGGCAATTTGCATATTAACGGGTTCTATCTTTTTATAATTGGTAGAATCAGTTTTTTTTGTCAACTGTTTATGAGTTAATTACGATTTCTTATACAACTAGGTTTTGCCTGTCGTATGTATCATCTTTCCGGTGAAAATAATGTTCTTTTATGAAAACCCTTCAATCCGTTCGATTTTCTATGGAAGGCCCTGTTTTCACCGACTAAAGTTTAAATCCTGCCGACACTTATTTGATAACTTCTATAGCAATATATAGTAAATCACTTGCCTTTTTTAACTTTTTTGAGAAAATCAGCTAGTTGAACCCTATTTAACCAGGTAAGTATTGCTGAGGCAAGCCAAACGATTAGCGCATAAGAAAATAATAAGCCATTATCATCTTTTACCACAATCCCTAGTACTAAAATATGGGATACCAATGCCCCACTCATAATTCCGACAGCCATAAGTGACCCAAAGGCAGTAAGTGGCTTATATAATATCAGGATAGAGGCAATAAGTTCAGCAATACCTGTAGCATACCTCCCCCAGGGTTCAATGCCCATTTGGGTAAATATATAAACCGATTCTTCGGAGCCTGAGAATTTAAAATATAGGGTTTGCAGCATTATAATGGCGGCAATCAGCCTTAATACCCACTGTAAGGTTGTTTGTAGTTTTGGTTGCATATTTTATTGTTGAATGATTTTATTCCAGGATTGATCTGCTTTTGATTTGAGGTTGGCTTCGTCCTTATTCCATTCTTTCAGGGTATTATTAAAAAATCGATTATAAAACAGGTAAAGCTTATTGTTAACTATTTTATACGTTTCCGGATCAACACTTACTTTCTCCCCTTTTGCACCCATCGCATAAGCACACCAGCCCCCATAAGCAGGCTCATAAGCTGTTGGATTTTTAAGGAATAATGCCTTGTGTTCAGGAGTAGTAAACCAATAATTAACTCCTTGATAATGTACAGCCAGTTCTTTTTTCCCTTTTACAGGTTTTTTATCTAAAAAATAAGACACTGGATCATACCCTTCTATGGCAATTGCCTGTCCTGAAAGATTAAAGGATTTTGTTCTAACAGCTTGATCCTGACCAAATACAATTCCAATACTCACTACGCCGGCAATTATTAATGCATATTTAAGCTTTCTGGTAAACGGGTTCATATAAATTACTTTGCTTTCTTGATTATGGTAAAAAATAATGGACGGAACCTGAATATTATCCTTACAAATTTTCCTAAAAATGGTAAGTGTCCGTGTTGAAAGAGCACATTGAGGCTAGTACAGATTAAAATTCTTGCAATACTTTTATTATTTTACCTTTAAAATCACTATACAAACGCCTTCTCTCTCATGAATTTAGCCGACAAAAAAAAGTATATCAGGTTGGCAGCAGTTCTTGGTCTTATACTAAGCACCGTAGTAATCATAGGCTGGTTGCTTGGTATTCCATCACTTACAAGTCTTTTGCCGGGATATCAGGAGATGAAATTTAATGCGGCTTTACTTTTTATACTTACTAATATTTCACTCATTGCTATTGCAAATGAAAAATGGCATTCGCTCAAACTTGTATTAAGTCTGGTACTAATATCAATGGGGTTAGCAACATTATTACAAGTTTTTTTAGCAACAAACTTTGGCATAGATGAATTATTTGTAAAAGATGATTTTATCATCAGAACAACAAATAATCCGCCCGGAAGAATGGCACATGGCGCCGCGCTTTCCTTTATTCTTTTTGGATTTGGATTTTTGCTGATGGAATCACAGCAAGAGCGATTGAGAAAATTAGCCCAATACTGTTTTCATGCAATTACCCTGATATCTTTTCTTGTAATCATCAAATATCTGTTAAATGCACCGGCATTTAATGAAATACCCACCCTAAAAACCATGTCATTTCATACAGCATTTATTTTTTTTATAAGCTCAATTGCCGCCTCGCTATGGAATGAAAAACTAGGATTTACTGGATTATTTACTGGCAGTGGGGTAGGGAATATCATGGCCCGTCAATTATTTCCTGCTCTTACAATCGCAGTAATTTTAGTTAGCATACTCAGGTTATTTTTATTCCAAAAAGGTATTCTAAATGTAGAACTCGGTATTGTATTCCTAACAACCGTATTCATTCTTATTGGATTGATAAGTATTGCATTATCCGCTAAACAGCTTAATAAAATCAATATCAAAAAAAATATAGCGGAAGACCAGATTTCTAATTTGAATAAAAATCTTGAACTGATTGTACAAAAAAGGACCGATGAACTTTATGAGTCTGTAAATGCACTTCAAGACAGTAAGAATGAACTATGGAAAAGCGAGCAATTACTAAAAGGTATTATTACTAATGCAGATGCAGCGATCTTTGTTAAGGACATTAAAGGGGTGTACTTACTAGTTAACAAACGTTTTGCCGAAGATTTTGATATGCAAATTGAGGAGATTATTGGTAAAACAACCTTTGAAATATTCCCTGAAGACTTTGCCACAAAGTTGGTTAGCAATGAATCTGCCATTATATCATCTAAGGAATCACAAACGGCAGAAACTACCGCTGTATACAATGGAAGTTCGAAAACAATGCTTATCAACAAATTTCCATTGTTTGATGAAAACAAGGCTGTTTTTGCAATCTGTGGAATTGTGACAGATTTTTCCGATATAAGAAAATCCAGAACAGATCAGGAAATACTGTCTTTTCAATTGCAGCAAAAAAACCAGCAATTATTGAATTTCGCACATATCACTTCTCATAACTTACGTTCGCCTGTAAGTAACCTTAACTCATTGCTTTGGTTGTATAAAGAAAGTCAGACAGAAGAAGAAAGAGCCATCCTATTCGAAAAATTCGAAACCGTTATCCATAACCTTTCCGCAACATTGAATGAACTGGTTGATGCTTTAAAAATACAGGAAGATACAGGCAGGAAAAGAGAACCTTTACTATTTGAAGATGTATTTAAAAAGGTAAGAGATAGCATGATCGGAAAGATTATGGAAACAGAAGCAGTGGTAAGCTACAATTTCACCAAAGCTCCTGCTATTGAATACCCCAGACTTTACCTGGAAAGTATTTTGCAAAACCTGCTATCTAATTCCCTTAAATACAGATCGCCTCTACGAACTCCAGTAATATTTGCTGAAACACTTTTTGAGAATGGCATACTGATACTCAGGTTTAAAGACAATGGACTAGGCATTGACCTCAAGAGACATAGCGACAAGCTATTTGGCCTCAATAAAACCTTTCACCGCCATGAAGAAGCCAAAGGTGTTGGCCTCTTCATTACTAAAACGCAGGTTGAAGCAATGGGAGGTTCTATTACCGTTGAAAGCGAAGTAGAGAAAGGGAGTACTTTCATTGTTTACTTCAACGAAAAGCATCGCTAATTTTTACCTGGTCATCAACCATTCTTTAAGGGCATCAAATGAAGCCTCCATGAGAATACTTTTTTTCTCCTTTTTAAACAAGGGTTCTATAGCAACTGGCAGTTCGGGAGATTTACCAATTGCATTGGTAACCGTATCCGGAAATTTTACAGGATGCGCAGTTTCCAGGAATATGCCCTTTTCATCCGGCTTTAACAATTTTTGTAATGCTGCCAAAGCCACGGCGCCATGTGGGTCCAGCGTATACCCATACTCTTTATAGGCATTTAGCATACAAGTCATGGTTACTGAATCAGTAATACAGGCAGTTTGTAATATTTCCTGAATAGCTATTCCCTCTTGATTGAATAGTTCAATGATCCTGCTCAGGTTGCTGGGATTACCAACATCCATTGCATTAGATATGGTTGGAACAGTTGTTTTCGGTGTAAATACCCCGGTTTCCAAATAAGGGGTAACGGTATCATTAATATTACAAGCTGCAATAAATTTATTGACCGGTAAGCCAGAATAACGTGCTAATAAACCCGCACAGATATTGCCGAAATTTCCACTGGGGACAGCTATAACAGGGGATATGTTTTTATCCTTCCATTGTTGCATGGCAAAGAAGTAATAAAGTTGTTGTGGAAGCCATCGCGCAACATTGATTGAGTTCGCAGAAGTAAGACTCAATTTATGCTGAAGAGTCGAATCCATAAATGCTTCTTTCACCATTGCCTGACAATCATCAAAGCTTCCTTGAATTTCCAAAGCAGTTATGTTTTGGCCACAGGTGGTTAATTGCAATTCCTGTACATTGCTCACTTTACCAGATGGATATAAGATAACCACTTCTACTCCTTCAACACCCAAAAAGCCATTTGCTACTGCACCGCCGGTATCTCCTGAAGTTGCAACAAGTACAGTTGTTTTTGTTTGTCTGTCTTTCGAAAAATAACCAAGACATCTGCTCATAAACCTTGCACCAACATCTTTGAATGCCAACGTAGGACCGTGGAATAATTCCAGCGAATAATAGGTTTCATTTAATTGAACCAGTGGGAAAGGGAAGTCAATTGTTTCTTTGACAATAGAAGTCAGTTCATTACCGGGAATATCATCACCCACATAAGGTTTCAATACTTCATAAGCTAATTCTTCCCGATTCATATTGGGAATTGCTTCAATAAAAGACTGGGGTAATTTTGGTAGAACTGATGGAAAATATAATCCTTTATCAGGTGCCTGACCCTGAATGGTAGCAGTCCTAAAATCAACCTCTCTTGATTGTTTGTTTAAACTATAATAATGCATGCAATTCTCTTTTATAATTCCACGATTTCTACTCCGGTAGTGTTTAATGTTGTAACGTAAGTATGGTTGTCTAAGCCAAGTTGCTCATATTCTTCCCGCATCAGTTTTTCAACCATACGTGCAGTTGATTCATGCTCGCTCAGCATAAATATGGATGGTCCTGAGCCAGAAATACCACCCCCCAGTGCACCTGCTTCTTTGCTTTTTTGTTTTATGTTATCAAAGCCTGGAATGAGTATACTTCTTACCGGTTCTATCAATACATCTTCTAGCGAGCGACCAATCAATGCATAGTCATTCTGTAATAACCCTGCCACTAATCCTGCTATATTGCCCCATTGCTTTATAGCATCTTTCAGGTAAACCTGTTTTTTAAGAATACTTCTAGCATCTGCAGTTCTTACTTCGATCTGAGGGTGAACAATGGTTATATATAGCGGAGGGGAGTTAAGGGAAATAATATCAAGCGGATGAATTGATCTTACAAGTGTTACTCCTCCATAAATACAAGGCGCAATATTATCGGCATGTTTTACACCCGAAGCAAGTTTTTCACCATGCATGGCAAATCTAACCAGGTCTTTTTTAGTAAACATATTGCCTAGTAAAGCATTTGCAGCTACTACTGCACCTGCCGAGCTTGCGGCACTTGAACCAACCCCACTACCAGGTTTTATATGTTTGTTTACTATTAACTCAAACCCTATTGGAGATTCCATTGCTGCCAGCATAGCTTGTAATGCAGCGCCTGCCACATTCTTATCGGGATGCACGGGTAAGTTAAATGCATCTTTATTAATGATAGTAATACCAGGTTCTTCCTTTAAGGTTAACCACATTTCATCAAATGGTTCATTAACAGCAAAGCCCAGTATGTCAAATCCGCATACCATATTGGCTACTGTTGCCGGAGCATGAACTTTTATTTGTTTTCCTATTTGCATAAATTATATTCTTGCTACACGAATAATATCCGCGAAAACTCCAGATGCAGTTACATCAGCACCTGCACCAGCTCCTTTAATTACCAATGGTTGCTCTGGATAGCGGTCTGTATAAAACAACACCAGGTTATCTTTGCCATACAAGTGATAAAAATCGGATGTGGGTGGTATATGTTCAAGTCCTACACTCGCTTTACCATTTTCATAAGTTGCAACAAATTTCAACTTGGCATTTTCTGCAGAGGCTTTTTCAAATAATGCTTTAAAATGAGCTTCCTGTTTGGCCATTTCTGCATAAAAATCTTCAACCGATCCTTCAAAACAAGATGCTGGTAAGAAATAGGTGTTTTTGATCTGGTCCATTTCTATAACCTGTCCAGCCTCTCTCGCCAGTATCATAATTTTACGCATTACATCTGTTCCACCTAAATCAAGACGCGGATCAGGTTCAGTATAACCTTCGGCTTGTGCCTGCCGAACGATTTCTGCAAATGGCTTTGTGCCATCGTAATGATTAAATACATAGTTTAAGGTTCCGGATAATACTGCTTTGATCTTATTAATTTTATCACCGCTCCTTAATAAATCATTCAGTGTGCCAATAACAGGTAATCCCGCACCTACATTTGTTTCAAACAGGAAAAGTGAATTGTATTCACGTGCCAATGATTTGAGTCGTTTGTAAGCTGCATATTCTGAAGAGCAGGCTATTTTATTACAGGCAACCACAGAAATACTTTTCTCCAACAGATTGCCATATACATTTGCTACTGATTCGTTTGCTGTAACATCCACAAATACACTGTTCCTCAGATTTTTGTCCTTTATCTGCTGTACAAAATCCATAATGGTTGAAGCTGGCGCATCATTTAATAATGATTGCCATTGATTCAAATCAATGCCCTGCTCTGCAAACAAGACCTTTTTACTATTAGCTATCCCAACAACCCGCAACTGAAGGTTTAGTTCTTCTTTTAAAATCTGTTGTTGCTGCATTATCTGGTTAATAAGCTTGCTTCCAACATTACCGGCACCCGCTATAAATACATTGAGTTGTTTATAACTAGTTTCAAAAAATGCTTCGTGCAATACATTGATGGCTTTACGAACATCTGTTGTGGCTATTACAGCAGATATGTTTTTCTCCGATGAGCCTTGAGCAATAGCACGAATATTAATACCGTTTCTTCCGAGTGCACCAAACATTTTACCACTTACTCCAGGATGACTTTTCATCTGTTCGCCCACCAGTGCAACAATAGCAAGATTGGTTTCAACGATTAAAGGATCTACTTTCCCAGTCTGTATTTCAAAACTAAAAGCGTTGTCGATTGCTCTTTTGGCTTTTAAAGTATCTGCCTCATTAATACCTACACAAATCGAATGTTCAGATGAGCTCTGTGTAATAAGGATTACATTGATTTGTTCATTCGCAAGTGATTCAAACAATCGCTTTGAAAAACCCGGTATTCCTACCATACCGCTGCCTTCCAAACTTAAAAGGCTTATACTTGTTATACTTGAGATCCCACGAATAAACTCACCTGTAGAAGATGAACGACTCTCAATCAATGTACCATGTGCTTCCGGTTCAAAAGTATTCTTTACCCATACCGGAATATTCTTCAACATTACCGGTTGAATTGTAGGCGGATAAATAATCTTTGCGCCGAAATGAGATAATTCCATTGCCTCCTGATAAGAAATCTGAGCAATAGGTTTTGCATTCGAAACCATTCGCGGATCCGCTGTCATCATACCACTTACATCTGTCCAAATTTCGAGTGTTGAAGCATCAAGTGCCGCTGCATAAATAGCGGCAGTGTAATCGGATCCACCTCTACCTAATGTGGTGGTATGTCCAGCAAGGTTTGCTGCAATAAAACCTGGCGCTATATAATAATTGGATTCATTCGCTTTAAACCATGAAACAATTCTTTCGTTGGTAATAGTAAAATCAACCAATGCACTTGAATGATTTGAATTTGTTACGATGAGGTTTCTTGAATCAACCCACAGTTGCTGAATGCCAAGTGTTTGAAATTTAGCAGCAATAATCAGGGATGATAATAGTTCACCATATCCTACAATTTTATCCTGTGTACGGAGTGATAATTCTTTCAAGAGATAAACACCATCACAAACACTTTCCAGGTCGTTTAATTGTTGTTTAACAAGACTTAGTGTAGCACTTTGTTGTTGTATCGGCAGCAATGCCCTTACCAACTCAAGATGTTTTTGTTCTATTTCTTCCAGAACCTGCTTATAACCTTCATCAGCTACTGATGCGAGGGTAGCAAGCTGTAATAGTTTATCTGTAACTCCTCCAAGTGCTGAAACTACTACCAGTTTTTTATCTGTTGCAGACTGTTGTAATACTATATTGATTACTTTTTCAATATTCGCTGCATTTGCTACTGAGCTACCGCCAAATTTGAGAACCTTCATAAAATATTTTGAAAATGAAAAAAGAAAATAACAGAACTGTTTCAGGTGAAAACAGTCAAAAGACCCAAGGTGTGATATGGAAATACTTAACCCTTTACAGGGTTGTGGTTGTTGTAATAATAATAATAGCAGCAGCAAACAGTGTAACTGTTTGTGAGAAGTGATGATATGATAGCTGCGCCTGCATTACTCTATAAATATAGTATACTTTTATCAATATTAAACCAGGTATCCAAAAAGATGATCGTTTTTGTTGAGTTCTGTATAATTAATCTGGTGTTTATCCAGGTTACTAATGAGTAAATGGTAGTCTTTTTTTGATTTCAATTCAATACCTACCAATGCCGGACCAGCTTCTTTATTATGTTTCTGCATGTACTCAAACCGGGTAATATCATCATCTGGACCCAACACAAAGTTTACAAATTCCTTCAAGGCACCAGGCCGCTGCGCAAAGCTGATCAGGAAATAATGTTTCAGTCCTTCGTACTGAAGCGATCTTTCTTTAATTTCCTGCATGCGGTCAATATCATTATTACTACCGCTTACTACACAGACAATATTTTTACCTTTAATTTCATCTGCATAATCGTCCAATGCAGCTATAGACAATACTCCAGCGGGTTCAGCTACGATGGCATCTTCGTTATACATCCGAAGAATGGTTGAGCAAACCCTTCCTTCTGGTACCAGTTTCATATCATCTAAAACATCTTTACAGATATTAAAAGTGATATCTCCAACCCTTTTTACTGCTGCTCCATCTACAAAACGTTCAATTTCATTGAGCACAACCGGATGCCCGTTTCTCAAAGCTTCTGTCATAGAAGGGGCCCCTTCAGGTTCTAAGCCAATTATTTTAGTCCTGGGTGAAAATGTTTTAAAATAACTACCCACACCTGCGCTTAATCCGCCACCACCTACCGGAACAAATAAATAGTCGATATCAGAAAGATCTTCCAATATTTCAATGCCAACTGTTGATTGTCCCTCGATTATCCGTAGATCATCGAATGGAGGAATAAAGGTCATTTGGTGAGCAGCCGTATAAGTTTTAGCTGCCGTTGCACAATCGTCGAAAGTGTCTCCAACCAGTTTCACTTCTACAAAACCTTCTCCAAACATTTTTGTTTGGCTCACTTTCTGATTAGGTGTAATAATGGGCATAAATACCACACCTTTCACATTTAAAAGCTTGCAGCTATAGGCAAATCCTTGTGCATGATTACCTGCACTAGCACAAACAACCCCTTGAGCCAACTGTTCTGCACTTAATGTGCTCATCATATTATACGCTCCACGAAGCTTATAGGAACGTACTACCTGTAAATCTTCTCTTTTGAGATATACATTGCACCCATACCTGCGCGACAGTGCCTGGTTAAATGTAAGTGGTGTTCTATTCACTACTTTTTTTAGCCGTTCGGCAGCAGCCTGATAGTCGAGGTTAAATGTTGTTACTGTGCTCATATCTCGTATAATGGGTCCTCTTCCGTTTAGAAGAGGACCTTGTGAATTCAATTATTAAGCTTCTGCGACTTCTGCCACTTTTTGGTTTTCCGGACGAAGGCTTCTTACTGTTTTACCAGCTTGCCACAGCTCGCTATCACGCAATTCTTTCAGTTCTTCTTCCAGTTTTTCACGGTAATCTGGTTTACTGTTGCTTTCAATAGATTTTGCTGCTTCTTTTCCAGCGGCTACACTTTCATATAATTCCGTAAATACCGGCAGGGTAGCATCTCTGAATTTTTTCCACCAGTCTAATGCTCCACGCTGTGCAGTAGTTGAACAGTTTGCATACATCCAATCCATTCCGTTTTCAGCTACCAATGGCATTAAAGATTGAGTAAGTTCTTCCACTGTTTCGTTAAAGGCTTCAGAAGGGGTGTGACCCTTTGAACGAAGCACCTGATATTGAGCTGCAAATATTCCCTGAATAGCACCCATCAGTGTACCTCTTTCTCCTGTTAAATCACTATATACTTCTTTTTTGAAATCTGTTTCAAATAAATAACCACTACCAATAGCGATACCAAGTGCCACTACTCTTTCAAAAGCGCGACCCGTAGCATCCTGGAAAATAGCATAGCTACTATTTAGTCCGCGTCCTTGTAAAAACATACGGCGTAATGATGTGCCTGATCCTTTTGGAGCTACCAGGAACACATCTACATCAGCAGGTGGAACAATACCAGTTTGCTCTTTATAGGTTACTCCAAACCCGTGAGAGAAATACAATGCCTTTCCGGGTGTGAGGTGTTTTTGTACTGTTGGCCATAACTTAATCTGTGCAGCATCGCTGAGCAGGTAACAAATAATTGTTCCGCGTTCCAACGCTTCTTCGATTTCAAACAATGTTTCTCCCGGTACAAAACCATCACGAACAGCTTTATCCCAGCTTTTGGAATTTTTACGCTGCCCTACGATTACATTGATCCCATTTTCTTTTTGGTTCAATGCCTGACCAGGCCCCTGAACACCATAACCAATTACGGCCACAGTTTCATTTTTTAAAACTTCTTGTGCTTTCTCGAGTGGAAACTCTTCGCGGGTAACTACATTCTCTTCTACGCCGCCGAAATTTAATTTTGCCATGATGTTTGTTTTATAAATTTTTATGGTTGTTATTATTATTACATTGTAAATACTTCATCTCTTTTACCCAAGTACTCATTCTCAATGACTTCCTCACCTGGATCACGGGCTTCGAACTCTTTTATTTTTTCATGAAATCCTCTGCTTGCTTTAATAATGGCTACCCTGGCGCTTCTTACAAATTCAATCAATCCATGGGGTTCCAATACAGCAATCAGCTTATTGGTTTCTTCGCGATGACCACTGGTTTCGAAAATGGTATAATCTTTTCTGATTACTACTGCCCTTGCACCGTACTCGCGCAGTAATCGTTCTACTTTTACTTTCTCAGCAATTTCATCTGTTGATACTTTATACAAAGCAAGCTCCTGCCAAACGATTTCGTCATTGGTATTGTAGTATGCTTTCAAAACTTCGACCTGCTTTTCAATCTGTCGAACGAGTTTTCTTACCACTTCTTCCAATTCATCAATTACAATTGTAAATCGATGTATTCCTTCTACCTCAGAAGGTGAAGTATTCAGGCTTTCGATATTGATTTTTCTTCTGGAGAAGATAATGGCAATACGGTTCAAGAGACCAATATGGTTCTCGGTGTATACGGTTATGGTAAACTCCTGTTTATTCATACAATTATTTTAATCTGATTTCACTTACGCTACAACCTTGTGGCACCATTGGGAAAACGTTGTTTTCTTTTCCTACCATTACTTCCAGCAGGTAAGAGCAATCATGTTGTAACATGGCTTCGAGTGCAGGTTTCAATTGTTCGCGCTGGTTCACTGAATTACCTGCTATTCCATATCCTTTAGCTACCATTACATAATCTGGACTGGCTATATCAACAAAAGAGTAGCGTTTGTCGTGGAATAATTGCTGCCACTGACGAACCATACCCAGGAATTGATTATTAAGGATCAATATTTTAACATTGATTCCTGTTTGCATGATGGTACCTAATTCCTGAATAGTCATTTGAACTCCCCCGTCACCAATTACCGCAACTACTGTTCGTGATGGCGCTCCAAATTTTGCTCCGATGGCCGCTGGCAGCGCAAACCCCATTGTACCTAATCCACCAGATGTAATATTGCTTCTTGTTTCATTAAAACGGGCATACCTGCATGCTACCATTTGATGTTGACCTACATCTGATACAACAATAGCATCTCCGCCGGTTAGCTCATTCAGTACACGAATTACTTCTCCCATGGTCATCTGTTCTGTATCGGGATGTAACTCATCAAATATTACCTGTGTTTCTTCTTCCTGCTGGAAGGATTTAAATTTCTCCACCCACTGCGGATACACTTTTGCCTGTATAAGTTTGGTAAGTAATGGCAGCGTTTCTTTACAATCACCCCAAACACCTACTGTTGTTTTTACATTCTTATCGATTTCAGAAGGATCAATATCAAGGTGAATTATTTTAGCCTGTTTTGCATATTTATCCAGGCGGCCGGTAACGCGATCATCAAAACGCATACCGATGGCGATCAGTACATCGCATTCATTCGTCATAACATTCGGACCATAGTTTCCGTGCATACCCAGCATACCCATATTCAAAGGATGATCTGTTGGCAGCGCACTAAGTCCGAGGATTGTCCATGCTGCAGGTATTCCGGATTTTTCGATAAAGCATTTAAATTCCTTTTCGGCTTTTCCGAGTATCACACCCTGACCAAAAACAACAAAGGGTTTTTCTGCTTCATTGATAAGCTTGGCTGCTTCTTCAATAAATTCATTCCGAACGATTGGTTTTGGCCGATAGCTTCTAATGTGATTACACTTGCAATAACCTTTATATTCAAATTTTTGGAGCTGGGCATTTTTCGTGATATCAATCAATACCGGACCAGGCCTGCCACTTTTTGCTATATAAAAAGCTTTTGCTAATACCTCAGGAATTTCTTCCGCATCGGTAATCTGGTAGTTCCATTTAGTAACCGGTGCAGTAATATTTATCACATCTGTTTCCTGAAATGCATCTGTGCCCAGCAGATGAGCAAATACTTGACCGGTAATACATATCAATGGCGTACTGTCAATTTGTGCATCAGCCAATCCGGTTACCAGATTGGTTGCACCAGGACCGCTGGTTGCAAATACCACACCGACTCTACCGGAAGAACGGGCATATCCTTGTGCTGCGTGAATACCACCCTGTTCATGTCTGACCAATACATGCTTTAGTTTTTCATGGTAATCGTATAATGCATCATATATAGGCATTATCGCTCCACCTGGATATCCAAAAACAGTATCCACACTTTCAGCAATGAATGCTTCCAGTACTGCCTGAGAGCCACTTAATGTGGTGGTTTCCGTTTGTTTTGCAGGGCTTTTAACCAATTCAGCTGCTTCCATTTTATTTCAGTTATAAATGTTATTCATTATAGTTCATCAGTTACACAACCTTCGGATGCGTCTTTTACTACCTGAGCGTATTTAAACAATACGCCCTTTCGTGCATTCAATGAAGGCTTTGTCCATTGCTTTCTTCTTTCTATCAATATTGATTCCGCCACTTTTAGTGTCATCTTTTTTGTGGCCACATTGATTTCTATCATATCATCATCCTGCACCAATGCAATGAGTCCGCCGTCATAAGCTTCCGGTGTAATATGGCCTACCACAAAACCATGGGTGCCACCACTAAATCTTCCGTCTGTTATTAATGCAACCGATTTTCCCAATCCGGCACCAATAATGGCTGATGTGGGCTTCAACATTTCAGGCATTCCGGGGCCTCCCTTTGGACCAACATATCTTATAACTACTACATCTCCTTTTTTGATCTTACCAGTATTAATGCCATCGATCAAAGCATGTTCACCATCGAATACCCTTGCAGGACCTTCAAACAATTCTCCCTCTTTTCCACTGATCTTTGCTACACTTCCTTTTTCCGCCAGGTTACCATATAATACTTGCAGGTGACCGGTTTGCTTTACTGGACTTTCAAGTGGAAGGATAATTTTTTGTGCCTCAAAATCGAGTTCAGGTGCATCTGCCAGATTCTCTGCCAATGTTTTTCCAGTTACAGTTAAACAATCACCATGTAACATTCCCTTTTGCAACAGGTATTTCATCACTGCTGGTAAACCACCATATTGGTGCAGGTCTTGCATCAGGTATTTACCGCTTGGTTTAAAATCTGCCAATACAGGAATACGGTCGCTTATGAGTTGAAAGTCATCCTGGGTAAGTTCCACATCAACCGCTTTTGCCATTGCTATTAAGTGCAATACAGCATTAGTACTTCCACCCAACACCATGATTACTGTAATAGCATTTTCAAAAGCTTTACGGGTCATGATATCTTTTGGTTTGATATCCAGTTCAAGTAAATGGCGAATTGCTTTACCTGCCTCGAGGCATTCTTTTTTCTTCTCTTCACTTAATGCAGGATTAGAGGAGGAATAGGGAAGACTCATTCCTAACGCTTCAATAGCAGATGCCATGGTATTAGCAGTATACATTCCGCCACATGCTCCGGCACCAGGACAAGCATGTTGCACAATGCCTTTAAAATCTGCTTCTGATAATTCGCCAGCAATTTTTTGACCAAGTGCTTCAAAAGCAGAAACAATATTTAAGTCTTGTCCTTTATAATGGCCCGGTGCAATTGTTCCTCCATATACCATTATTGCAGGTCTGTTTAATCTACCCATTGCTATAAGTGAGCCCGGCATATTTTTGTCGCAACCGGGTAGAGCAATAATGCCATCATAATATTGTGCTCCACAAACAGCTTCAATAGAATCAGCTATAATATCTCTGCTTACCAATGAATAACGCATACCATCGGTTCCATTACTCATTCCATCACTTACACCGATGGTATTAAAAATGAGACCTACCAGATCATTATCCCAAACACCTTGCTTTACCAGTTTGGCAAGATCATTCAGGTGCATGTTACAGGTGTTACCATCATAGCCCATACTCACCACACCTACCTGTGCTTTTTTCAGGTCATCTTCTGTAAGACCAATGCCATAAAACATAGCCTGAGCAGCAGGTTGTGTTACATCCTGTGTAATTGTTTTGGAATATTTGTTGAGTTCCTTCATACTATTAAGCTTCTACTGTTTCTCTTGTAAATGATTTTTCTAAAACCTTTGCTTTATAAGCCTGCTGTAATAGGCTTCCGTAACTATTTTCCCATGGCTGTGTAAAGCGTACTCCATCCATTGATTCTAATGCAACAACTTCGGCAGCCGTTCCACAATAGAATGCACTGTCAGCACCTCTCATTTCTTCGGGTGAACATTTCTTTTCCTGTACCGGTATTTGTAATTCCTGGCACAGTTCCAATACCGTTGCTCTTGTAATGCCGGGTAAAATATTTCCTGCAGCAGGTGTATATAAAACCCCATCTTTTTCAAAAAATACATTAGCACCTGGGCCTTCTGCAACATTGCCTTCGATATCGAGCAACAAAGCTTCATCGTAGCCATTGTCTTTTGCTTCCTGACAGGCAAGGATAGAATTTACATAGTGGCCGGATACTTTTGCATTTATCTTGAATCCTGAAGGATTTGGTCTTCGATAAGAGGAAGTCATGATTCGCATCTGGTTACTCAGATAGCCATTTGTCCATTCCCAAGCTGTTATTGCCAGATAGCTTTCTTTTCCTTTAGAGAGAGACATATTGGGTGAGCATAGCACAACAGGTCGTATATATGCATCACTGAAATTATTTAGCCTAAGTACTTCGTAGGTTAATTCAGTTAATGTTTCTGTAGAAGTTTCAAATGGTATTCCCATAACTTCTGCGGAGTACCGAAGTCTATCGTAGTGCTCTTTAGCTTTAAAAATTTTTGTGCCGTTTTCGGTTTTATATGACCTGATCCCTTCAAATACGGCATAACCATAATGGAGCGATTGACTATACAGATCGATCTTTGCATCTTTTGCATGCAGGAATTCCCCATTAAAGTAAAGTACCGTAGACTCGCCGTAATACATATTGTTTGTTTTGTGGTAAATAAAAAAGCCCCGCCTTTTTGGAGGCGGGGCTGTATGCTTATTCGTTTTTTTATAGTTACATAAGGGCTCCTCCTCCAGTTAGTACGGGAATAATAATAATGACAACCACAATAATAATTGTGTTGATGCTGTTGACAATATTGATTCCGTTTCTTAACATAGAGTGGTACTCTTGAAAAACGAAGATAGTCCCACCTCTCGAAAAAAACAAAGAACTCTGTTATTTATTTTTAAAACCATTTGTCATTTAGCGAACAAGCGTTTGTTATCACTGGTTCATAAACAACAAGTGCGGCGCATACCATAGGTATTTTGCCGCACTTCTTTACCATTATTATTTATCTGCTAAATAATCGTTGATTTATTTAGGCTAGTATTTGTTTCGATTTCTGCTCCCTTATTTCTTTCTATATGATCTGCTATCAGATCACCAATAGCAGTGGTTGAATAATTATTAATTGGATCGATATCTTTTGATACAAACCCATTTACCAGTGTCCATTCTACAGCCTGCCTAACCGCCGCTGCCTCCTGTTGAAGCCCAAAATGGTCTAAAAGCATTGCCGCTGAAAGTATTGATCCTAAAGGGTTTGCGATATCTTTTCCTGCCGCCTGCGGGTATGATCCGTGAATAGGCTCAAACAATGCAACAGTATTACCAACTGAAGCTGAAGGCAATAATCCTAATGATCCACTTAATACACTTGCCTCATCACTGATGATATCACCAAACATGTTTTCAGTCAGTACCACATCAAATTGTGCGGGATTAAGGATAATCTGCATAGCAGCATTGTCTACAAACATATAGTCAACACTTACTTCAGGATATTGGGCACTTATCTCTTGCACTACCTTTCTCCAAAGTCTGGATGTTTCCAAAACATTGGCTTTATCTACCAGTGTGAGCTTATTCCTTCTTTTTTTTGCGTATTGAAATGCAAGATGTGCTATACGCTCAATTTCTTCTACCGAATAAGTACATTCATCCACTGCCACTTTACCATCTTCCTGTAATGTTTTTTTCCCGAAATAAATACCACCGGTAAGTTCTCTGAAGATGACAAAATCAACATTCTCCAATTGCTTTGCCTTAAGTGGCGACATGTGTTGTAAAGCTTTATAAGTATCAATTGGTCTGATATTAGCATAAAGCTGAAGTACCTTTCTAAGTTTCAATAGTCCTTGTTCTGGTCGAACTTTTGCGGCTGGGTTATTATCATATTTAGGATCTCCAATTGCTCCAAATAATATAGCATCGCTTTGCAAACAGGTTTCAACGGTGGTATCCGGTAATGGGTCTCCTGTTTGATCAATAGCAATAGCACCCATTACGGCATAATGATAATCAAACTGGTGACCAAATCGTTTGGCTACTGCGTCGAGTACTTTTACGGATTGGTTGGTTACTTCTGGACCAATACCATCTCCTGGAATTACGGCAATCTTTTTATTCATGGCTCGGGTAGTTTATAGTTTATATGCGTTCTTTTTCGAATTGTTCGATGTCCTGTTTAATACTAATCAGGTAATCTATATCGTCATATCCGTTCAACAAACATGTTTTTTTGTAATTGTTTATATCAAACGATTCAGTATCTCCGGTACTATCAATAGTTATCGTTTGGGCAGCAAGGTCAATGGTCAAAGTTGAAGTAGCTGGTTGTGAAAAAATCTTTTGCAGAAATGCTTCTGTTACGGTAACCGGAAGTAAACCATTATTCAGGGCATTGTTTTTGAAAATATCTGCAAAAAAGCTGGAAACAACTGCAGCAAATCCATAGTCTTTTATGGCCCATGCCGCATGTTCTCTGGATGAACCACAACCAAAGTTTTTACCGGCAACCAAAATTTCACCTGCATATAGAGGCTGGTTCAACACAAAGTCTGCTTTGGGTTGTTGTTCATCATCATTTGAATAACGCCAGTCACGAAATAAATTCTTACCAAATCCATCCCTCGTGGTAGCTTTTAAAAAGCGTGCTGGAATAATCTGATCCGTATCAATATTTTCGATAGTTATCGGAACAAACCTGCTATGTATGGTTGTTACTTTATTCATTTTATAATTTTGAGTTTCTTACTACCAGTTGACGGCAGTCTGAAGCTTATATTAATTCCCTAACATCTGTTACCACTCCTGTAATGGCTGCTGCCGCTGCTGTAAGCGGACTTGCCAGTAAGGTTCTTGCACCTGCACCTTGTCTTCCTTCAAAGTTTCTGTTGCTGGTGCTGATACAATATTCTCCTGCTGGTATTTTATCTTCGTTCATACCAAGACAAGCACTACATCCTGCCTGACGAATTTCAAAACCAGCTTCTTTAAATATTTTATCCAAACCTTCAGCTTGCACTTGTTTCGACACCTGTTGTGAACCAGGAACAATCATAACCTGTACCTGTTCATGTTTTTTACGACCTTTTACCAATGATGCTACCATACGGAGGTCTTCAATTCTTGAATTGGTACAGCTACCAATAAAAACATGTTGTACCGGCATTCCCAATAATGGTTTACCACTTTCCAGACCCATATATTGTAAAGCCTTGATTATATTGTTTCTTTCTCCTTCATCCGGAATAGTTTCTGCAACTGGCACCGCACCATTGATGGCGATACCAAGACCAGGATTCGTACCATAGGTAATCATGGGTTCTATTTCTCCGGCATTGATATTTATTTCAAGGTCGAATTTTGCATCAGCATCACTATATAATTCTCTCCATTCAGCCAGTTTTGCCTCCCATTGATCACCTGATGGTACAAACTGTCTGCCCTTCATGTAGTTAAATGTAACTTCATCAGGAGCAATCATTCCACCACGTGCGCCCATTTCAATACTCATATTACAGATCGTCATCCTGGCTTCCATGGATAAATCTCTTATAGCCGATCCTGCATATTCAACAAAATATCCTGTAGCTCCGCTGGCTGATATTTTTGAGATGATGTACAGAATGATATCTTTTGATACCACACCTTTATTTAATACTCCATCAATATTTATACGCATCAATTTAGGCTTACTCTGCATCAGACACTGAGAGGCAAATACCATTTCAACCTCACTGGTTCCAATACCAAATGCAATAGCACCAAATGCGCCGTGCGTAGAAGTATGGCTATCGCCACATACAATCGTCATACCCGGCTGTGTAATGCCAAGTTCGGGACCAATTACATGTACAATACCCTGAAATGGATGTCCAAGTCCGTATAATTCGACATGGTGTTTTTTGCAGTTTTCTATAAGCTGCTGCACCTGAATACGGGATAACTCATCTTTAATAGGCAAGTGTTGATTGAGGGTTGGCACATTATGATCTGCTGTTGCAACAACCTGCTCTGGCCTAAAAACAGAAAGCCCCCTCTTTTCGATGCCTTTAAAGGCCTGGGGACTTGTTACTTCATGTATGAAGTGCTTATCAATATACAATACAGACGGTCCTCCGTCAATCTGTTTGACAACGTGTTTGTCCCAAATTTTTTCAAATAGTGTCTTTGCCATACAATTTTTAAAATTGCCTGGCATTAATATGCCAGGCTGAAAAACTAAAACTATGCTGATGAGAAAATCCTATGCTATTGCAGGCTCTTGTTTATATGCCTGAGCCATTGCATGCAGATCACTTTCCTCTACTTCTTTTTTTCTATCTGCTACCTGTAAAAAAGATTGATACAATACATCGATATCATTTCTGTTATACTGATAACCTAATTTTTGAAAACGGTGTGCCAGCGCACTTCTTCCGCTTCTCGCTGTTAAAACAATTTTACTTCCCTCAGCGCCAACTTCTTCCGGATTAATAATTTCATAAGTCTGGGCGTCTTTCAGGAAACCATCCTGGTGTATACCTGAAGAATGTGAAAATGCATTTGCACCAACAATTGCTTTATTAGGCTGAACAGGCATACGCATAACATCCGATACTTCTCTGCTCATCGGATTTAATTGTTGCGACTGAACATTCGTATAAAAACCAAGGTCTTTATGTTGTTGAAGGATCATCACTACTTCCTCGAGTGAAGTGTTACCTGCTCTTTCTCCCAATCCATTAATGGTACATTCTATTTGTCTGGCCCCGCTAATTACACCTGCAATGGCATTTGCAGTTGCCAGCCCAAGATCATTATGACAGTGACAGGATATTACGGCACGATCTATATTAGGTACATTATTCTTCAGGTAAGCAATTTTTTCACCGTATTGGTGAGGAAGGCAATAACCGGTGGTATCAGGAATATTTACCACTGTTGCGCCAGCAGCTATTACCGCTTCTATTACCCTTGCAAGGTATTCGTTAGAAGTACGGCCTGCATCTTCAGCATAAAATTCAACATCATCGGTAAAATTCCTTGCCCATTTTACTGCCTGTACTGCCCTTGCCAATATTTCATCCTGTGTAGCATTAAATTTGGCTTTTATATGGTAATCTGAAGTTCCAATTCCGGTATGTATGCGAGGGCGTTTGGCATACTTTAATGCCTGAGCGGCTACTTCGATATCTTTTTGTACAGCACGACTTAACCCACAAACAGTAGCTGTTTTTACTGCTTTTGCTATTTGCTCTACCGATTCAAAATCACCAGGAGATGAAATTGGAAAGCCTGCTTCAATAATATCAACACCCAATGCTTCCAGTTTGAGTGCTAATTCCAGTTTTTCCTTTGTATTGAGTTTACAACCCGGAACCTGCTCGCCATCGCGCAATGTGGTATCGAAAATATAAACCTGCTGACCCATTTCCTGTTCTTTTTATAGTTTGGATAAAAAAGCAAGCTGTATGATTTTGTTAACGATTGCCTGTATTAACAAACCATCAGCCTGCTTATCTTCGAATTTATAAGACTTATAAAGGCCAAACAGATCAAAATTGATGTTATTTTACACTGTATAAAAGGCTTATAATCGATCGAAACCATTGATAATAAAGGATTTTTGTAAGTACGAATTACCATGCCTAACCGAAGTACAGACACGCTTTTTCAACTGATTCAGTCGCTCGAAACGGCCGAAAAAAGGCATTTTAAGCTCCATATGAAAAGTCATTCCACCAGTCCAGGAGATTTGAAAGTGGTGCAATTATTCGATGCTTTGGATAAAATGAAGCAGTATGATGAAGATTTGCTGCTGAAAAAACACCCCGGAATACAAAAACAACAGCTTTCTAATTTGAAAGCCAGATTATACCAGGAAGTATTAACCTCTCTCCGTTCATTAAAAAAAGAAGAAAATATTGATCTCCAGTTACACGAGCAATTAGATTTTGCCCGGCTACTTTACAATAAGGGTCTATACCTGCAGAGTTTAAAAGTGTTGGACAAAATAAAAGACATGGCCCGTAACCATCAACAGGTTACTTATATATTACAGGTCATTATACTCGAGAAAAAGATAGAAGCATTGCATATTACCAGAAGTATGCAAGACAGGGCAGAAAAATTAAGTACAGAATCAGAAGAAATTAATGGAAGACTAAAACTGATCGGACAGTTATCTGATCTATCCCTTCGTTTATATAGTTGGTACATACAAAATGGACATGTTAGAAACGACCAGGACAGAGCTGAAGTTGACCATATTTTTGATCAGGGCTTATTAGAACAGGTTAAAAGTTGCGATGGGTTTTATGAAAAATTATACCGCTATCAATGTTATTGCTGGTATGGCTTTATAGTACAGGATTTCTTGTTGTATTACAGGTATTGCCAGAAATGGGTGGATCTTTTCAACGCTATGCCAAAGATGATTGAAGTTGAGACCGCTCATTATATCAAAGGCATGCATAACCTGTTGAGCGCTCATTTCGATTTACGAAATCATAAAAAATTTGGAGAAACAATTCTGCAGTTTGAAAAATTTACCCTGGAGCCGGTTGTTCAGCATAACCATAATAACCTTATACAAACCTTTCTATACCTCTATACGGCTAAACTGAATAAGCATTTTATGGAGGGCACATTTACAGAGGGTTTATCACTTGTGCCGGAAATAGAAGAAAAATTAAAGGAATATGAGATTTACCTGGACCGACACCGTATCCTGGTTTTCTATTACAAATTCGCTTCTTTGTATTTTGGTTCAGGAGATCATGAGAAAAGTATTGATTACCTGAATAAGATTATCAATCTTAAAGTTGATCTTCGGACCGATTTACAGTGTTACGCCCGATTATTACACCTGATTGCACATTATGAATTAGGGAATTTTGACTTGCTCGAATATTTGCTAAAATCTGTTTACCGGTTTATGGCAAAAATGCAAAACCTCAGCACAGTTGAGGTTGAAATATTTTCGTTTCTTAAACAGTCCTTTAAACTTACGCCACGAAAATTAAAACCTCAATTTGAAAACCTGCTTCAGAAATTAAAGCCACTTGAGAAAAATAACCTGGAGAACAGGGCTTTTATGTATCTGGATGTGATTTCCTGGTTGGAAAGTAAGATTGAGGGACAACCAGTACAACAAGTTATCAGAGAGAAATATTTGATTTCACAAACTTAAATTTATTTTCATACTCAATTGTCGTTTATGAAGAAACTACTACTGCTTGCTTTTACCCTTCCACTTATTTTACTTTCAGCTAAGGCTCAAATAACTAAAGCTCCTGAAGTTAAAGATGGAGACGGACCTTACACACAGCTAATTATTCGTGGAATTACACTTATAAATGGAACTGGTGCTCCGCCCATGGGTCCGATGGATATTGTCATTGAAAACAATCGTATTATACAGATTCAGGGTGTCGGAAGTCCAGGTTTGCCCATTAATCAGAACAGAAGACCTGCACTAAAAGCAGGCGGAAAAGAATTGAACTGTGAAGGCATGTACGCCCTTCCTGGTTTAATTGATATGCATGGTCATATCGGAGGAACCGCACAAGGTACACCTGCCGAATATGTATTTAAATTATGGATGGCCCATGGTATTACTACTATACGCGATCCTTCAGCAGGAAATGGACTGGAATGGGTATTGGAACATAAAAGAAAAAGTGCAGCCAATACCATTACCGCCCCAAGAATACTTGCTTATACAGCATTTGGACAAGGCAATCGTGGATCAATTACAAATGCGGAGCAGGCACGTAACTGGGTTCGCGAGAATGCAAAAAAAGGTGCTGATGGTATAAAATTTTTTGGCGCTTCCCCTGAAGTTATGGATGCTGCTATACGCGAAAATAAAGCATTGGGACTTCGCTCAACCGCACACCATGCACAAACAGATGTAGCAAGATGGAATGTGTTGAATTCAGCAAAAGCTGGTATGACAAGTATGGAACACTGGTATGGTTTGCCTGAGGCTTTATTCACAGATAAAACCATTCAAAATTATCCGGCAGACTATAATTATAACAATGAACAACATCGTTTTGAAGAGGCGGGTAAATTATGGAAACAGGCTGCTGCACCATATTCTGATCATTGGAACAAAGTAATGAATGAGCTCATTTCACTTGACTTTACACTTGATCCCACCTTTAACATATATGAAGCAAACAGAGACTTACATAGGGCCAGAAGAGCAGAGTGGCATGAGGATTATACTTTACCTTCTCTTTGGAAATTCTATGAACCAAGCTACCAAAGTCATGGTTCATATTGGCATGAATGGGGAACAGAACAAGAGGTAGAATGGAAAAATAATTACAGGTTATGGATGACATTCATAAATGAATATAAAAACAGGGGAGGGAGAGTCACAGCAGGTTCAGACAATGGATTCATTTACCAAACCTATGGTTTTGGATATATCCGTGAACTTGAATTATTAAGAGAAGCCGGGTTTCATCCTTTAGAGGTAATTCGTTCAGCAACTTTATATGGTGCGCAAGCATTGGGTATGGAAAAAGAAATTGGCAGCATTGAAGTTGGAAAACTTGCTGATATTATAATTGTCGATGCTAATCCATTAAAAAATTTACAGGTCTTATATGGCACTGGGGCAATTGAACTGACAAAAGATAATAAGATTGTACGGAAAGGTGGTGTACGGTTTACTATTAAGGATGGGATAGTATATGATGCAAAGAAACTGTTGTCAGATGTTAAGAAAATGGTTGACGAGGAAAAAGCCAAAACTGGCTGGAAACTTAAACAACCAGGAATAGAATAAAAGAATCTGGTCAATAGACCATAGCCGAGTAGCCATCTCATCCCTTGCGTAACACGATAAGCCATTGGTTATAGTGTTACGCAAGGGATTTTTATTGTTGAAAAAGAATTTCGTTTGATACAGGAAATTTAATACGAACAGTACAACCGGAACCTGGGGCTGATTTAATCTCCATTTCTCCAGTATATAGTTCTGTTCTGGTTTGGATATTACTTAAACCAATACCCTTTCTTTTTGAGGTAGGGTCAAAGCCTACTCCATCATCAACGATAGAAAGTTTTATCTCAGTATCTCGGTACAGTTCAATTACTACTTGCTTTGCATTGGCATGCTTGATGATATTATTCATTTGCTCCTGTATAATCCGGAAAATATTCAGCTTAAACTCATAACTGATATCTTCTTCATAAAAATCATCATAGAAAAAATCAAGGTGTATAGTATTGGCCACCAATATATCTTCCAGCAAACCATCAATAGCTTTACACAATCCGAAATCCTTGATCAATGGTGTGACAAGAGCTTTAGATAATTTTCTGATTTCTTCAATGGCATTGTAAATAAATCCGGATGATTGTTTTAATAAAGCTTCTGCATTCTCACTTCCTTTTTCAACCGTTGCTATATACATCATAGCCACCGTAAGTTGCTGATTGACATTATCATGCAATTCCCGGCTTATTTCATAACGCTCTTTTTCCTGTACACGTATAACTGCTTCTGTTATCTCTTTTTGCTTGGCATTACGCTCGTCTTCAAGTTTTTTCTCTAATCTTATTTTATCAGTGATATTATTAGCTAATGCAATTACCGCTTTCCTATTTTTAAACTCAATTTTCTGGAAAAAAACTTCCATAAAAATTTGTTCGCCGTTCTTCTTTTTGTGTTTCCAGGTAACACGCATGATTGTGTCTTTACCCGTAAAAGCAAACTTTTTCACGAACTCCTTATAGCGGGGTATATCATCCTCGTTCCTGAGGTCAAGTGTATATAGTTTAAGGAACTCATCCCTTGTATAACCATATTCTCTTTGTGCAGTATCGTTTACCTCAAGGATTTCAAAAGTATCAATATCCCAAATATAGATTGACATTGGGTTATTGAAAAACAGGTTCCGGTATCTTTCTTCTGATGCACGTATGGCTTCTTCTGCCTCCTTCTTTTCCGTAACATCTCTTGAGTTAGATACTATTCCCTTTACAGCGGGGTCGTCTAGCAAATTGGTTAGTTTGGTTTCGAGCCAGCGCCATTCGCCATCATTATTTTTAAACCGGAAATACTGAATTTCGTGATAATCGGTTTGCTTAATTATCTCAAAGTGCTTCCGGATTTCATCAATTTCGTCAGGATGTATAAATTCAAAAGTACTTTTACCAACTACCGAATTTAAAGAGTAGCCAAGCACATATTCGACACTTGGACTTGCAAAAGTAAATACACCATTTTCGTCGAGAATTTTAATCATATCTGATCCGTTCTGAACCAATGAACGAAACCGCCTTTCGCTATTTACCACCTGTAGCTCTGCAAGTTTTCTTTCAGTAATATCCTGCATGGAGCCAATCATTCTGATGGCTTTGTTATTCTTAT
This sequence comes from uncultured Sediminibacterium sp., assembly GCA_964611995.1. Classification (GTDB taxonomy): domain Bacteria; phylum Bacteroidota; class Bacteroidia; order Chitinophagales; family Chitinophagaceae; genus Sediminibacterium. The sequence goes on along the minus strand of CAZTCS010000020.1, from coordinate 7,287 downwards.
ACAACAGGTATCCCTTATCCAGTATGTAGGCATAAGTTCCATCCGCTTTTTTAAATCGGTACTCATCATTCCACAATTCATTGCCAGTGCCATTACAGGTCATCAGTAACCTTTGTACCACGCCGTCTCTCTCCTCATCCGGAATTTTTGAAGACCAGAAATCGAAATCACTTTCATCGTCTGGTAACTCATATCCGAAAAGTCTTTTCAAACTCTCACCTGCCCATAAAATCATTTTTGTTTCCAAATTCATATCCCACACTACATCGTTTGTCGCTTTTGTAACGAATTTGTAGCGCTCATTGCTTTCCCTAAGATTTTCCTGACTTTTTTTCCTTTCAATACTATACTGTATCGACTTATCCAGTAATTTCTCATCAAACTCGCCTTTGATGAGGTAGTCCTGGGCACCACTTGCCATTGTTTCAAGTGCTACTTCCATATCAATAAGACCAGTAAGTACAATGATAGGTATGGAGGCTGCATATTCATTAATGGATTCATAGGATTGAAGTCCATTACTGTCAGGCAAACTCAGATCCAATAAAACAAGGTTGACATTTTCGTTTTGCAAGGTTTTAATTGCATCAGTTGCATTTAAAACCTTGATTAATCGTCCGATGGGTATTGACGATGATTTCAACAGTTCTTCCAGGAGAAAAAGATCGCCGGGATTGTCTTCTACGATCAATATAGTTAATGCTTGATTGCTTTCAGACATGAGCGTTCAGTTGATGAATACATATTCCTAATTGATGAACACAGAGAATAAACAAGATACTAAACATTTTGAGAAATCAATAATTTCAGATACTATATCCGCTTTGCCAGTGTGAAATAAAAAGAGCTTCCCATTCCTGGTGCTGATTCTACCCATATGCTACCACCGTGACGTTCAACAATTTTCTTGCATACTGCCAGACCGATACCAGTTCCTCCGTATTCAGTTCTACTGTGTAACCGGTGAAAAATAACAAATATTTTTTCGTGAAACATAGGATCAATTCCAATACCATTGTCTTTGATAACGAACTGATACGCAGTTTCTTTTTCTTCATAACCAATATCTACTTCTGGTGCCCGCTCACTATGGTATTTTAAGGCATTTGCAACCAGATTTTGAAAAAGCTGGAACAACTGCGTTTTATTTGCTTTTACAATGGGCATTTTTTGAACTCTTATAGTTCCATTATTTTCTTCACAGGTTTTAGAAAACATGCCCTGTAATTCACTTAACAATACATTAAGGTCTACTTCCTGAAAAACTTCTACACTAGACCCTACTCTCGAATAATCAAGTAAATCCATTATTAATACTTTCATACGCTCTGCCCCATCAATAGCAAAATGAATATACTGGTCTGCCGTTTCGTCGATTTTATCTTTATACCTTTTTTGAAATAGTTGTAAAAAACTGGTGATCATTCTAAGGGGTTCCTGCAAATCATGTGAGGCAACATAAGCAAATCGCTCTAGTTCAATGTTCGAATTTGCCAATTCTTCTGCTCTCTTTTTCATCCGGTTATTTAATTCAAGTAATAAAGCCTCAGATTCTCTTCTTTGAGAAACATCCTGTGTAGCACCAATCATTCTTATCGGACTACCTTCACTAGATCGAATAATATAACCTTTATCAAAAACATAAGCATAAGTACCGTCTTTTTTACGAAACCTATATTCATCTTCCCAATATAATTCACTGGTCTGATAAAGAATATATGCTCGTTTATCAATCATTGCTTTCAAATCATCTGGATGAACCCTGTTGGTCCAAAATTCACTTTCCAACTCAGCCTCATCAAGATTATAGCCGAACATACTTTTCAATCCGTCTCCAACCCTAAATACTTTATCATTTTGTATATCCCAGTCCCATATAGCATCATTTGTTGCCTTAGTAGCATAAAAAAATCGTTCATTCGCTTTTAGCAACGCTTCTTCCTTTTCTTTCGCTTCAGTTATATCGTCAACATTAATTATTATACCACTTACTAACCCATTTTCGAAAATTGGTGCGTACCTAATCTCTACAACAAACTTGGGATGTTGATCTGTGGGGGGAATTTCCACTGTGTTTTTACGAACTGCTCCGTTTAACACATCCGCGTATAATTCTTTTAATAAACCTACTCTTTCCGGGCTTGCGCTATCAAGAATTGACTTCCCTTTCTCAAAGGGAACACCGAGTAATTGTTTTGATTTCTCTTCCGTGGCTTTATTGAAATTAACAATCCTGAGATCTTTATCAAGTATAATAAAAAGTTCTTCCGTATTATTCATCACCACCCGCATATTCATCTCCAGTTCTCTCAGTTGCTTTTCTTTTTTCTTTAAATCAGTGATATCATGAATAATGGTAAATGTTTTGGGATTATCGGAAGGTTCATTAAATATTACAGAAGATACCCAGATTGGAAATTTTTCGCCATTGCTTTTTATCCCTATCAATTCGCAGGTTACTTTTCCCTTTTCTTGCCTCACTTTAAGGTAATCTTCCAGTCCGGGAGAAGCGAGATCAATAATTTGTTTTCGTTCTACTCCTTTTATTTCTTCCAGGGTATATCCGAACATTTCGCAGGCAGCACTATTTGCGTCATAAACATAGCCGTTTATGTCGGTAAGAAAGAAAGCATCAAGTGCATTCTCTATCATAGCACGATAAACACCTGACTCAATCATTTGATTCAACTTTATTGGAAAACTGCAATATTATAGGCAAAAGTTATACCCTTGAAATAAAACATAATATTGGGTACAACACTTTAATTCTATCAGGAATAAATATGTTCTATAGCTGTTTTGAATTTTTCCATCACCACTTTTCTTTTTAAGCTAAGTTTTGGCGTCATTTCACCTGTATCAATTGTCCACTCTTGTGGCAGTAATTCAAACTTTTTAATTTGTTCTACATGATTAAAGTTCACGTTATAACTTTCTACAATCTCTCGATATAACTCCAAAACGCGTGGATGATGAATGGTATCTTCGTTTGTTGTATAATTAATACCCTTTTCTTTCATCCATTCTTTTAGGGTAACAAAGGCCGGAACAATTAATGCCCCAACAAATTTTCTTTCTGAACCTACTACCATTACCTGTTCAATAAAGGCGCTTTCTTTCAATTTATTTTCAATTGGTTGTGGTGCTACATATTTACCACCGCTTGTTTTAAATAACTCTTTTTTACGATCGGTAATTTTTAAAAATTTGCCATCTTCTATGACGCCAATATCACCTGTGTGTAACCATCCGTCAATAACTGCTTCGGCTGTAAGATCTGGTCGTTTATAATAGCCTTCCATCACACAAGGGCCGGATACACAAATTTCTCCATCTTCAGCCAATTGTAAGGTTACGCCATTGATAACCGGACCTACTGTTCCGAATTTGGTAAGTCCTTTCGCCTGTCTGTTTACACTGATCACGGGGCTGTTTTCTGTTGGTCCATATCCTTCATACACGGGTATTTTTGCAGCATTAAATATGCGCAATAGTTTTACCTGACAAGCGGCTCCGCCTGTTACAATGAATGATACATTTCCGCCTAGAGCCTCTCTCCATTTATTGAAAATAAGTTTATTGGCAATCGCCAATTGAATATTATACCATAATCCACCGCTTTTTAAATTATCATACCGTTCCCCGAGTGCTACTGCCCAAAAAAACAATTTGCGCTTGATACCAGTAAGTTCATTCCCTTTCAGCATAATTCGCTCAAATACTTTTTCCAGCAGTCGGGGCACAGTTGTAAACCCATCAGGTTTTATTTCACGCAAATTATCTCCAATAGTTTCAAGGCTCTCGGCATAATAAATGCTAATACCACTATACAAATAGATATAGGTAACTGTTTTTTCGAAAATATGATTTAGGGGTAAGAAGCTTAACACTTTTGAGTCAGGTGCATCATTAAAGGGAAAACTTTCTTTTGAAAATTGCAGGTTTGAATAAATATTTTTATGACTCAACATTACCCCTTTAGGCGTACCTGTTGTACCAGAAGTATAAATAATAGTAGCTAGATGTGAAACCGGAATTGATGTACTTATTGATTTTACTTTAGCAATTAACTCAGGATTTGCCAGCGCTGTAACTTCTTTCCAATATTTTGCCCCGTCTAATTTCTCAAATGTATAAATGTCTTTTATTGAAGGAACTTTCTCTTTTACAGCCCTTGCTTTTTCAAGCAATTCTGCATTGCTTACAAAGAGGTATTGAACATTGGCGTCATTAAGAATAAATTCCAATTCATGTGAACTGGTAGTAGGGTATACAGGAATTAAAATTGCGCCGATTTGCTGAACGGCCAGATCGGTAAATATCCACTCGGGTCTGTTATTACTGATAATAGCAATTTTATGACTCGATTCGGGAGTCATATCTCCGGCATTTACACCCAATTGCAATAAACCTGCACTAAACTTATTTACGATTTCGGTTACTTGTTCAGTACTATAGGAAACCCATTCTCCATTCTCTTTGGCTGCAAGCATATCCTTTTTAGGGAAATGCATTGCCTGGTGTTCTAGACAATCAAAAAGTCGTTTTACAGTCATATGGCAATCTTTCAATAAAGTTCAAAATTCAAATCGCGGTAATTATTCTTTCTTTTTCAATCTTTCGTATTCCTCTTCGGCAATATCTGTTACACTTCCATTGTATGCATTGAAATATTGGAAGCCCAAAGCTATACCCCAACCCAACATTACCCAAATTGGCCAAACATTTCCTTTAAATCCATGGTCTTTCCCATAAGTCATCCACCAAATCGCCCATAAAAACGCCACAATAACAATATATCCATAAAGGTTTCTTTTGAATGAGGCCCTTTTTTTGGCAATTCGCCAAAGTCGTTCATCTTTTTGATTTTCCATAGTGTTAGTTTATAAGAGTAATTTAAGCAAAAGCCAACAAATAAAAAAGCCCGTATCGCTTGATACAGGCTTCTTTGCCAATTTTGTGCATCAATTTAGAAATAATACTGCCCGGCAGGCAATTTAAACAACCTCGTTTTTTGGTAAGCCTCAAATGCTTCAGCTTCCTTCACATGGGTATCTTTCCAAATTTTATAGGCATCCGGATTAACAGATTCTGTAAATAACCACTGATTATAGGCTTCGTACATATTCTCACGAATAAAATATTGTTGTTGGTCAAAAAGCGCAAACGGATAATTTGTATAGGTTTTAAACCAGTCGAGCATCCATTTAGAACGGATTGATGTGCTAGTTTCCGGTTGAAACCCTGCGCTGGTAGCAGGAACTATTTTTTCAATTGTTTGCAACACAGCTTTTTCAAATGCCGTAGAATTATTTTTCAATAATTGTGACACAACCGTTGGTAAAAACATTTTTTGCCATGCATTGAGCAGTGCCTTTTTAACTTCGGCTGTTCTTTCCGTAAAACTTTCCAGGTTTACAAAGATTTCTCCATATAACGCTACTTTCAACCAATTACTTGTTTTTGTATAATAAATACAGGCATTATAATAATTACTGCTATAGTTCAAATCAGCTTTAATACCTTTTTCCCATTGTTCAATTGCTTCATTTACTGCATTATCCATTGCCAACAATTCTCCATACTCATTATAGATAATGGTACTGTTTGGAAATTTTTTCAATGCAGATTTATACAAACGTGCTCCATCTTTATACGCAGCAATAGCTTTATATGACAACCCAAGTATTTGAAATACCTGTTCGTCTGCATCGGACCTTTCTGCTAAAACTTTACCAACCTGTATAGATTTACCGAAATCACGTTTGAGGTAGCAGGCATAGGCAAGGTCTTTCTGGATGGATATATCACCAGGAGCTTGTTTTGCTGCTGATTCTAATATGGCCACAGCATTTTCAAAGTCACCCTGCATCAGCATGGATTTGGCGGTTTCCTGGAGTTTTTTACCAGGTTCCTGTGCCATTAAATTCCAGCTTGAAAGCAATAAAACAAACAGTATAACAATACGCATAGCCATCTTTTTAAAGTAATTTATTCACCGGTCAGGTGGGTAAGCAAACCATCCCTCAACTTTGGCTCAAACCAGGTACTCTTGGGTGGCATTACATTACCACTATCTGAGATGTCAAACAGTTGCTCAATAGTTACCGGATATAAACTAAAAGCCGCTGTAAAATCGCCACTGTTTACTCTTTTTTCTAATTCAGCCAATCCCCTTATTCCGCCAACAAATTCTACTCTTGTATCAGTTCGTGGATCTTTTATGTTTAATATATTATCCAATACATGATTTTGCAAAACGGTTACATCAAGCACACCTATAGGATCATCTGAGTAAGTTCCCGGTTTTGCATTTAATATATACCAGTTACCTTCCAAATACATGCCAAACTCATGCAGTGTTGCTGGTTTAACAGCATCGGCACCCTTAAGTTGAACATCAAAATCCCTTTCCAGTGCTTTGATGAAATCAGCGGTTGAAAGTCCATTAAGATCCTTAACAATCCTGTTGTAATCCATGATTTGCAACTGATTGGATGGGAACAATGTGGTAAGAAAATAATCAGCTTCAGGACCTGCGTTGGCTCCTAATGCCTTACGGACTTTTGCAGCAGAGGCAGCACGATGGTGACCATCAGCAATATAGGTATAAGGTATTTGTTCTTTAAAAACCTGGGTAATCTGATCACAGACAGCCGTATCATTTACAATCCAAATCGTATGTTGAATATCATCGTCGGCAGTAAAATCATATACAGGAGATTTTGCTTCCTTCCACTTTGAAATTATTTCATCCATGGCATCATTGCTTCTGTATGCCAGGAAAACATTTCCTGTTTGTGCTCCGGATATACGGATATGATTTATACGATCCTGCTCTTTTTCAGGGCGGGTAAATTCGTGCTTGCGGATAATATCATTTTCATAATCATCAATACTACTTACACAAACAAGACCAGTTTGTGAACGTCCGTTCATGATCAATTGATAGATGTAATAACAAGGTTTTGATTCACGAAACAATACATCTCGTTTCATAAATGCATCCAGGTTCGCTTTAGCTTGTTCATATACTTCCTGGGCATGAATGTCGATACTGTCTGACAGATCTATTTCACTTTTAGTGATGTGCAGAAAAGAACTTGGGTTTCCTTGTGCTTCAATTTTAGCTTCAGCACTATTTAAAACATCGTAGGGTCTGCTGGCTACCTGCTTAGCCAACTGTGGTTGCGGACGTAATGCCCGAAAGGGTTTAATAATTGCCATTGCGCAAATATCCGTAAATAATTATAAAAGAAAAGTTATGAAAGATGGAAGGTATTAGTC
>CAZTCS010000019.1:0-39659 GCA_964611995.1 uncultured Sediminibacterium sp. | reverse complement strand
TCCATCATACGCACAACTATAGCTCGCGGTCAAATTTCCCCGGACAACAATGGCTGCAAGCTTCTGGCTGCAGGCTGCAAGCCTTGAATGGTGCTAATTGTAAACTATCTACTATTTCTGGAATAAATAAAAGTGGCTTCTAATCTGCAATTTAAAATCGGCTAGATAAATAGGTATTTATATACCTATCTTGGCAAAATATAATATCTAATTTGCAAGTTTTCTAATTTATACACCGAAAGCTGAAAACTTATAAAAAGCAGCGTTCAAGGCTTGCAGCTTGCAGCCTGAAGCTTGTAGCATAATTGTTTACTTCAGACTAGTAATGACAATTTTAGTCGCTACTTTTTCAATTCCTTCATCATCTCTTATGATTACGAGGTATACGCCACTGGCTACTTTAGTGCCGAGGTAATTTTTACCATCCCAAATTGCTTGTCCACCCAAAGCCCTTGTTTGATATACAAGTCGGCCGTTTAATTCGGTAATTTTTACCAGGGCATTATTCACTAAACCACGAATGGCAATTGTTCCACTAAAGCCGGGTGGTACCGGGTTTGGAAATACCATCACCTGCTGGTTCGAATTTCCTCCCTCGGTGGCGGTGCTTCTGAAACTGCAAATTCCGTTGAAGGTTGCCATAAACACTTCACCACTTAAGGGGTCTATGGTTAGTTTGCGTACATCATTACTTAGGAGTGGACTATTTTCTTCTGTGAACCGGTAAATGATTTTTTCTCCATTAGCGCTGATAAGCCATACACCATTTCTGGTACCTACCCATTTTCTATTAGCTCCATCAACTGCAATGCACTGAACTACTTCATCCCGGAATAGTAGTCCGGCAAACTGGCTTTGTTGCACAATGGGTAGTATGGCATCACATCCACTTCCTCCAAAAATATTATCAGTGCATTGAATAACACCTATTCCTTTATCAGTCCCAACCCATATATATCCATTTTTATCTTTTGCTAAAGAATAAATATTGTTTGAAGGAAGGTTCCCATTACCAATTCCCTGGCGATAAAATTTCCATCTGTCGTCATTGGTTTGGTCGATATTATTTCCAGGGTTATAACAAAAGAGTCCATTTCCTTTAGGGCTAATTATCCATAACTGATCGTAGTCATCTACTACAATTTGTGCAACAGCGTTTTCTGTATGACTGAAAGGAATAGTGAATGAGGTCCAGGTGCTGTCTTGTTTTCGTACCTGAAGGTTTTGTGGGGCGCCATAATTACTGATCCATAAGCGTTGTTTGCTATCGAAAGCAAGTCCGCTAACCCGCACACTTCCAGGGTCACCAATGGCGGCACGTAAACTACTGTTATGTTGTTTAAATATCCGAATACTATTTTCCTGGAAGCGTACTAATCCACCACCATAACTACCCGCCCAGATACTTTGGTCGCGTGGGTCTTGTGTAAGGGTGATAAAGTCTAAAACAGAATCAAGTACACTGGTATTATAATATCCTCTAAACGACCATTGGTCTTCTTTTAATTGAAAAATACCGTCTCTGTTGTAGAGATAGTTCCAGGCATCATTAACACTACCTGCAGCGGCAAATACTGATGACCCATTGGACAGTAATTCTCCGGTGGCAATACCAGGTGGGCCATTAGGAATAAAACGATCTACGGAACTGCTGAAACGCGAGAGCCCACCAAACTGATCTGCTACCCAAACGGTGTTATTATCGAGCAAGGCAGAACTCGGGAGAGAAATAATACCGGGTTGAGCGCGGGTTTGCTCAATGTTGCCGTTTGTATTCAAACTGATTACCCGGGCATTACCGGTATTGGTACGTTGACATACTAATAGGCGGTTTTCGCTGGTTGAAGTATTAATTATTGGCCATGCCGCATCATAATACAGGAGTTGCCAATTATTGCCATTGCGCAAGAGCAATGAATCGTTTCGTTGTACAACTATATTCCCGTTAACCAGCAAAACCTGCTGACATGATCCACTTGGTAATCCGGCGGCACCACTTAAGTTTTGCCAATTGCGGTAGTCGGCCAGATTGCTGCTATTTATGGATGCGGTTTTTAGTCCTTCAGCAGTTGCTGCATACCACTGATTATTAAAAAGGGTTGTTCCCGATACAGCAACCTGAGCACCATTATTGCCAATGATCCAGGTATCTTTTATTTCGTTCTTTGTAAGATCAACTACGATGATGCCCAGTCCGGTAGAAAGATAAGCGAAGCCGTTACTACAGAAAATATGTTGAATCGTTTTGTTCCCGGCAATATTACTTCGCTTAATGTCGCTGATGTTTTTAACAGTGTTTTCTTTAAGCAGGTCGATATTGCTGTTTTTATAAGCAATTATGAGTTGTGCAGTTGTTTGATCCCACCCGATTGCGCTAATGCCTATATCATTTAGTCCGGTTACTTTAGAGAAACGTTGGGCTTCGTTTTTTTCATTTATAGTGAACAGGGCTTGTGCGGTTGCACAATAAATACGATCGCCCTTTATAACCTGAATTGCTTTTTGGTAGTTGAGGTGTTCGCGCCATTGACCAATTGGCGGAATTTGGGCATATGCATTTGTAATGGAGAATAGGGAAATACAGCAAAGAAGGAATGATGTAAATATTGTTCTCCTTATAAACATAATTAAAGTTAGTGAATCTGAGAGTAATGGTAATGTATTGAACTGAGATGACAATTTAATTTTACTGTATTTACCACCACAATGATTTCCGATAAGCGCGTTTTAAAATCAGGTATTTCTACGTGATTTTTCAATGCAAAGGATTTTTATTTTGGCGGTTAAAATAAAAGCTATGAAGAGTAGAATTGCCATTGATACATTCAAGAAAATTGATGAGCTGATAGTTCGGAAGTGCACTGGTAAGCCCGCAGAAATGGCGGTAAGAATTGATTGTTCCTTGACTACTTTGTTTACTTATTTATCCATGATGCGCGAAATGGGGGCACCTATTAAGTATCATAAATACAAGCAAACTTATTACTATGAAGAAGAGGGCAGTTTTGTAGTGGGTTTCAAAAGGAAGAAATAAAAAACCAAATTGAGCCTTATACGCTTACAATACCATGCTTAATGGCAAAGATGGCGAGTCCGACCCTTGTTTTGATATCCAGTTTTTTAAAGAGGTTATCACGGTAGGTATCAACGGTACGTGGGCTGATATGCATTTCTTCAGCGATTTCTTTATAGGTTTTATCGCTGCAGATCCATTGCAGGAAGATGGTTTCATTTTCGGTGAGGCTGCTTAATGGAGAGCCGTCGCCCAGGAAAGAATCTTCGTTGCTGATATAATGCATCAGTTTATCACTGACCAGTTCATTGATAAAATAGCCCGTATCGCGAATATTTTCGAGGGCCTGTTTGAAAACCTTTGGTTTACTGTCTTTGAGGAGATAGCCACGGGCGCCATTTTTTAGCATGCGGATGATGGCTATATCGTTTTCCAGCATACTCAGTACAAGTACACGGGTATCGGGCAGGTTGGCTTTAATCCATTCAGCGGTTTCAAAGCCATCCATCATGGGCATGTTGATGTCGAGTAATACGATGGCGGGGGGTTTGTTGGTCTTTAAAGCTTCAATGAACTCTTTACCGTTACCGGCTTCCATAACTACTTTAAAGCCTTCAAATGAGTTAATCATCGAGGCCAGCCCGCTGCGCAGTAATTCATGGTCGTCCACTAAGGCTACAAAAGTCATACAAATTGGAATTATTTGGATTTTGCCTGCAATATAATAGCTGTTCCGTTTCCGGGCTCACTTTTTATATCAACAGTAGCATTTATCATTTTTGCCCTGTTAAAGATATTCTGTAATCCGATACCGGGGCCAGCTGTTTTAAATTTCTCCATGTCGAAACCAATACCATTATCTGCAATGGTGAGTTTAACCTCATTCTCATTCCCTTCCACATCTACCGAAATATGGTCGGCTTTGGCATGTTTCATGATATTGTTGATGATTTCCTGTACCATCCTGAACATGATCAGGTCTGTATTCTTATCGATGCCTGTAAAATTCTCCTCAACTTTCAGATCTGTTTTATACCTGCCACTTTTCTGGAGGTTAATCAATAGCTGACGTATTGACTCAACGATACCAATATCCTGTATACGGTTGGTCTGTAAGTTATGGCTCAGGTCTCTTAAATCTTTGATGGCTTTACCTAGCAAATCATCAGTATGTTCCAGTTTCTCCTGATCGGAAATATCGGAAAAACTGCTCAGGTTTAGTCTTACAAGGCTTAGTACCTGACCGATATTATCATGGATTTCACGACTGATATGGCTGAATGTCTGTTCCTGTATCTCTAATTGTGATTTGAGAATGGTTTCTTCAAACTTATTTTTCATTTCATCACGTTCCTGTTGAAATTTTCGCTGACGGCGTAAAAAGACAAAAACTATGATCAGTAAAAAGAAACCAATAAGCACCAGAAAAGCGGAAGCTACGACAATTGTGGTGAGGATGTCTTCTTGTGTTTGCATAAAATAAATGCTAGGCTAAATGCACCATATAAAATTACATTCAAACTATGAATAATCAATTGAGCGACTTTCATTGCCTGTTTTTCTAATGGACTGTTTGTTAAAAACTGAATCATTGCATGGATAATTACAGTGCCAAGGTAGAAAAAAAGGAGCCCTGATGCAACCCAAAAAAAAGGCTTTTGTAAAAGGTTTGTGTGCAGTGTGTTGGGTAAAATTGTTTCATAAAAAAAGAAACAAACAAAAGTGACGATAATGAAGGAGCCTAAGATATAAGTATATCTGTTATATTCATAAAATCCCTGTCCGAATAACTGATTTATTATAAAGGCAACGATATAAATTGAAAAAAGAATTTTTACGAGCCGTTTTAAATTGGGTAGCTTCAAATGCTGGTGGAACATTAAAGAATAAAAAAAGAATTCAAAAGCAAAGAAGTAATTATAAAGAATATATTTAAGAGCGCGATCCTTATTAATTGCATAAATTTCTACGATGCATGTGATAGCCAAAAAAGGTATGAAATATATAAAGTAAGCGTGTCTTGATATTTGTTTAATCAGAATAAGGGACACAATTAAAGCGAAGAGCTCTGCATAGTGGCTAACAGTCATATAATACCCTAATTAAGAATAAAAAATAAGCTATATCATTACCTGATATAGCTTTAAATATAAACTATTAAAATAAATCGGAATTTTATTTCATTACCGATTTAAATATTGTTATGGGAAAAGACCGCCACCATTCAGGAATGCATCAAGCACTTCTGCGTCAGAATTACGAATACTTCCTCTTTGCCGTCCGGTTCCTGTGAAAAAGACTGTTAGCCTTCCGATTTGAGAAGGATTGTGGGCTGTTTTTGCGTTGTAAACACCGAAGTTCACTGTTACACTATTACCACCTTTGCGCTTAAGAATAGCTAAAAAGTTTTGCAGGTCTTTAATATCAAAAGTTACCGATTGCGTATATTTTGTGCTGCGTGAGTTACTGTATGCTTTCGCATATTCAGCAGCCATAGAAGCAGCAGCATCCTGTGAAATCATACCTGGAATGTTTGAAGCATTAACTTCTACCGCGGTAATTGATTCTTCTGATTTTGAACTTACTTCATTCGTAACACCATCCTGTTCTTTCTGGCAGGCTACCAGAAGGGTGGTAACAACTGACAGCGCTAACACTGTGCCTAAGATTTGAAACTTTTTCATCTAATCTGTTTTTAATAGGTTTTGACCAAGGTTTTTTGAATGGGTATTACAAGGTTTTTGAAGGGAACTATTCAATATCTAATTCCCATCAAGTACAAAGTTCTGCTTTTTTTCTTAGGTATCAACAGTTTAATCACGGAATTATTATGTTTTTTTCACTGAATTTGAGGACGGTGTTTTAACCGAATATTATTAATTAATCTGTATAATTAATTGATATTCATTATGATTAAAAACTATTTTTTATGTGTTTTTTTATGTTGATAAAGTTGATTACTCCTATAAATAATAAAATAAATAATGCTGTCATGACTGTTTGAACACTTAAATAGGGAGAAATATGTGCCTGCTGCTGCCCTAAAATACTGTGTAGCCAGTATTGTAATAGTCCTACAGCAACTAGTGAAACAACAACTATAAACACATTTGATGGGAAAAATTGACGCATTAAAAATCGGGTCAATTGTTTAGGTGAAGCACCTAAAGTTAACAACAGTGCAATTTCTTCTTTACACGAACTAATGGTAAGTTGAATGAAAAGTGTAAAGATCAATATTGCAAACAGGAGCATCAGTAAACCAGTAGCTCCAGAAATATTTACCACCATATCTACAATTTGGCGATACCTGCTGAATCTTGTTTTATCACGATCGGTACTTAAATTTTTTTCTTGCAGGTATTTTTCAAGCAAAGGATTTCCAGGGTCTTTTGTTCTTATAATGATTCTGGATGGGGCATTGTAATTACCTGTACCAAATCCTTTATTAGCCCAATCCATAAAAGATTGAGGAACGAGTAAAGAAGATATCCTGTCGCTAAAACCTACAACACGACCACGCATGCTATTAGCCACTCCGCGATCATCGTAAATGTTTACCTGAAAAAAAATCATCTTCACCACTTCTCTTGTTAACTGAGGTAAACCCTGCGATAATGAAAACTGAAAATTGTAAATATCGAGGAACATGCCTGGTACGATAATGGGAACGAAGTTGCTGGATTCGTTCCAGGCCCATTCTTTGGTGCTCACATCCAGGAAACTATCTGGTACACTTTCAAAAGCTATATCAGTGTAAAATGGGAATTGCGCGCTACTGCTTTGTATGGATGCTTTGAACCGGCTACTTTGTATAATACCAATGGCATCAGTAAAACTTTGTGCTTTGATATCTTCAATTTCTGCAGCAGATAAAGTGGCATTTTTTAAATTCTGATCAGTAAGTGTTTTATTGATCACCAAAAAATTGGCAATACTATCCCTGTTACCACTGCCATTCAGCAATTCATTGTAATTACTTTGTAATTGAACAGCAGAAAGTATCAGCAACATGGCCACGGATAAACCAATAACCGCCATGGCAAAACGAAATCGTCCTGCACCGGTTTTGATAAGCTTCTTTAAAAGTATTTGAAGGCCTTTCATACGCAATTATAAATCGAGTTTCCTGGTGTATTCAAAGTATTGGTCGTCGTGCAAATCAGTAATAATCAATCCTGCTTTTCTTTCCTTGCAGGCCAAAGCAATTAATGCTGCTGCTTTTAAAGTATTTGCTTCGTCCAGGTGGCTGAATGGTTCGTCCATAATTAACCATTCAAATGGTTGAACAAGTGCCCGGATAATCGCAATTCTTTGCTGCTCACCATAACTGCATATAGAAGCATTTTGCTGGAGAATATGATCCACACCTAATTGTGCTGCCATTATATCAATACTTTCTCGCGAACAATAAGGTTCTTGTAAAACCCTGTTTAATTCAATGTTTTCAAAAGCAGTAAGGTTTGGAAACAGACGAAGATCCTGAAATACAACACTGATTTTTTGCTGTCTGAATTCAGCAAGTTTTTCGGCTGAAATATCTTTTATAGGTTGATTATCCCATAGTATTAATCCGGTATAATCAGTTCTTAATTTATAGAGCGAATGGATGAAGGTAGTTTTACCAGTGCCGCTTGGCGCTTTTATTTTAACCCATTCTGGTGTAGTAAACTCAACATTATTGTTCCAGATACCAGACGGTTGCCGGAGCAATTTATCTTTTAAAGGAATGGGAACGACCTGCTGCAGTTGAATGTTCATGCGGAACGATCAATTTTAGGAAACCAAAGAAAAGGTCCTGCATCAGCAGGACCTTTTCCTATCGTTTATTCAATATTAATTTGTTCTGATCATCGCGGGAATGCCACCGGGGAAAGCCCTTTCTTCCAGTAATTTCTGTCTTTTGTTAGCAACACGCATATCAACAGCGATGTCTGTAATTAGACTGGTTAATGTTACCAGGCTATTTTGTTTTTCGTTTTGCATACGTACTTCAAAAACACCTTTTATGCTCTTGCCATCAAAATTATCAGAAGTGCCAATTACATCTTTGAAAGTTTCCTTTGCAGTTTTCATCGACTTATTGTAATCACCATTGCTACCCATAAAACCAGCCAGGGTATTGGCGATATCAAAATAAACAACGGATGATTTTCCTTTGAATTGATTTAATACTTCTGTACTAATAACCGCCTTATTATTATTCGACATGTACTGTGTATAGGTAATTGAATCGCTGGCGATGATAAAGTTTTTGTCATCAGCAACCATATAAATACCCAACATAGCCATTAAGTCACCACTTTTATAAGTACTGCCTACTTTCTTGATATAGCCTGATTCTGCTGCTTTATCCATCAGTTTAGCAAAGCTTACTTTATCACCAACCGGGGCATTGAAAATCATTTTACCCATTGGCTTTTTACCCATCATATCTTTTTCATCCTTTTTTTCTTGTGGTTCCGGTTGACTGGTACCAAGATCAGATACAACCACTGCAATATCGCCTTTCAGTGATTTATATAAATCCTGCGCACTAAAACCAGTTTTTTCCATCATTCCATTGACAAGTCCTTCAACCTCTAATTGTTTCAGGAGTCCACCGAAAATTTCAGGATTGAATGAAGCCATTACAATGCCGTTTATTTTGTCGGAAGGATATTTTTCAATCATGGAAAGATTAACCGTAGGACCTGCATATTGTTTCAACACATTGCTCAATATGGGATTGGTATAGGTAGCAGATTTGGCTACAATTTTACCATCTTCAAAACTCAAAGTAGCAGTTGAATAGTTGTCTTTTAAGAGCTCTTCAACTTTTGGAAGTGATAATGGCAGCATGCTTAAAGCATTCAGTGATGCATTGGAAGAACTGAAGAAATAACCATCAGCCTTGTCTTTGAACATTTTGATGAATGCAGTCACATCAGCCATAGAAGCTGATTTTTCCTGCGTGAAATAACCATTAACTTCATTTTTCAGGTCTGCTTCAACATTCTTTTTCTCTGGTATATTGAATTGTTCGGTAGCTGTATCAAATTTTGGGACCTCTACGTGGTTATAGATGGTTACCAGCACATTTTTATCAGTCCAGGAAAGCATGGTATTGTCTTCCGCCAAAACGTAGCTATAAGTTTTTTCTTTTGTGATGGTTTTTTTAGAAAGCTCTTTTTGTGTCTTTACCCATTGTTCAAACTTGCTTACATCAGATATACCCCCCATTACATTCATAACAGTGGTTGATGATTCTTTTGGATTGCCTTTCTGAGAGAAGAAAAAGAACAATTGACTTTTCCAGTTGATACCTGCATTATTCCTGAATTCATCCAGTTCTTTCCTGTTTTCTGAATCACTGGAATCGCGGGTAAATACACGGCTTAGCAGGGTGTCAACACTTATACCTCCTGCATTTAATTTATCCTGCATGGAGCCTGGATCAAGCACCAGAACAACACTGGCTGTTTTTGGTATAAGACCGGCTTCTTTTGGTCCTTTATTAGAACATGAACTGAAAAAAAATACCAAAAGGGCGGATGGCAGTAGATAACGCAGAGCAGACTTCATATGCTTATATTATTTTATAGCTTACGAAGTTAAAGGCTAACGGCGAGAAATACCAGAAATATGGTTCTACTTCTTAATAGCTCCATAAATGGCTTCCTGAATGTTTGGACGCACATTCATTCTACCCAGTTTATTGTCGTTTCTGGTAGGATTTACCCTGCTTGAGAGGAAAATATAGACCAATTGCTGCTCTGGATCAACCCAAACACAGGTTCCGGTAAAGCCTGTATGACCAAATGTAGCAGGGGAAACACTTAGGGATGGATATGGTTCTTTACGGGTAGCATTGTCTTTTTCAGGTTTGTCAAAACCCAGCCCTCTACGGCTGATTTCGCTATTGTAGGCAGTAAATAAATCGACGGTAGCTTTATTTAATAGCCTAACCCCATTAAGCTCCCCTCCGTTTAATAAAAGCTGGTATAATTTGGCAAGGTCATAAGCACTACTGAACAAACCTGCATGACCAGCTATTCCCCCAAACATGGCAGCACCTTCATCGTGTACATCGCCATGCATTTGTTGCCTGCGAAAATGGGCCTCTACTTCAGTAGGAACCAGATCACTTAATGGCATGGTATTGCGGGGTCTGAAACCAGTGGTTGTCATACCAAGCGGTTCATAAAAAGTTTTACGTACATAACTATCGAGCGACATCCCGCTGACTGCTTCAACAATTTTGCCCAGGAAAATAAAATCGTTATCGCTGTATACATATTTTCCTTGAGCCGTTAATTTGCTTTTCAGGATGCGACTATACATGGTATCCTGCCAATCGTTGCGCAAGTAAAGGTTCTCAGCCACTCTATATGCATATTGCGGTGTTGGCGACTGTACAAAATATGGTGGTTTTGGTGCACCCGTTGCTGTATCAATTACTTCGCGGTAAAACGGAATAAAAGGGTTTAAACCTGCCTGGTGTAATAAAATATCCCTTAATCTTAAACCTGCTTTATCAGTTCCTTGAACCCATGTGAGGTAATCTCCCAGGGTTTTGTCCAGGGCTACTTTTCCTTCTTCATATAATTTCATGATGGCCACTGTAGTTGCGGAAACCTTGGTAACAGAAGCAAGATCGAAAACCATTCCATTACTCATCGGAACCTGTTTGTCCGTATTTGCATAGCCGAATGATTTATGATAAACCAACTTGCCATTTTTTGCAACCAGTACAACCATCCCTGGTGTGGCGCCACTGTCTATAGCTGCCTGGGCAATGGTGGCAATTTTATTCAGCGAATCACTGATTAATCCTACTGATTCTGGACTGGCAACTGGTAAACTGTTGTTGTATACGATGCCGTCACCAAAATGAAATCCTTCACATACGGTTACAGGTAGTTTACCCTTTGCCGTTATTTTACCAAATAAAAGATCTGCTGCAGCTTCTTGTGTGATAGCATCATCTTCATAACAGGCAACCAGGTTTGTGGCATTGCAGATATATTGAACAGCATAAGGGTTACCAAATGCAAAAGTGATGCTGTTGTTTTGCTGGAGTTTGGACAATAACTCAATACTGTTTTTGCTCAGTCCAAACTGATTTGCCGGTCTGCGATTATAATTATGGAAGCCTACAACAACGGCATCATAGTTAGTCAGTTGTTGTAAAATAGTTGCTGCTTTCTCACTGTTGTCTTTGTTTTCAAAAAAGAAAAAATCAGCATTCAGTTCCTGTTTGATGCGGTTGGCAAAATTGTTTGGCTTATCAATTCCTATACCTACAAATGCTACTTTGCCTGCTTTCATCGGGAGCAGGTTATCATTGGTTTTACGTAATAGGGTTAATGCATTTGCTGCGAGCGCTTTTTTAATTTCTTCTGTTTTTGCATTGAGATCCGCCGCAATATTGGTAGTATCAATTACCTGTTTTTTATTCAGTCCCAGATGGTATTTAGCAAGTAATACTTTTTTTACCCGGGCATTGATATCGTCCCAATTTAGTCTGCCATCTTTTATGGCTTTTCTTACAGCTGCGATGCTACCGGGAATATCTCCTGGCAGACAAAGCATATCGTTTCCTGCAATCAGCGACATTACGGAAGCATCACCTTTCGGAAAAAATTTAGCTACACCCTGCATCTCCAATGCATCTGTAAAAGAAATACCCTGGTATCCCAGTTCGTTGCGTAATAAATCCGTTACGTTTTTTACAGAAAGTGAAGTTGGCAGGTTAGCCGTTGTATCAATAGAAGGAATGGCAAGGTGAGCAATCATCATACTTCCTACACCTGCTTTAATCAGTTCACGGAAAGGATATAACTCAAGCTGATCAAGCTGTGCGCGTGATTTATTGATTACAGGTAGATCATAATGTGAGTCCACACTTACATCACCATGGCCCGGAAAGTGTTTGGCACAAGCCATTACGCCCATGTCTTGCATGCCTTTCATGTATTGAACTCCGTACAATGCAACTTTGAATTTGTCTTCCCCAAAACTTCTGTCGTTGATTACAGGGTTCATTGGGTTATTATTAATATCGATATCCGGAGCATAGTTTACGTGGATGCCAATTCTTTTGCATTGTTCGCCTACTGCAAGACCAAACTGATAAATCAATCTTGCATCCGGAACCGCTCCCATCATCAGTTGTCTGGGGAAGTTGATCACACTATCAAGACGCATGCCTAATCCCCATTCACCGTCAATAGCAATCATTAAAGGTGTTTTGGCGATGCCCTGATAGAAATTAGTCAGCTTAGCCTGACGAACAGGCCCGCCCTGGAAAAAACAAAGTCCACCTACGTTATATTTCTTAATAAGATTGGTTACTTCTTTTACATGATCCGCCCCGAGGTTACTATGTGCCCTGATAATCATAAGTTGGGCAATACGTTGGTCTTTCGAAAGTTTACGGAACTGTTTCCTCACCCATTTATCGGCATCCGGGGTATGCTCATAAAACTGCTGAGCCGATAAGCTGCTCAAAAACAACATACCTATAATAGCAAGAAGAGATCTTTTCATATAAAATTGTTCAGTCCACAAGTTAAGGATTCTGCTTAATCTTGCGGTTTTTTGCGGCTTTTTTAAGGTTTTGACCAAAAATACTGCATTATATAGGGTCAAAAAAGCCGCACTTTTGGGTGCGGCTGATATAAAATAGAAGTTTTGGAACTTAGGCTTTAGTTTCTTCTTCTTCCGTTTCCTCGGTTATTTTCAATTCTACCTCATTTGCTTTTAGGATGCCGAACCATTTCACCATTTTCTTCATATCACTTGCGTAAACGCGCGAAAAATCCATATCTGGATATACTTTTTCAAAATAGGCTTTCACCGCTTTTGCATCACCCTCAGCAGGTAAAGCTTCTTTGCTTGCCAACATGGCTTGAAATACTTCTACCAGGTTTACATTTTCACGAACGGTATATACTTCTATGCTCTCAAGATGCGAGAAATTATGTACCCGGCTGCTTACGAATTTGGTTGTTTTGTCGTCTAAAGAACGAACAATAGCACCATCTGTTTTACTGCCTACCATTTCAAATAAACCACTAAGGCCGGTAATTGATATCAGTTTACTATACTCCATATACATATTATTAGGGGTGCAAAGTAAGGGAAAAAGGGTTAGACTATAAGCCGGTGGAATAAATTTTAAACAGGTGCTAAACCACCTAAAACATATTTAATTGCAAGTTCCTGCAATATTAATCCTCACTGCCTGCAACAAATGCGTATGTACCCCCCATCTCTCTTATATCAATGGATGAGAGGTTATAAATGGTGACAAGTGAAGCATAATTGGTAGGTTCTTCTTTGTCTTCTGAGAAATTGCCAGCTATGAAATACCTGATTCTTTCCTTATTATTACTACCGCTTCTTTCAACCTCCCAAAATGCGAAACGACCAAGATGTGCCGATCAGCCTGTATATCAACAATTCGATTTTTGGGTAGGCGAATGGGATGTATTTGCGCCAAACGGGCAAATGGCCGGCAGCAGTAAAGTGGAACGTTTGCTAGACAGTTGTGTATTACTCGAAAATTGGTACAGCAAAGGAGGCTCTAATGGAAAGAGCTTTAATACCTATAATGCTATAAAAGGCAAATGGCAACAATATTGGGTCGATAACAGTGGTGGCGTTACTGAATACCTGAATGGATATTTTGAAAATGGTTCAATGATTATGGAAACAGCCAAAATGCCACAGCCAGATAAAACATTTAAAATTATGCGTATGGTGTTTACACCACTATCAAAAGATAAGGTTAGGCAGCATGGACAAAGTTCAATAGATGACGGGAAAACCTGGAAAACAGATTTTGATCTTGAGTATCGACGCAAGCAGTAATCAAACAATTGAGTGTACATAATTTTTAAACACAATAATTTTTAAATCAAAATTAGCAACTATGCAACATGCCATAAGCTGGTTTGAAATACCCGTAACGGATATTGAAAGAGCGCAGAAATTCTATGAAGCCATCTTTCAATTCAGTATGATTCCGCTGGATTTTCCAAATTTAAAAATGCGGATGTTTCCGGTAAGTAGTGAGCAATCAATCGCAGGTGCATTATGTGATAGTGGTGGTTTTCACCAACCCTCTGCTACACATGGTCCACTCGTGTACCTGAATGCTAATCCGGATGTACAAATTGTACTCGACAGGGTTGAAGCAGCGGGCGGTAAAATATTGGTTCCTAAAACCGAAATTTCACCTGAATACGGATGTATGGCGGTATTTCTGGATAGTGAAGGAAACCGCGTTGCATTACACAACGTACCTCAATAAAATAATAACCAAAATAAACAAACAATGAAAAGAATGATGACTTGCTGCATGCTGTTTTTGCTGTTCGCAAAATTTTCAGATGCACAAATATCCAATGAATCTATTAAAGCAAATTTGATCAAAGATTGGGAAAGGGCAAAAGCATACACTGCCGAATACCTGGCAGCAATGCCAGCCGATAAATACACAGTGAAACCTGTTGATGGTATCCGTAGTTTTTCACAACAAATGTTACACCTGGCACAAGGTACGATTGGACTAAGTGCAAATGGAACAGGCAAGGCGAGAATTTTTCCAGGTTACAATATGGAACAATCAGCAACCGCGCAAACAAAGGATTCTGTTAGTTATTATGTAAATGCGGCCTATGATTTTGCCATTGCGGGCATTAAAGAAATGGATGCTTCCAAATTCGGTGAAATGGTAAAACGCGGCAATTTTGATGAGTCAAGATTGAGCTGGATATCAAAAGCACATGAGCACCAGACACACCATCGCGGACAATGTACTATTTATATTCGTTTTCAAGGGGTTACACCTCCTGCAGAGAAATTGTTCTAATTCTTTGATAAGTGTTTAACAAAATGTTTTAACAACAGGAAACAAGTGTTTTATATTTTTAAGTATGAGAAAGTTAAAAATATTTGCTACACCCCGGAGAATAATATTGTTTTTGATTCTTGCGGTGCTGGTTTGGTTTATCTTCTTACCTAAAGTGGATAAAGTTGAATTCATCGGAGCAATTATCGCAACGCTTTTATCTTACGAAGGCATTTGTCTTTTGTTGCCAGATGATTTGTTTAAACGTTTCAGGAGAAAAGAAAGAAATCCTTTATTGGAAGAATAGTAAACGTAATAGCGGCTATTATTATAAGCCACAGATTCACAGATTATTTGATTATAATCTGTGAATCTGTGGCTTTACCATTTATACTAATCAGGAAACAATGTTTTATCAATATTAGGAATGATTCTTAAGGCGTTTTTGTAATATACTTTCTTTAGCACTTCGTCACTTAAACCCATTCCGTACATTTTCCAAAAAGCATGGTATTTTTTATGATAAGGAAAATATTCATCATTGGTTTCTAAAACCCTGAAGTAAGTTGGATATTCATCCGGCACCCAACTGTCTTTACCAAACATTATCCTGTCCTGGTATTTATCAAAAAACGCTTTTGCCATACGTGGTTGTCTACCAAGTTCCGCAATGATTGCACCAAATTCAACATACATATTGGGCATGGCATCTAATAAGCTTCCCAGTTTTCCCAAATCGTTCGGATACCAACCAAAATGTGCCGCAATAAAATTTGTGCCGGGATGTCGTTTAATGATATTGTGCTGTTGTTGAATTAGATCAGCCCAGGGCGCTGGATCAGTATCACTGCGTTTTCTATCCGGACGAGTTGCCAACTCAAGCCAACGTTCGTTTTTATCATCCAATGGCTCCCAGAATGGTTCAGGATCGGCGCTGTGGATGAGTACAGGAATTTTCAACTCACCACATTTTGCCCAGATTGGATCGAGTCTTGGGTCGTCGATTCGTAATAATTTACCGGTATTATCCTTAAAACTGAAACCAAGGTTCTTATATATTTTTAAACCATTCGCGCCAGCTTTCACATCTCTTTCAAGTTCTTTTACGGCATTTTCCGCCCAGCCAGCTTCTCCAACCCCAATAAATGAAACATTGGTGAATTGAATAACACGATTAGGAGTTGCTTTTTTTACATTGGCTATTGCATCAACAAGGTACTGTGGGTCCTGGATACCAAATTGTCCGCCAACCGATTTAAAACCTCTTCCACTTAAGTTTACCATCACTCGCATGTTGAGTTCATCCATTTGTTTCAGCAAAGCCTTTACATCTTGCGTGGGCATGCTGAACTGGTGATTATGCACATCGATAAAAGGGAATTTCGCCCTGGTAACTTTATGCTCCGGAACAACCAGTTTACTGGTAGGTTCATATTTTTCAAAATCCATCGTGGCTTTTTGTGCAGTAGCCAGGAAGGCAGAAAATGATAAGGCGATCGTAAAAATTTGTTTCATCTGTTTACTTTATTTGATATGGGCCAAATGGAATTTACCACTTTATTCAGGCCTGAATAAATAATACTTAGCATGCATTTCTATTGTCGCATTCTTGAAAGCTATTATCCAACGGCCTAAAACAAGCGCCACTCTTATATCTTAACGTTTTCTTTTGTAAATTAACCTGCACTGTTTATTTCTTTCAGAACATTGTCTAACCTGGGCTTCAGCGTATCATAATCTGTGTAGCCACGTGCAATCAGGTGAAATTTTGATTCATTAACCTGCAATAATAAACATGGATAGCCGGTAACCTGGAGTTGTTTTACCAACGAAAATTCATAATAAGCCTGTTCTTTGTATTCCTCGCTCTTTAGTTTAGCATAAAAGGTTTCCGGGTTAATACTATATTTCTCCAGCAGATGCCTGTAAGCTTCGTCATCGGTTAAATCTCTCCCTTCAAAATGTAAGGCATACTGAAGATCTGACGCAAAGGCCAACTGTTTTTCAGGGTAGAATTCCTTAAAAATGCATAAAGCAATGGCGGGCTTTTCTGAATTTGGAAACCAGTCGCTTAAATCCGGGTTATTGATATGCCATAAATAATCTGGCCCAAAGCTAATTCCTGTGTATTCTTCCACTGTTTTATAGGCTTTTTGAATATACCCGGCCGTTGCTGCAATGGACACAGGTTCTTCTGGAAGTATCATACCTCCTGACAATACTTCAAGCGGTAATTGCGGATATTCCTGGTGAATTTGCTGCATAACCGGACTAAACCCATAACACCACCCGCAATAGGCATCGTAACAATAGAATAAAGTTGGAGTCATGGAACAAAAGTACAGCGGGAATTTGAAGATCGCTGATGTCTGATGTCGGATTTGAAATTCAGGTAAAAAATCAGCGATCAGCGATCAGACATCATACATTGGGATTTCCTTTCTATTTTTGCGATCTAAATAAACATTATGCCTGGTTTTGAACTATTTGGTGATGAGGAAAGAAAAGAAGTGAATGATGTCCTGGAAACAGGTATCCTGATGCGTTATGGATTTGATGGGCCTCGCAAAGGAATCTGGAAGGCACAGGAACTAGAAAAAGCCATTACGGAAGTATTTGGCTGCAAATACGCACAGTTAACTTCGAGCGGCACAGCGGCACTCACTACTGCCATGGCTGCGTTACATATTGGTTATGGGGATGAAATAATCATGCCCGCATTCACTTTCGTTGCGAGTTTTGAAGCCGTATTAAGTGTTGGTGCAGTGCCTGTACTTGTTGATATTGATGAAACACTCACCTTAAACCCAGCCGCTGTAAGGGCCGCAATAACACCTAGAACCAAATGTATCATGCCGGTACACATGTGTGGAAGTATGGCGGATCTGGATGCATTGAAAGAAATCTGTAAAGAACATAACCTTATTTTATTGGAAGATGCCTGCCAAAGTATTGGCGGTACCTATAAAGGCAAAGCACTTGGTACAATTGGAGATGCCGGTACTTTCTCTTTCGACTTTGTAAAAACCATTACATGCGGGGAAGGTGGGGTTGTTATGACAAATAATGAATCCGTTTATACCAAGTCTGATGGATATACCGACCATGGACATGATCATTTAGCTGTTGATCGTGGAGCAGACCTGCATCCCTTCCTTGGTTATAATTTCAGGATCAGTGAATTGCATGCTGCTGTTGGACTTGCACAAATTCGCAAACTGGATACATTCCTGGCATTACAGCGAAAAAATAATAAAGCTTTAAGGGCCTATCTGGAAGCGATTCCTGAAGTGAGTTTCAGACAAGTACCTGATGAAGCAGGTGATAGTTGTTCATTTCTTTCCTGGTTTTTGCCAACAGAAGCACTCACAAAAGCAGTAGTAGCTGAATTAAAAGAACAGGGTATACTTGCAGGTAATTTTTATTGGTATGCCAATAACTGGCATTATATAGCCAAATGGGATCACCTCAAAACAGCTGCCAGTCTGAATAATTTGAATGAGCAACAGGAAAATGCGTTGGTGAAATTGCAATCAACCAATTTTGCAGCTAGTGATGCCGTAATGAGCAGGTGTATTTCAACTGCTATTGGTTTATTGTGGACCGAAGAACAAATTAAAGAAAAGGGAGAAAAATTATCGGCGGCTATTCGCAAAGTACTTGCTGGTAGTACAATTCACGCATAATAAGTAGTGTAGCAGAATATTTGGTATCAAACTAATCTTAAAACTATTGTTTCTGAAGCAGATATTGCTGCTTCATGGAAGCAGGTAGAAAGCGCTGATTTTTTCCTTCAAGTTTATTTACCTGGTCGAGACTTCCCAACCTGAAGCGTAAAGGTAATTTGGTGATTTTTTCGATTTGCAATTCTTTCTTACAAAAAAAGCTAAGATTGTTGCTATAATAGTTTTCAGGCACCAAACGAAATCCAGTATATATGGTGCTATCAGAAGACAATGGCCGATTATGCATAACGGGTTTGCTGGTCATCTGGGCTTTAGCCACCATGACAGTAATTACTAATAAATTCACAAACAAACAAATCCGTTTCGCCATCATCTTGCATTGATTGTATGTAAATTTACAGCGTTTTATATTTAGAAGCTGTTAAAGCCGGGCTATGGGATACCCGGTGTTTATTTTTGTATTTAGATTGTAATATGTCGTTAAGCCAGTCACTACAACAGAAATTGCTGCAAAAGCTGTCGCCACAACAGATTCAGTTAATGAAACTGTTGCAGGTGCCTACTGCCAATCTGGAAGAAAGAATTAAGGAAGAGTTGGAAGAGAATCCTGCATTGGAAATGGATGAAGAAGGACATGCAGATGAGTTTGGTGATGAAATGAAAGATGAATTTGAAACACAGGATGATGATATTGAACGCGATGGTAGTGAAGAGGATTATGAAAATGTAGACATCAGTGAATACGTAATGGATGATGACGGGGAGATTGCGGATTATAAATTAAAGGATGATAATTATCCTGAAATGGATGATCAGAAAGTGATTCCTATTCGTGTAGAAACAAGCTTTCATGAGTTGGTACTAAACCAACTTGGTATGCTTGAATTAGATGAGCGGCGTTATAAAATAGCAGAACAAATAGTTGGTAGTTTAGACGATGATGGATACCTGCGCCGTGAGCTTAGTTCTATTTCAGATGACCTTGCATTTCGTCAGGGGCTTTCAGTTGACGAAAAAGAAATTGAAGCCATTATTCAGGAGATACAACAGTTCGATCCACCAGGTGTTTGCGCCCGCGATCTGAAAGAATGTTTGTTACTGCAGTTAAAAAGAAAATTATCTGAAGGAGGTGCTGTTGAATTAGCGATTCAGGTACTCTCGAAATATTTTGATGAGTTTACAAAAAAGCACTACGAGAAAATACAAAGGGGACTGAATCTTACAGACGAACAAATAAAAGATGTGATCAACCAGATCATTAAACTCAATCCAAAACCTGGGGGTAATGTTGGAGAAATCAACAAAGCAGAAAGTTATATTGTTCCTGATTTTTTCATGCTCAACAACAACGGTAAGCTCGAACTTACCCTAAACGCCAAAAATGCACCCGACCTCCGCATAAGTGAAGGCTACAGAGATATGCTGAAGGACTACGAGAAGGGTAGCAAGAAAGATAAAAGACAGAAAGAAGCTGTTTTATTCATCAAACAGAAAATTGATTCTGCCAAATGGTTTATTGATATGATCAAGCAAAGGCAGGATACACTTATTGGCACCATGAGTGCCATTATGAAACACCAGCAAGAGTTCTTTCTGACAGGCGATGAAACTGCTATGCGCCCGATGATATTGAAAGATATAGCTGAATTAACTGGTTTAGATATATCTACTGTTAGTCGTGTAGCGAACAGCAAATTTGTGCAAACAGAATTTGGCACCTACCGCCTTAAATTTTTCTTCAGCGAATCACTCAGTACAGATAGTGGAGAAGAAGTAAGTACCAGAGAAGTTAAGAAAATTTTGAGTGATATTATTGAAGCAGAAGATAAGCGTAAACCGCTGAGTGATGAAGTGCTTACAGACATGTTGCAGGAGAAAGGATACAATATTGCCAGAAGAACAGTTGCCAAATACCGCGAGCAATTGAATATACCCGTAGCAAGATTACGCAAAGAGTTGTAGTGATATCCCTACTTTATGCTCCTTTTACTTTAATCTTTTAATTTTCTGTTGTTTTACGACAACTAATCTCATTTATTTTTCTGCTTTTGGCTACCTTTATTTGCACCTGCTAAGGCAGTTAAAATTCAATATCCATCCACGTGAAAAAGCGAAAGGTTTTATTTGCTTTATTCATGGCTATATGTATAGTCATGCCTCAACACTATCTGCTCGCCTCTATTCGGCCAGATACTTCCCGATTTATTATTCAGTCTGATACAACTATTTGTAAGGGTGTTACGGTTGAACTTCAATTACGTGACCCATTGCCAAAAGACACCGTATTGCCCGGTGTATGGAAACTACTGATTAGTGGTACACAAATCAACCCGGCTTTTTTCAATATCAAACCATTTGGTTATGATAAAGTAAATCAGTTCCTCTATTCAATTATTAACCGGACTGTTACCAGATTTGACCTTAAAAAGAACGAAGTAAAAATTATCCCAGCCGCTAATTGGCCAGGTGACTATTCAGAGTTTGTGTACGACCCTTTCAATAATCGTTTATTATGTTCCAGAAGTGGCCGTGATAACATTTATGCACTTCCGGCAGATGGAGGTGCATGGTCGCTTGTAGGTAGCGGTGCGCCGGATAACGAATGTTATGGTGCATCGGTTTATTGGAATCCATTGTTGCAACAAGCAGGACTTTACGGAGGATACGGTTCAGCGCAGGTTAAAAGCTGGATTTATGAACACGACGGGATTGCCTGGCAAATGAAAAAAAACAATCCGGCTATAGATGTGGCTCCTCCTAAAGGTGGAAATATTGTTGCTGGTAATAAAGATGGATCTAAACTCTATCTTTTTTCAGGGCAGGGAAATTATAGTGGTAGCGAATTAACGGGTAGCTGCACATTGGGAAATCCATGGGCAACCGCAACTGGTATTTTCTGCTGGCTTAAGGATTTATGGGAATTAGACCTGGCTACTTATCAATTCAAAAATATATTACCTGTAAATGATCCTTCTATTCAATATGAAGGAGCATTGGCCTATGATTATGATAAATCCCGGTTTTACCTATTTGGTGGATTTCAGCCTACTGGTGATTTCATCACGAATCAGTTTCTGACGAATACGCAAAAAACATTTCGCTTCATTACATCAAAAGATGCAGGTTTTGTTGAATTCGATCCGGAAGGAACTGTTCGTCCACCAGCTATGCCAAGAACTACGTTAAATAATTATGCCTATTATGATGAAGTAGATAAAAGGGTTATCTGGGCAAGATACGATGGCATTTGGGCATATTATCCTGACTCAACAATCGCCCAAAAGTCAGATACACTCTATAATTGGTCAACTGGTGCAACCACAAAAAACATATCAGTTGAACCGGATAAAACAACCCGCTACACAGTTACAAGAACCATTGGGTCTGAAATTGCCAAAGACAGTATATTAATCACAGTACATGCAATACCAAAATCATTAACCGATAGTGTTAAAGTATGCGCCGATAGCACACTTATAGATGCGGGAGCTGGTTTCAATACTTATCTATGGAACGATGGATCTACTTCACAAACCATTTGGGTGAAGCAAACTGGAAAATATAGTGTAACAGTTAACGACGGAATATGTACTACTAAAGACAGTACAGAAGTTGTATTAGGAGAAGAGATAAAAGACTTTATAATCCTTTCTGCAAAAGATTCTGTATGTAGTGGCGAATCAGACTCTTTGTTTATTGAAAACCCACAAGCAGGCATTACCTATCATTGGTATATACCAGGTAATGCAACAGCAATTGCTACGGGTAATTTTATTAAACCAATTAATATAAAAGCTGATTCAAGTTATGTGGTAAATGCCACAGGGGTACTCAATATATGTCAGGCCAAAGCAGCCAATACAACTGTTTTTGTGCGAAAGAAATTATCTACTCCTGTTGCATTGGCTGATAATATTACCGGTAATTCAATTCGCTTTCGATGGAATGCGGTGGATGATGCATTGGGATATAAACAAAGCACAGATAGTGGTTTAATTTATAATGATCCATCCACTGGTTTCCAGGGATTATCACACAGCATCAGCGGATTGCAACCTAATCAAACAATAAAATTGTGGGTTAAAGCAATAGGCAGGTATGCTTGTGAATCGAGCGACAGTATTAAAGTAGTTGCAACTACCCTGAATCCGTTCGGTGATGGAATTTATGTACCGAATGTATTTACTCCTAATGGAGATGGCGTAAACGATATTTTTCAAGTGTATGGTAATACAATTGAAACAATGCGATTGGTTATTTATAATCCATGGGGACAGGAATTATTCATTACAACAGATAAACAGAAAGGTTGGGATGGTTACTATAAAGGAAGTCAGTCGCCGACAGGCAGGTATACTTATGCGCTCGAAGTAAAAACACCAACAGGGAACAGTATTAAAAAAGCGGGTTCGTTTAACCTGATCAGATAATTGATGGATAAAATTTGTGAAGCATGCGTAAACATTTACTAACAACAATTATTCTTCTTACACTTATAGCCAGTAAAAGCCAGGCACAGATGGATGCACATTTCACGCAATACTATGCGCATCCACTTTGGCTTAATCCTGCTTTAACAGGTGTAAATGATGGTTATTACCGGGTTTCCGCGAATTATCGATATCAATGGCCCAGTATTTCTGCGCCATTTATTACCAAAGGTATTTCGGGTGATATAGCCATTTCAGATGCTTTTTCTGTTGGTCTAACCGTATTAAATCAAACTACTGGTGATGGGGGGTATCATTATAATAATGGATACCTGTCGCTGGCATACAAAGCAAGACTAACCGAGTACAAAATTATTAGTGGAGGGTTTCAGGTAGGTATGTTGAACAGAGGAGTTGATCCAGGGAAATTTCAATATGGTAATCAGTATAATCCATTGATTGGATATGATCCTACTATTCCCTCAAATGAACAGTTTCTAAGAACCAACGCCACTGCATTGGATGGTAGTATTGGTTTGGTTTACTATGATGCCGAACCAGATAAGCGAACAAATATGTTTTTTGGTGTAAGCATGTATCATCCTACCAAACCAGGAAATCAATTTCTTGCAAACGGCAATAACAATAAAATTCCTATGCGTTTTGCCGTTCATGGCGGTATGCGTATTAATATGACAGACAAGCTTGCGCTAACACCACATGCCGTATTGTTGAAACAGGGAGATGCTCATGAAATAACAGGTGGTTTATCACTCAATATGCAAATACAGGATGGTGCTGATTTGTTGCTTGGAACGGCCTATCGCTTGAATGATGCAGTAGCACCCAATATTGGTATTCACCTGAATGGATTAACCATCGGTTTTAGTTATGATATTAATATGTCTAAGATAAAATCAGCTTCAACTGGAAATGGTGGATATGAATTGTCGATCAGTTTTATTGGAAAGAAAAAAATCACAGATACTAAGTTTGTATGCCCAAGATTGTAGCCCCAAAATATCGCTTGCTATATTTTTTTTTCCTGCTGTTTGTACTGGTGCTTCACCAGCAATCTTTGTATGCCCAGCGCGCAAAGAAAATATTAAGAAAAGCAGACGCATCGTTTGCATCCAAAAACTATTACCAGGCTTCAAAATTATATGAGGCTGTTTTATATGATAGCCCGCTGGTAAAATCAACCAATAAAATGGTTTATCCTTATTTGCCTGTTAGAGGTAAAGGGAAAATTAAACCTACGGAAAGAACCAGGGCTACCTATCAATTGGCAGAATCTTACCGACTTCACGATAATTACCAGGCAGCAATGCTGCAATACAAAGCTTATCTTGGTTTAAGAGATAGCCGATACCCATTGGCAAATCTTTGGTATGGCTCAACACTTCTTGCTTCTGGTGATCCTCAGAATGCCAAAATAGCTTTTACTACTTATCTTGATAATAATAAACAGGAAGACCAATACACCGAAATAGCCAAAACAGGCTTGGCGTCCAGTTTGTTTGCCATGAAAGCAGTGAATGAATCACCGGTAGCTACTGTACAAAAAACCAATTCTACCCGCTCTACAGATGGATCGAATTTTGCCTTTGAAAAATTTAATGACAGCAATTTTTTGTTTACAAGTTCAAGACATGAACTACGTGGCAAACAAAAAACCTATCCTGTTCGTCTTTATGGGGGTAATGAACTTTTACCCACTGTACAAAAGTTGGCTATAGAAATTCCGGATGATTTTAATATCGGGGCGAGTTCTTTATCTGCCGACGGACTAACCATGTATTTTACCGGATGGAAATCACAGGAAGGGAAACCAGACGAACACAAAATTTATTACACTCAGCGACCTTCGCAACAGGCAAAATGGGATAAGCCAGTAGTATTACCAGAACCAGTTAATCAGAAGGGGACTAGTTCAAAACAGCCGTATATAACTACTGACGGACATTTTCTTTTTTATTCCTCCGACCAGTCTGGAACAAACGGGGGTTTTGATATTTGGATGATTAAAATGAATGGCGTTGAACCATCTGGTAATCCGATAAATGCCGGAATAAATATCAATACAAAAAAAGATGAAGTTTCGCCCTATTATGATGTTACAGATAGCACCTTGTATTTTAGTTCTGGCGGGCGCATAGGCATTGGAGGGATGGATATTTTTAAGAGCAAAGGAATACCAGATGGCGGGGGGTGGTCTTTGGCAGTAAACCTTGGTATGCCTATAAATTCACCCAAGAATGATTTGTATTACAGAAACTACAAAGGTTCTGATACCATATCATTCAGCTCCGACCGAAATTCTTCCTGTTGTCTGGAAATATTTAATGGACTGCTGATACCATATCAACCTAAAGTAGATAGTGTGAAGCATTTAGTAGATACACCATTAAACACTAAACGCATAGAAATACCTTTGAAAGATTCTGTTGTACCCGTTACGTTGGTAGATACTATAAAACAGGAAACGGACTCTATCTCTGCGGTTACAGCAGCGCGTTATAATATCAATTATCATTTTGCAAGTGCCAGGATTCGTAAGGTCGATATCCCGGTACTTGAGCAAATGGTTAAGCAGTTGAAAGAAAATCCAACATTGAACATCCTGGTTGCTTCATTTACTGATTGTATCGGAAGTAGGGAGGCCAATGTAAATATGTCGAAGAAAAGATCAGCATCTGTAAAAGCTTATCTTATTAAAAGAGGTATTGCAGCAGATCGGATCAACACCGATTTCTTTGCGAAACGATATTTCCTGTTGGCATGTAAAGAAGACGCCACTTATGATAAGGCCGCTCAAATAGCCAACAGAAGATCTGACCTGATATTAA
The DNA here is from genome assembly GCA_964611995.1 of uncultured Sediminibacterium sp. Lineage (GTDB taxonomy): Bacteria > Bacteroidota > Bacteroidia > Chitinophagales > Chitinophagaceae > Sediminibacterium. Next base: position 13,842 of record CAZTCS010000019.1, on the reverse strand, counting down.
CGACCGAAAAACACCCAACATGGAAGCCTGCAGGAAATGAAATTGATGAAGAAGGGCAATCAGGTAACAATCAGACTTTAACTTTAAAACCTACTTCTCGTGAAGCTAATGTAACAATAGAAAAATCGATACCTCCTGTTGCAGAAGGCAAGTCGGCTTCTGTTATAAAGAATAATAAATCAACCAAGGATCAAACAAAAGTTTCTACTAATAATAAATCAGTTGATAAATCGACAGAAAAGAGTGGGTTCAGCTTTAAGAAACAAACGCCAGTTAATGACGATAAATTATCTAAAGGAACAAAAGCATTAAAAAATGCTAACAACTCAAATAGAAAGCTTGAACAAAAAATTGATATTGGTGAACTATTGGAATTTGTTCCAAAGGTTAAAGAATCAAATCTGGTTGATGAAATGAAAATGCGTATTCCAAGTAAACCTTTGTTTGTGTATACAAAATCGGATTCTGTGCGAATTGATCTTTATGATAATGGAAGTTTTGATTATGACACCCTCTCGGTTATTTATAATAAAGAGATCGTTGTTTATAAGCAGCTATTGTTAACGCGTAAACCAGTAACCTTCTATGTTAAGCTCGACACTGACCAACGCAAGAATGAAATGATTTTCTTCGCGGAAAGTCTTGGTATTACACCACCAAACTCAGCCTTGATGGTTATTACCGATGGAGAAAATAAACGTACCGAAGTAAATATTTCAAGCGATTTCAACACGAATACAGTGGTGTATTTCATCAAAGTCAACAAGTAGTCGTAGATTTGCGGTGTTTAAACCTTAAGTCTTATATGAAAGATGTTGTTGGAATACAGGAAAACAAGCAGCCACTCGTTGTAGTGTTGTTGGGGAAAGTTATATCTTATGTGTTTCACCCTTTGTTTATTCCAACCTATATTTTCTTCTTTCTAATGACACAAGTGCCTTATGAGTTTGCAGGTATCACTACCTGGCAGTTGAAAATGAGGCTATTCGGATTATTTTGGCTAACAGCATTTTTTCCCGCATTTGCTGTGTTTCTTTTGTGGCGTTTAAAATTCAGTGAAAGCATATTCTTAAAAACCCAGAAAGAACGGATCATTCCTTTTGTAATCACCATGTTTTTCTACTGGTGGATGTACTATCTAAGCAGGAATTTTACCGATCAGCCGATTGTACTTAAGTTTTTCTTTATGGGAATTTTTATTGCTACCTCTATAGGACTGGTATTCAACAATTTCATGAAAATAAGCCTGCATGCCATGGCAGCAGGTGGCGGGGCAGCGGCCATTATTTTGTTCTCCTATTATTACCAAACTCCATTTGGTGTTTTTATTAGTATTGCCCTATTGCTTACCGGAATTATATGCACCTCCCGTTTACTGGTTAGTGATCATACAGAAAAGGAGATTTATTTTGGGTTATTAGTAGGTGCAGGGTGCCAATGGGTCTCCTATATTTTTGTTATGTAACTTTTACCACTTAGAATCTTACACACCTTGTTTTATCAATGGTGGAATTCCTGATTTTGAGAAAACCTTTATAGGTAGCGGTAAGTTCTAGTCCACCACGCCAGTTTGATACAACTTTCAGTTTTGAAATATTTACATCATAGCTTACCCCAACACTGAAATGTTCGAATTCCATTTTAACCGTTGGTATCAAAGCATCTCCCCAGCGCATAAAACTTCCGATGTAAAAAAGATCAGGTTCATTTCCATCATCATATTCCCTGATGGTCATGCCGTATAATAAGCCTCCCAGTATTTGTTTATTATTATTCTGGGTAAAATAATCCACAAAGCCCATAATCCTTCCTCTTTCTCCAGAAGGGGCACTGATGCCAGCATTTAGTGATAACCTGGGAGATAAGAAATTTTCAGTAGACCCTGTTACAGATTTTATCGTCGGATTAGTGACATGAGATAATCCAGCAGCGAGGTATACCCTTGTTTTATCGTTAAAGGAGGTACTGAAAGATAAACCAGTGCTCAAATCCCAATAATTATAACCCGTATTGGTAATAGGCTGGGCTGTAGGGTTAGCTGAATTAAATTCTCCCCCACGAAACTGATCACCCAGTTTTAATTTAGAAGCATCGAATTGGCTCGATACAGGGCCACCCATAAATGCAAGTGATAAATATGTGTCGTTATCATTACTCAAGGATTTATGATAATTTATAGCAGGAAGAATTTGTGTTCTTCTTAATCTTAAATCTCCTGCAACATCTACGCTCATTTGAGATGCTATTGTTAGGTAATCATTTTTACCACCCATCGGTAATTTATGCTCTATGCTTAAAGAGGATGTTTTATATGGTACGGTTACGCTTCCCCATTGACTTCTATGCACCATAGAAGCTCTTATGTCGCCTGTAAATACACCTGCCAATGCTGGATTTCGCAGTAGGGGTTGTTCATAAAATTGTGAGAATGTGAAGTCTTGTGCTTCAATTTTGCTAACCAGTAATATAGTGGTCAGCATAATTAGTTGGCGTGTAAAATTTTTCCTCATTTGAGTATGGTTGTATTGCCTTTAAATATGGTTGGTAATCCTTTTTCACAGATCACTTCAGAAACATAAACAAATACATCAGGGGTAGCAGCTTTTCCAAATGCTTTACCATCCCATGCATAAGCCGGGTCGCCAGGTGAGAAATTCGATTTTTCGAATACCAGTTGTCCCCATCTGTTATATATTCTAAAGCTTTTGATGAGTTTAATTCCTTTGCCTTGTACAAGTAATACATCATTAATGCCATCTCCATCTGGTGAAAATGCATTTGGAACAAATAATTCAGTTGCCGGGCAAAGTGTTTTAATACATAAGGTATCGGTGCTTATACAGCCATAGTTGTTTACTACTGTACATGACACACAGGCATCATTCGATAGTTTTATCTCGGGCGCAGGACAAGTAGGGCAGCTAATGGATCCCGCGAAGCTGCTTCCCCAACGCCATTTTCTTATTTGATCATTGCCACCGTTTATATTAGTAGTTGCTAATACCCGCAGTTGCAGACTGGTGCCTGCTGTAATAATTGTATCGCTACCAATGTTGATTGGAGTTGGACGTCCAACTACTACTTTAATATGCGCTGTATCTGCAAAACAGTTGTAATCATCTTTACCAATCACGTTATAAATGGTTGTTTCTATTGGTCTTGCTACTGGGTTGGCAACCGCACTATTGCTTAAGCCTGTTTCAGGATACCATTTATAACTGCTTGCACCAGTAGCAACCAATTGTTTGCTTTCACCGATACAAAGTGTATCTCCCTGTGCTGCAAACATTTTCAGTGGCTGAATAACACGAATGCTGGTCGATTTTATTTCACTACAACCATACTGATCGTAACCAATTACTCTAACGGTGGTGGACCCCACGGGTTTTACCGTCTGGACATTTGGCCCGGAAGCAGTGATATTGTTTAGTTGATCATACCAGATATACCTCATAGCACCGGTAGCAGTTAATTGGAGTGATTCACCTTTACAGATCGTACTATTTGGGGTTACATTAATTATAGGTAATGGGTGAACACTCATTGTTTTAACGGCAGAATCAAGGCAGTGGTTTACTGTAGATGCGGTTAACCTAACTGTGTATTGTCCATCTACCAGGTACCTAACGGTGATGATAGAATCTGAACTTTTAGTACCATTACTCAGGCTCCACAAAATCATGGCAATACTGTCTCTTGAACTCAGTATTGGAGAAAGTTGCGTTAGCTGTCCCTGACAAACATCTCTGATTGCATCAATATCAACATGAGGGTATTGGTATACGGCAACTGAAAACTGCGCCTGCAAATTGCTAACACATCCCATCTCACTTTTAACAGTAAGGTTCATGGTATAGGTGCCTTCGGAAGTAAAACTGTAGCTATGTTCTTTTGTATTAACTGTATCACCGGGCGCAATGCTCCATTTCCAGTCTTTTATTCCAAAGTTTGAAGTACTTCTGTCGTTAAATTGGTAGACTGTATTTCCGCAGTTGTTGACTCCTGTCAATGTAAAGTCTGCAATTGTTTTATCTACTTTAATATTTACCGTATCACTAGAACTAATACAAACACCATTAGAAATCTCCCAGATAAATTGATAGCTGCCTGGTAATAGACCGCTAATCACTGTTTGGGGATTGGAAGGGCCCGCAATAACTGCATTATTTGATCCAGATATCTGTCTCCAGGAACCAGTTCCGGAGATAGGCATATTTGCTTTCATGGTAGCTGTGCTTCCAGCATTACAGATTACTATATCTGCTCCTGCATCAGCCGTGGTAACTGGTGGGGTTACCATGATACCTACCGGATTTGTATACATAACTGCGCAAGTGCCATTTTTTACAAGCGTGCGGTATAGGGTATTTTGAGTGACGTTATTATATCTTAAAGTATCTGCATTTGTTACATTCAGTATATTCCAACTAGCACCACTGGTTTGAGAAGATTCCCACTGTACGATATTTCCAAGTCTACCCGAAAGTATAATCGAACCATTATTTGTATTGTAACAAACAGTATCGACTCCGTTTAATGTACCTGCAACGGTTGCAGCATCAACCATAATGTTTACGGTGTCACTAAATGCTGCAGAACATACACCACTCTGTACCATTACCCTAAACATGGTTGAAGCGGCAAGGTTGTTAAAACTGTATCTGTCTCCTGTATAATTTATCAGACTCCAGTTGTTCCCATTATCAATAGAAGATTCCCAGCGGATAAGATCACCCACATAGTTTGTTAGTTGTAATGTGCCATTGTTAGCTGTTACACAAACAGTATCATCTGCAGCGATATGTCCGCCTACTGTAAATGGATTCACAGTAATAGTTACGGTATTGGAATACATCGATGCACAAACACCACTTTGCACCAGTACCCTAAATATTGTTGTATTGTTGAGGTTGGTATAAGCATAAGTAGGCTGAGTGTTGTTGATAGTACTCCAGCTATTACCATTATCATTCGAACTTTCCCATCTTATGATAGAACCAGTATAATTCGTAATTGACAAAGTTCCCTGATTCAGGTTGGTACAAACCGTATCGTCGTTTCCAAGTATGCCTGCAGAACTTGGTGGATCAATCCGTATTTCTGTTTCATTAGATGATGCAGGGCAAACAGTATTGTCGATGGTCCATCTGAAACGATAAGTTCCGGTTGTTAACCCAGATAGGTTTGTGGCAGCCTGGTTATTGTTTTCAAAAATGGCCGTAGTTGGACCACTTACCTGACTCCATAATCCATTACCCGAAGATGGTGTGTTACCATTTAACCTGGCTGTAGTATTGTTACAAATAAACTGATTCATTCCAGCAATAGCAGGAGTAACAGTTGGCATTACGGTAATTAATACCGTATTTGAATAGCTTGTAGCACAAACACTATTCTTAACAAGAGCCCTGAATAAGGTTGAAGTAGTTAGATTAGTATAATTGTAAGATGAAGAACTATTAGCAATTACAGTCCATGTTGATCCATTATCAATCGAGTATTCCCAATGTAAAATATCACCAGTGTTTCCGGACAATTGAAGCAAGCCACTATTAGCATTTGCACAAACAGTTGCATTGGAAGATAAAATACCGGGCACTGTTAATGGTGCTATGGTAATGGTTACTGTGTCTTTAGAATCGGCACAAAGGTTATTACTGATTGTCCATTCAAAACGATAGCTGCCTGCAATTAGTCCGGATACAACCGTATTTGGATCGGTATTATTTGCAAATACAGGTATTGATGGACCCGATACAAATGCCCATTTACCTGTACCTGAACCAGGTGTGTTGGCCTGTAATGTTACTGCAGGAGTGCTACATAAAACCTGATCAGCCCCTGCATTAGCAATGGTAACAGCCTGTAATACAGTTATGGTTACTTCATTCGAATATAATGGGGCACAACTACCGCTCTGCACCAATACCCGGTAGTTTGTAGTTGTGCTAAGGTTGGTATAAGAATAGGTGTTGCTGGTATTGTTGATGTTGTTCCAGGAAGCACCACTTGTTGTTGAATATTCCCAACGAAGAATATCACCTGTATAAGCGCTATGCGAAAGCACGTTACCATTACTTGTAGCACAAACTGTAGCATCGGCTATTAAACTACCTGCTACTGTTTGAGGATCTATTATAATTGTAACAGTGTCTTTGGAATCTGCACAGGTACCGTTTGTAATGGTCCAGATAAACTGGTATGTGCCTGTTGTAAGTCCATTTACAGTAGTAGTTGGATCAATTGCATTTGTGAAACTGGCAACTGTGGGGTTGCTTGTTATGGCAGACCATGTTCCGGTTCCTGATAATGGTGTGTTGGCATTTAATGTAGCCGACGTAGTATTACACAAGCGCTGATCTATGCCTGCATTAGCGGTTGAGACAGGGGGAATTACGGTAATAGTTATTTCATTAGAATAAAGAGATGGACAAACTTCATTTTTTACCAGAGCCCTGTAAGAAGTGGTTGTATTGAGATTATTATAAGTATAAGTATTTGTGGTATTGGAGATGTCGTTCCAATTGCCACCATTATTAATTGAAAACTCCCATTTAAGTATATCTCCCTGTAATCCAGATAGGGTAAGGATATTGGTATTGTTGGTTGCACAGACTGTAGCAGGTGCAACCAGGTTTCCTGCAATAGTAGGAGCGGCAATATATACGGAAACGGTATCTACAGAATTGGCACACATACCATTCGAGATGGTCCAGATGAACTGGTAAGTTCCGTGCGTAAGTCCGTTTACAGTTGTATTTGGATCATTCGGATTCGTGAAACTAGCAGCAGAGGGTGCTCCGGTAACTACTGTCCATGTACCAGTACCAACAACCGGCGTATTTGCACTAAGGGTTGCAGTTGTAACATCGCATAAAACCTGATCAGTACCTGCGTTGGCACTGGTAACTGGTTGTATAACTGTAACGGTTACCTCATTTGAATATAAAGCAGTGCAGATTTCATTATTTACAAGTGCTCTATAAAGGGTTGTTGTATTAAGGTTGGTATAAGTGTATGTATTGCTGGTATTTGAGATATTGTTCCATGTGCCACCGTTATTAATTGAAAACTCCCATTGTACAATACTCCCATTATTTCCAGACAAGCTTAATATAGCTGAATTGTTGGTAGCACAAACTGTAGCAGAAGCAACAAGATTTCCTGCTATTGTTGGAGGGATAATGCGAATTTCGACAGTATCTGCAGAATTTGCACATAATGCATTTGAGATGGTCCAAACAAAACGATATGTGCCAAAGGTTAATCCATTTACTGTACTATTTGGATCTGCTGCATTGGTAAAACTTGCGGCAGAAGGAGCGCCAGATAGTAATGTCCAAACGCCTGTTCCAGAAACAGGCGAATTACCATTTAAAGTAGCAGCAGTTACGTTACATAATAACTGATCTGTTCCTGCATTAGCAGGTGTTACTTCTGGTAGTACAGTTACTGTAACAATATTGGTATACAAAGCAGGACAAACACCATTCTGAATTTGAGACCTGAATTGGGTAGTTTGTGAAAGGTTATTGTAGTTTACTGTTGCAGTATTGGCAGTATTACTTATTGCAGACCAATTCACTCCATTATTAATAGAATATTCGGTTCCGATAATAGTTCCAAAATAACCTGTTAATGTAAGTGCACCAATATTGCTGGTAATACAAACAGTGTTATCGGTATTGAGGTTGCCTGCAATAGTCGGTTCTTGTATGGTAACAGTTACTGTGTCTTTAGAGTCAGAACAAATACCATTTGAAATGGTCCATACAAATTGGTAAGTGCCAAAAGTTAATCCGCTGATTACGGTATTTGGGTCTGCTGTATTTGAGAAAGTCGGTACTGTTGGACTACCGGCCAATGCAGACCATGTTCCCATTCCTGATGTGGGTGAATTGGCCGCAAGTACAGATGAAGTTGTATTACATAATAATTGATCCGGACCTGCATTTGCAGGTGTTACCAATTCAAGCACAGTAATAGTTGCGGCAATACCCGAATAAAGTTCAGCACCTACGCCATTTTTAACCAATGCGCGGAACAGGGTTGTTTGTGTGAGGTTTGAATACGAATAACTATCCTGATTGGTGCCAACAGTAGAACTGATAATAGACCAGTTAACCCCATTGTCAATAGATAACTCCCATTGAAGAATGGTACCTAAATAATCGGTGAGGTGTAAAGTACCGTTATTGTTTCCGGTACACACAACCGCATCAGGACCGATAACACCCGGATTTGTTGGGGGTTGTACTGTTATTTGCATAGTGTCGCTTGATACCGGACAGTATCCGTTTGAGATAGTCCATACCAATAAGTATTTACCATCTGTTGGTGGAGCACCATGTACATAATCTAAGCCTGTAATAGTAGCTTTTGGATTGGTTATACCTGAGAAATTTAAAGGGCTGGTTGCACCAGGTACTACAGACCACACACCAGTACCTGATACTGGTGTATTTCCGTTAAGGGTATAACTGGATACTCCATTGATAAAAGTGGTGTCAGGTCCCGCATTTGCAGGTGTTACTGGTTGTAATACAGTGATGGTATTTAAATTACTGTATAAGGTTGGGCAATTTTGGTTTTGTACTGCTGCTCTGAAAACAGTAGTAGCACTGAGGTTCGTATAGTTTAATGTATTGGTGGTATTTGAAATCGCGGTCCAGGAACTACCGTTATCAATGGAAGATTCCCAGCGCATTATATTTCCTGTATGGCCTGATAAAGTAAGCGTACCGTTGTTTGAGATAGCACAAACTGTTGCAGCGGCAGTTATGTTTCCAGGAACGGATGGAGGGTAAATAGTTACTTCAACTGTGTCTTTTGAATCAACGCAGGTACCATTGGAAATAGTCCATACAAATTGATATGTACCAGCTACCAATCCATTTACAGTTGTGCCCGGATTCGATGCATTGGTAAATACAGGTGTTGATGGGGCACCGGCAATTACAGACCATGTACCTGTACCACTTGTGGGTATATTACCGTTAAGCGTAACTCCGGCAACATTACATACAAATTGATCAATACCTGCATTAGCGGTTGTCACGGCAGGTAATACTGTAATGGTAATGGTATTGGAATATTGCGGGTTACAAACACCACTTTGAACGGAAGCCCTATACTGCGTAGTTGTGCTGAGGTTCGTATAGTTGAGGGTGTTGGTAGTATTACTGATAGTGCTCCAGTTGGTGCCATTATCAATGGAAGCTTCCCAATGTAAAATATTGCTGGTATATCCTGTTAGTGTAAGTGTGCCATTATTTGCAGTGGCACAAACAGTATTACTTGCAGATAATGTTCCGGGTACAGTTTGAGGATCTACTGTTATGTTTACAGTGTCTCTAGAATCAGCACAGGTTCCGTTTGAAATGGTCCAGATGAATTGATATGTGCCAACCACTAAACCATTTACGGTGGTATTTGGGTTATTATTATTTGTAAAACTTACTGCTGATGGAGCGCCCGCTGCAACAGACCATGTACCGGTTCCATTAACAGGTGTATTAGCAGCAAGCACAGTAGCAGTTGTAAAACACACATGGGTATCTGTACCAGCATTAGCAGGTGTTACGGCAGGTAAAACCGTAATGGTAATGGTATTGGAATATTGTGGATTACAAACACCACTTTGAACGGAAGCCCTATACTGCGTAGTTGTACTGAGGTTAGTATAATTGAGGGTGTTGGTAGTATTGCTGATAGTGCTCCAGTTGACGCCATTATCAATGGAAGACTCCCAATGTAAAATATTGCTGGTATATCCTGTTAGTGTAAGTGTGCCATTATTTGCAGTGGCACAAACAGTATTACTTGCAGATAATGTTCCGGGTACAGTTTGAGGATCTACTGTTATGTTTACAGTGTCTCTAGAATCAGCACAGGTTCCGTTTGAAATGGTCCAGATGAATTGATATGTGCCAACCACTAAACCATTAACGGTGGTATTTGGGTTATTATTATTTGTAAAACTTACTGCTGATGGAGCACCTGCGGCCACAGACCAGGTACCGGTTCCATTAACAGGGGTATTTGCGGATAGAATGGTAGATGTTGTAAAACAAACATGTGTATCTGTGCCGGCATTAGCTGGCGTTACAGCAGGTAAAACCGTAATGGTAATGGAATTGGAATATTGTGGATTACAAACACCACTTTGCACAGAGGCCCTGTATTGTGTAGTTGTGTTTAAGTTATTAAAGTTGAGGGTGTTGGTAGTATTACTGATAGTAGTCCAGTTGGCACCATTATCAATAGAAGACTCCCAATGTAATATATTGCCAGTATATCCTGTTAATGTAAGTGTGCCATTGTTTGCAGTAGCGCAAACAGTATTATTGGCTGATAAAGTGCCAGGTACTGTTGCAGGGTAAACAATAAGCTGAACGGTGTCTTTTAAGTCGGCACATATGCCATTGCTGATTGTCCATTCGAATTGGTAGGTTCCGGCAATCAATCCATTTATGGTTGTATGAGCATCGGCAATATTGGTAAAACTAACTGCTGAAGGTCCTGTTACCAAACGCCAGCTGCCACTTCCTGCAATAGGTGCAGTTGCGTTAAGTGCAGTTGCGGATACATTACAAACACTTAAGTCGTTTCCTGCATTTGGCGTTTCAACAGGGGGAACTACGGTAATGGTACTGGTGTTTGAATACAGAGATGGACAAACACCACTTTTCACCAGAACCCGGTATGCTGTTGTTGTATTCAGGTTATTGTAGCCCTGGATTGTGCTGGTATTTGAAATGGTTGTCCAACTTGTACCATTGTTAACTGACAGTTCCCATTGAATTATGTTGCCAGTATAAGCACTCAAATTAAGTGTGCCACTGTTTCCTGTAGCGCATACTGTTGCATCACTGGCCAGGATACCTGGAGTAGTAACAGGTGTAACGGTAATGGTAATGTCGTTGCTATATGCAGGTGTACAATTACCGCTTTGTACCACAGCCCTATAAGTGGTAGTTTGGGTTAGGTTGTTAAATGTAAAACTGCTGGTATTAATTGCATAACTGGTAGGCCAGGTTGTACCACCATCGGTAGAAGATTCCCAACGAATAATATTTCCGGTATTGCCGGAAAGTGTTAGCGTACCTGTGTTACTACCTGAACAAACAATGGTGGTTCCGGTTAATGTTCCCGGTACTGTTATTGGATCAACGGTAATCAATATATTGTTGGAATACTGAATACTACAATTACCACTTTGCACAACTGCCCGGTATAAAGTAGAAGTAGTTAAGTTGGTGAATGTTTGTGAATTTGTTGTATTGGCTAGGGTAGTCCAATTGTTTCCGTTATCAATTGAAAATTCCCAACGAATGATATTACCAATATTTCCAGCAAGGGTTAATAGACCAGTATTATTTCCAAAACAAACATTGGTAGCGCCGCTAAGTGTACCAGCAACAGTTTCGGGGCTAATGATAATTGTTATGCTGTCGGCCGATACATTACAAGGACTATTTGAGATGGTCCAGGCAAAAGTGTAACTACCCGGAATTAATCCGCTAACCTGACTGTTTGGAAGTGAGGCATTACTAAAGGTAACTGTTGAAGGACCAGCCACCATTGTCCAGATACCCGATCCAACCAATGGCGTATTTCCGTTTAATTGAGCAACTGTAAGATTGCAAAGTAACTGATCTGCACCTGCTGAAGCAATTGTAGGCTGAGGCTTAACAGTTACATCTGTTGAATCGGTGGTACTGCAACCATTTGTAGATGTTGTGGTGATTTTATAACGCACAACTGCATTTGCAAGGGTTGTATTGATAAGGATATCAGTAATGGAACTTGTATTTGAGAGGCTATTATTATTTGTTTGGCCTGAATTTGTACCGGATATGTTTGAAGCAGACCAGGTATATAATGATCCTGGGATAGAGCTACTGAATTGAATATTTGTTGCGGTTCCCGAACAGATTATATTGGCATTATTGGTTATTGTAATTGCAGGATTTGGGTTAACAGTAGCTGTAAGTGTAAATGGTGTGCTGCTACATCCACCATAATAAGGGGTAATTGTATAAGTAACAGTAGCGGCAGTTGTAGTAGATGCATTTATCAGCAAATCATTTATGGATCCGGATCCGTTGCCTGTATTACCGCTACCTGAACCACTTGTAAAAGCGGAAGTCCATAAGAAAGTACTACCAGCTTGTGCTGATAGTGGAGTATAAGACAATAGTTGGTTAGAACAAATATTTCTGTTAGTATCTACTCCAATGTTGTTGGGATAAATCCTTAAAATCATGGAATCTAAACTGGTATTGGTGCCACAGTTACCAGTAGCATTATAAGTAGAAGTTCCATTAAAGTAGAGTTTTACTAAACCTGCATTTTTATCTGCAATACTTGGAGTATAAGTTGGGTTTAATGCATTTATGTTAGAGAATGTTCCAGTACCAGAACTACTCCATGAATAGGAGTTTGTTACGTATGAAACTGCGGCGGAGAGATTAACACTATTTGTGTTGTAACAGATGGAAGTGTCTTTTGAATTTAGTATACTGGCTAAGGCTACCGTGTTTTTGAACACAATCTGGGTATCACTACAACTTACCCCATTAGTAGTAAACTGTACACTTACAATATATGCTGCTGAACTGTTAAACTGGAAACGTGGGTATTGCGAGTTAGCATTATTAGAACCCTGAAAACTCCATGATCCGGAGCTTGATACATTCCATAAATAACTGTTACCAGGATTGCTGTTACTATAAACAACTTTGTAATAGGTGTCAGTTGCACTATAACTGGTAATACCATTGTTACATTCTATAACATCAGCATTAAGTTTTACAGAAGCAACTGTAAGTGCCGCTGCTGATGAAGCTGTAACACAAGTACTTGAGCTTAAGCTGGAAACATCTGGTCCGACTAACACACGGTATGAAGCACCGTCTGTATCTGTAACACTATTGATGGTATAACTACTCGTAGTACTTGCGGTACCGATATTTGTCCAGGTAGTTCCACCATCTGTACTTTTTTGCCATTGATATGCTGGTGTGGTGAACGGATTGTTGACAATGGAAGCATTAATGGTAGTGCTTGTGCCTGAACAAACAGTTGTACCGTTGCTGAAGGAAATTGATGCAGTAGGTGTACAGGCTGTAAAAAGAATATCATCAATGGCAAGGTCATTACCACACTGTGGCTGCCCTCCATAAGCATCTACCATTTCGAGAACCAGAGAAGTTGTACCAGAGGGCAGTGAGAAACTAAAACCATATTGCTGCCAATTAGGGGCTACCGATCTGTTGGCAGTTAGTGGGAGGTTACCGGTACTATAAGTTGCCAGAACTGTGCCGGAAGTATTTTTGATGTTAAACGTTACATTCGGGTATACATAACCACTTCCACATATTGGTAGCGTATTGCTTGTTGTATTTACATTCGCCAGCCATGCTGAAAAATTATAAGTTGAACCAGGACAGAGATCATTTACCTGCTGTGTGAAAAAAACAGAACCTCCGGTACCGGCATTCACCAGAAACATATTACCATTTGAATTACCGGTATGGTCTGTTCCTTGTGCCCAATCGTTTCGGCCTGAGTTTTGCACGCGGGGAGTTACCATGTATTTCCCATCGTCTAATGCGCCGCTGCTTTGAAAAGAATAGTTGGTATTAAAGCCAGATGGAACAGTTGTTTTTGAAGAAGAGTTACTACCCTGTCCAAATGTTTGTGAAAAAACAGGTGCTAAAGCATTGCTGGGGCAAATGCCTTGTGCTTTTGTCAATACACAAGTATATAGACAAGAACACAGTAGCACAACATGGTATGTGTACTTCCGGGGGATCATGGATATTGGATATAAGGTGT
>CAZTCS010000018.1:318-40700 GCA_964611995.1 uncultured Sediminibacterium sp. | reverse complement strand
CATAGCTCTACATTTTTATCCAGCTATACAACGAAAAACCATACCAAAATATTGCACAAGAATAAAAAATGGTGTTCTATTCAAAAATAAGCGTGCTTTCGGACTTATACCAGTCAGCATATCGGCTACTATATCGCGCATCTATATTTTTTCTTTTAATCTTTAGAGTGGGGGTCAATAGTTCGTTTTGGATTGTCCATTCTTCCTTACAAATAATAATGCGTGCAAGTTGTTCATGGTGTTCCAGTTTTTGATTCACCTGATTCAAAAGATTTAGCAGCGTTGTTTCCAATATTTCGGGATTTAGTCCGCTCGCCTGTTCACTCAAAGTACATAATACCATTGCTGCCGGTTGTCCGGAACCAACCACACATACCTGGCCCAGGTATTCATGTGCCGATAGTTGATTCTCCATAGGTGCTGGGGTAATATATTTCCCTTTCCCTGTTTTAAATTGGTCTTTGATTCTTCCGGTGATCGTTAAGAACCCTTCTGCATCTATTGAACCTTCGTCGCCCGTTTTCAGGTAACCGTCTTCAAAACAGGTAGCGGATAGTTCAGGTTCTTTATAATAACCCAACATTGATGCATCGCTTTTTACCTGTACTTCATTGTCTTTCCCTAATCGAACTTGCACCAACGGATATGGCTGTCCCACCGTTCCAAATTTTGCATGGTGCTTTTTGTTAACATGCGAGAGTGCTACGTTTTCTGTCATACCATACGCTTCCTGTATAATAATACCAAGTTTAACATACCAATATAATAAAGCGGGATTAATTGGAGATGCTCCGGTAAAAATATGCCTCGCTTTTCCCAGGCCCAGTTTCTGCCTGATCTTCTTTTTAATAAGCGCGGATACAAGTGGAATTTTTAGCAGTGTATCGAGTTTCTTTTGTGGAATTTTTTTCAGAACCCCTTCCTGCATTTTTTCCCATATACGTGGTACGGCTAAAAATACAGTTGGTTGTGTATGGGCGAGGTTTGCAGCAAAACTGTCGAGTGATTCAACAAAATATACCGTACTGCCAGTAAAAATAGTTCCGCATTCTACCAGCATTCTTTCTGCTACATGACAAAGTGGTAAGTAGGAAAATAATATTTCTGTTTTAATCTCCGGAAAATTTTCTAAAAATTGATTTACCGCAAAAGCCATTGCATGAAAAGTGTGCATTACTCCTTTTGATTGTCCGGTTGTTCCTGATGTGTATACAATACTTGCCAAATCATGCGGATCCAGTTGAGGAATATTTGTTTTTGGATCGTGGCCCGCAACCAATTCATCCCAATTTAAACAGTCTTTGTTTGGGTAAAAGGGAAAACTAATCTGTGTAAGATTGTTGGGTACTCCTTTCCTTATTTCCTCCGGCTGATCAAGTTTTCCAATAAAAATTGCTTTGCTTTCACTATGCAAAATTATCTCTTTCAGGGTATTTGCACTGATATTGGGATATAAGGGAACCGAAACACAACCAGCCATAGCAATAGCAATATCTGCCATGATCCAGTGTGCACGGTTTTTACTCAATATTGCAACCTTATCGTCTTTACCAAAGCCCATAGCATTTAATGCTGCAGCCATGCTTCGAATCTGGTTTCCGGCTTCCTGCCAGGTAAAAGTTCGATAGGTACCCTTTACCGGTTCTGCCAAAAACAATTGATGCGGTTTTTCCGCTTCATATTGACAAAATTTTTCTACAATATTAGGATAGTACATAGTTGGCTCTTGATTGATTATTGGGTAGTTGGGGGTTGTAAGTGTGCCAAACCCTGTTCTGCTTTTTTTCCCCGAACAGGTGCATAAAAATGGAGGATTCTGCGAAAATCAGCATCCTCATCATCCGTGGTATAAAAGGGTTTATCAAAATAAACCCGCTTCTTGCCAAAATCAAACGCTACCATTACGATGGGTACTCCAGCTTTTTTGGCAATATGGTAAAAGCCTGTTTTTAAACGGTCTACTTTTTTGCGGGTTCCTTCCGGTGATAGTGCCAGTACAAATTTTTCGTGTTGGTTAAACAATGAAACAACCTGATCTACCATATTGTGTTTGTCCGACCGATCAACCGGATAACCGCCAAGGCGACGAAAGAAAAAACCAAATTTCCCCTGAAACAATTCTGCCTTACCGAGGAATTTAACATGATTCAGCCTTAGTACACTGCGTACTGCAAGCCCAATTATAAAATCCCAGGCACTGGTATGTGGTGCAACAATAATCACATATTTAGGAATATGATGCGGGAAATCTGGCTGAACCTTCCATCCCGTCATCCACAGGTATAGTTTCCAGAGTAGTCTCATGGGCAAGCAGTTGGAGACAAGATAATTTGAAAATTTGGAAATTTGAAAATTTGAAAATGGGATAGCTTTAAATCTAATATGGTAGTTGGTAAACAAAAACAATGAAAGGCCATTGGCCTTCCACCATTTCCAAATTTTCAAATTTTCAAATTTTCAAATTTCTTCTTCAACGCAAACATTTCGTCGCGCAGCCTGGCTGCTTCTATGAAGTCGAGATCGCGGGCAGCTTTTTCCATTTGTTTTTTGGTTGCTGCGATGGCTTTTTCTATTTGTGGGATGGTTTTGTATTCTACCTGTTCTTCGGCTGCAGCAGTAATTAGTTGCTGTTCCTGTTGTAAAGCATAAGGGTTGGATGGGTCATATCCTTTAATATCCAACACAGATGTTTGTGCAAATACTTGTTCCTTGCTTTTAATCACCGTTTTTGGAGTGATCTTATGCTCAATATTATAGGCTATCTGTTTTTCTCTTCTTCTACTCGTTTCATCAATGGTTCTTTGCATACTTTCTGTCATCTTATCTGCATAAAAGATAACAAGTCCATCCACGTTTCTCGCTGCCCTTCCCGCGGTTTGGGTTAAGGATCTTTCATTCCTCAAAAATCCTTCTTTGTCTGCATCCAGAATGGCTACCAATGAAACTTCCGGAAGGTCCAATCCTTCACGTAGCAGGTTTACCCCAACCAATACATCAATAACACCCAACCTGAGGTCACGTAATATTTCCACACGTTCCAGTGTATCAACATCACTATGGATATATTTTGATTTGATATTGATACGTCCCAGGTATTTATCCATCTCTTCAGCCATCCGCTTGGTAAGTGTTGTCACCAAAACCCTGTCTCCCTTTTTCACCCGCTTATCAATTTCATCCAACAAATCGTCTATTTGGTTTACACTGGGTCGTATTTCAATAGGAGGGTCCAATAAGCCTGTAGGACGTACCACCTGTTCCACAACAACGCCTCCTGTTTTTTCGAGTTCATAGTCACCGGGAGTCGCACTAACAAATACGGTTTGTCCAACAAGCGATTCAAATTCATGAAAATTCAGCGGTCGGTTGTCCATGGCGCTGGGTAACCGGAATCCATAATCCACCAATACCATTTTCCGACTTCTGTCTCCGCCATACATACCTGCTACTTGTGGAATGGTCTGATGACTTTCATCAATCACACACAGAAAATCTTTTGGAAAATAGTCTAGCAGGCAGAAAGGTCTGGTACCAGGCCTTCTTCGATCAAAAAAGCGGGAATAGTTTTCTATACCATTACAATAACCGAGTTCACGAATCATTTCTAAATCAAATTCTACTCTTTCTTTCAATCGCTGGGCCTCGATAAATTTTCCGATATTTTTAAAATATTCTACCTGGGCCATCATTTCATCCTGTATTTCACTCATTACCTGCTGAATCATGTCTTTGGGTGCGAGGTAAAGATTGGCAGGAAAAATGGCTGCAGTATCCATTAGCCCAATGCGTTTATTGGTAGCTGTTTCAATACTTTCTATCTCTTCTATTTCATCTCCAAAAAAACTAATCCGGTAACCGAAGTCAACATAAGGCAGGTTAATATCAATGGTATCTCCCTTTACACGAAATGTTCCTCTTTTAAATTCTTCCTGGCTTCTGCTGTATAAGGCATTCACAAGCTGGTGTAAAAATCCCTGCCGGGAAATGACCTGCCCTTTATGAATCCGGATAATTCCGTTTTCATATTCTGTAGGGTTACCCATACCATAAATACAACTTACACTCGCTACTACTATAATGTCTCTTCTTCCACTTAGTAATTGAGAAGTAGCTTGTAGGCGAAGTTTATCCAGTTCTTCATTTATGCTGAGGTCTTTTTCTATATATGTATCGCTTACCGGCATATATGCTTCAGGCTGGTAGTAATCGTAATAACTAACAAAATAACCTACTGCATTGTCTGGAAAGAACTGTTTAAATTCTCCATAGAGCTGCGCTACCAGTGTTTTATTATGGGTAAGTACCAGTGTTGGCCTTTGTACGTTGTTGATCACATTGGCCATGGTAAATGTTTTACCACTACCCGTAACACCTAATAATGTTTGGTACTGTTCTCCATTCAAAATACCATCGGTAAGTTGGGCAATAGCAGAAGGCTGATCGCCTGCCGGTTGGTAGGATGATTGTAATTTGAAAGGCATATCTGGTTGCTTGAAAAGAAAATAAAGTTACTGCCTTATTATTATGACTGAAGGAAAACTTATGAAATAAGTAATCCTCTTTTGTATATTTACCTTAGTTAAGAACGATATTAAATATCTGTGTAGTATGCACCCTGCTTCCGATGAAAAAACTGTTTCTGTTGTTTATAATCTCGAACATTTTTTCGAACTCTCTGCCGATTTATTTTGTATTGCCGGGTATGACGGATACTTCAGAAAAATAAACAGTGCTGTTTGTAAAACACTTGGTTATACTGAGCAAGAATTGATGTCTTCCGCCATTTCCAGTTTTATTCACCCCGATGATCGCCAAATAACAGCCCGTTATCGGAATGAATTAATTCAAGGGGAACCGTTACTACATTTCGAAAACCGATATATCACTAAAACAGGAGAAATAGTTTGGCTTTCCTGGACTTCCATGCCTGTGCCTGAAGAGGAACTGGTATATGCTATCGCTAAAAATATCAGTCATAAAAAATCTGAAGAAGCAGACCGGAATAAATTAATTACTGAACTAAATAAGCTGAATACAGATTTAAAACAATTATCGTATACAACTTCACACGATTTAAGATCGCCCGTGAACAATATGCTCAACGTTTTTAACCTGTTAAGCAATAGAACTATTGAAGACGAAGAAGTGCATCGTTTTCTGGCGATGTTGAGGCTAGGAACAGAACGCTTAAAAGAAACACTGAACGAATATGTTGACCTTATTAGCACAAACAAACATGTAAGAATTGAAAAGGAAGATATTCGTTTGGAAGATGTGTTTGAAAAAGTTACCCAGTCAATTCAAACTTTAATTGCCGACTCGAAAGTGCAGATTAAAACAGATTTTGATTCATTACCGGTAATCCATTTTAATCGTTCATATTTAGATAGTATTTTCCTGAATCTGATTACAAATGCGATCAAATATGCATTGCCTGGCAGACAACCACTTATTGAACTTCATAGTTGGATAGAAAATAACCAACATTTTTTAAGCTTTACCGACAATGGCCGCGGTTTTGATATGGATAAAGTGAAAGACCGCATTTTTGGTATGCATCAGCGCTTTCATGACGAAAAAGACAGCAAAGGAATTGGCTTATACCTGGTACACCACCATATTACAAGTATGGGTGGTACAATTACCGTAAATAGTGAGCCTGATAAAGGCACTTCTTTTATTATTAAATTTTCCCATCTATAATATAACTTATATATTTATATATGTTAAGATTACGGTTTACTATTTTGTCTTTGCTGATGCTAAGCAGTGTTATCGGCTATGCTCAAAATGGAAAAGAAGCATTTTTTGCTTTTCGGGAAGATTGGTCGCCCATCAATAATATTAATCTCGCTACTTATTTTATGCATCGTGTAAAAGAAAACGACACCACTTATGTATGTCGCTTTTACCGATTGTTTGGCCCGATGGTTAAATGTGAAACCTATAAAGATGAAAAGCTGGAAATACCTCATGGTCGTTTTATCTGGTACAATGAAAAGGGACTGATCGACAGTGCTGGTATGGTAAGTAATGGTAAAAAAGATAGATACTGGGATTTTAAAGGACCTGATGGAAAATTAACCTTGAGTGTTTTGTTTGATAAGGGTAAGCGCGTTTGGACAAAAGACTATATCAGTCAAAAAACATTTTATGCCGACGGAAGCGTTGAAGATCACAATACACCGAAAAAAGATACTGGTAAAGCACAAAATTTTACGGTTGTTCAAATACCTGCTGAATTCAAAGGTGGAGTAGATGGCTGGACCCGCTACCTCGAAAAAAACCTGAAAACACCAGAGCGGTTCAAAAGTGTTATAGGTAATGGAGGAAAAGGAACTGTTGTAGTTCTATTTACAATTGATACTGAAGGAAAGGTTACAGACATGTTTATTGATCGATCCATTGAGTGGTCTGTAGATATGGAATCCCTAAGGGTAATTAAAGAAAGTCCACGCTGGAAACCTGCCAGTCAAAACGGCAAAAACGTGCTTTATCGACACAAACAGAGCATAACCCACTCCATTTATTAATTGATAATCAATGTGTTAAATACTTTTTGCAAAACTTAATATTAATTAATTGTTACCATTTCGTAAATTCATAGTGTACTGAAACACTTGGATTTGCTAAAAAAGGGATACATATTATTCATTGTCACAGTCTTATACATTTCCACTGGCTATTCACAAAAAGCCAATAAAGGTGGGGATCTGGTATTGGAATTCTACGGTCATTCTCTTTTCCTGGCAAATGACCCTTCTATAAATATTGATTTTACCAGCCCGATTTCAAAAAAAGCCATTGCCGACTTTTATACACACCTAAAATCTGGCACCTATAAGCCAGTAATACAGCAATTACTGTCCTTTCGCGATGATAAGCAACTAGACGATTGGTTCTATTACCAGCTTATCCGCACTACTGCGGAAAAAATAAGTCCTAAAGCAGATAATTACCATCGGTACACTTTGTACAAATGGTTTTTACTGAATGAGTCTGGTTATAATGCAACACTTCGATTCCGGAACGACACTTTGTTATTGTATGTAAGAAGCGAAGAAAATATTTATGATATCCCTTATTATATGGTTAACGACAAACAATATGTTTGTTTGAACTATCATGATTATAATAATAAGATCAATATTGAAGCAGAACCATTTACAACTATCGCTTTAAACGAAGGTGGGAATAATCGTTTCTCTTATAAAGTAACACAGCTTCCACAAATCAGGAATAATAATTACACGGTTAAACAACTGCAATTTGATTACCAAAACAAGGAATACAAATTCAATGTAATGTTGGATAAACAGGTGCAGAAGATTTTTACAAATTATCCTGTTGTAGACTATGCTTCGCAATTCAGTATTCCGCTAAGCCAAACTACTTATAACTCACTGGTACCATTATTAAAGGAAGCGGTACAGGGTATGAACCAGCAAAAAGGGGTTGATTACCTCATGCATTTTACCCGCTCAGCATTTCTTTTCGAAACAGATACCAAAGCTTATGGTAAAGAAAAACGTCTTTCGCCAGAACAAACACTTTTTTATGAGTACAGCGATTGTGAAGACCGCTCTGCCTTTTTCTTTTTTCTGGTGAAAGAGATTTATAAATTACCGATGATTGTTTTATCGTATCCTACACATATCACTGTAGCTGTTCAATTCGATAAACCAGTTGGTACTCCTATACTTTATAATGGTGAGCCATATTGGGTATGTGAACCCACTCCTCAAAAAAAGGACCTTAAACTAGGACAAATGCTTCCTTCGTTAAAAAAGCAGGCATATGAGGTAGTTTATGCCTACAAGCCAAACTAGTATTTTTTCCACTCATCATTACCGTCGTTTTTAGGATAAAAATTTTTTTATCTTTTTTGTCTGATCTGGTTACAGCTAACCGTAATGTTATCGTAAACCAATCATTCAATCCTTAAAACAACAGCTATGAGCAATTTTATGTTCCTTTTTCGCGGAGGTCTAGATCCATTTACCGCATCGCCTGAAGCAATGCAACAAAACATGGAAAAATGGTTTGCCTGGGTAGGGGAGTTACAGGCATCTGGTGTGTATGTAGCCGGTGAAGCACTTATGCCTACCGGAAAAACATTACACAAAGACAACGTAATTAAAGATGGCCCCTACATGGAAAGCAAAGAAATGGTAGGTGGTTTCTTTGTTGTAAAAGCAGATAGCCTTGAAGCTGCTATTGAAATCGCCAAGGGATGTCCTGATCTTGAACTTGGGGGCTCTGTTGAAGTTCGTGATGTGGTGGTATTCGGATGAGTAATTCCACGCATCATACCGAACAACTAATCGACCATCTTTTCCGGCACCAGTCGGGAAAGATGGTTGCTGTATTGAGTCATATAGTAGGACTTGAACAAATTCACCTGGTGGAGGATCTGGTGCAGGATAGTTTTATAGGAGCGCTGCAGCATTGGAAACTAAAAGGTATTCCACCGGATCCTGAAGCATGGCTCATGAAAGTTGCCAAAAACAAAGCCATTGATCTGCTTAGAAGGGTGCATTATCATTCGCGTTATGTACAGTCGCAACGTGATTTTAATCCGGAACAGGAAGTTGCTGCCTTTTTTCACGAAAAAGAAATAAGCGATAGTGAGCTTAGAATGATGTTTGCCTGTTGTCACCCATCTTTTTCGGCGGAAGATCAGGTTGCCTTAACGCTTAAGCTGGTCTTTTCATTTTCAGTATCTGAAATAGCCAGGGCTTTGGTTGTTACAGATGCTGCAATGCAAAAAAGACTGGCACGCGCTAAAGATGTTTTGAAAAATGGAAAGATCAAACTAGAAATTCCTTCCGGTAATCAACTGCAGGAACGAATGGCCATTGTAAGAACTACGCTGTATCTTTTATTCAACGAAGGTTATCTCTCACTCAACAAAGAAAATATTATCCGTCATGATCTTTGTATGGAAGCCATCAGGTGTACTAAAATAATTTCCGAACACCCTGTTACCAAAGATCCAATCAACTTTGCACTGCTCGCTGTTTTCTGCTTGCATGCTGCCAGGTTCGACAGTCGCATTTCTGAATCAAATGAGTTAATCTTATTAGAAGAACAAGACAGATCGCTTTGGGATCATGCATTAATTAAAGTAGGCTACCATTACCTTAACCTTGCCTCATCATCAGCAATCATTAGTCAATACCATATTGAAGCAGCCATTGCTGCAGAGCATTGTATGGCAAAATCTTTTGCCTCAACCAATTGGAACCGCATCCTGACACTATACAATCTTTTGGTAAAGGCAAATGATAGTCCGGCAATAGTGCTAAACCGCGCAATCGTTTTATCGCAGTTGGGCGATACAGAAAAAGCAATTGCTGAGGTATTAGCAATTACAGGAATAGATCAACTTATACGTTCTGATTATCAATATGCATCTGTATTGGGTTATCTCTATATGAAATTGAGCAACCGTATCAAGGCATTATCTTACCTGAAACAAGCACAATCCATAACCAGTTCTCAAGCAGAACAAAAGATACTGCAGCTAAGGATTGAAAAGGTTTCTTCGAATTAATTATCTATTTGGAAATCTTCGATACAATTGCCTTTACCTTACTTTCAATTTCTCTGTCCGTTAATTTTCTTCCGGATAATTCAGAAGTTGTCCAACCTTGCCAGATTGTTTTATCTGTATCAGCATCCATTAGTGTTAAGGTTAGTGTGCCTTCTTTTACCTTCTCAATATCTTCATCATAACCCATAAACCTTGATGGATAAAACACAGGTACCCATCTTCTGCTACGCGGATTATAAAACCAACGTGTAAAAGGTTGTGCATATACCGGCGTAGTTGTTCGTTTGTTTTCTTCTTCAATCATCACATCATAAACCAGGTACACATCCGGGTTCCTTTTAACTTCTTTCCATCCTTTGGCCATAAGATTTTTGTCAATTGCCTGACGAATTTTTCGATTCGTTAGGTCGTCGTTTTTTAATTTCCTCGAGGCTGTTTCCTTATTAGCCTGGGTAGACACCCAACTATAGGTTCTTATCTTACTAAAGTCAACATCATTCTCTTTCTGTACATATGCTGTTCTTCCGCAACTGCTTAATATCATTACCACTACCAGTGCGGTTAGCCATTGTATCTTTTTCATAGTATGCGGTTTTAATTATTGAATAGTTTACACTGGTATACATTCAATCTTCATGCCCGCAATTGCAAAAAATGGCCTAAATATTTGTCAATATTGCGTTAAAAGCAACCTTGCTTATTATCAGATATTAAACCAAAAAAAGGGCCGCTAATAAGCGGCCCGGATACACATGAGAACGATTACTGTCTGTAGAAACAGTTGGTAAGTATTATTGTAACGATTTTCTGAGGTATAAGTTACCGTAGGTTGATTTTAAAGCATACGCTGGACCATTACCCATGGAGGAAGTGATGGATGTATAGAAATCCTTTTCTTCCTTATCGGTAATATTGAGCTTCAGGTTTGAGTAAATCTGGCCATAATGGGTCGTAGCTGATACCTTACCGGTTGCTGTTTCGTTGATCGATGCGTCGATACCACCATAAGTTGCATCAACTTTTATCGGTGCTTTATAATTTACCAGCTCTACGATTCCGTATTTGGCTTTCACAAAAGTCTTTTGCTGACTCTCCGGTATTTTAATATCAAGCGTTATCTCCATGTCTACCCCTTCGGAATATGATCTTGCACCTTTTAAATCGACTGTAAGTTTTTTAAAGTCTTCTTTGGTTGCATACACGGTCTTTTTCCCATTCTGAATCACCGTATAACGTTTCGGAAGCTTTTCAAGGTCCTTAATGATATTCTTAATACTTAATACTGATCCGTTAGTAGCTTCAACAAGTTGAAAAGCTTCATTGTTTTCACCATCGTTGATACTTACCGTAGCGGTAATCGATATTTCGGGTTTATTCCAGGTACTTATTTTAACTACTTTGGGATAATCGAAAGAGAGCTCCAGTTCCTGTCCGGCTTTAACCGGATAAGTTTTGGTAATAGTTTGCTGTGCCTGCGATGCAAAGCATATTATGCCGCATAGCAGGGTTAATATTGTTTTCATCTGCTTGGTTTTATTGAGTTTAACCAGAATCGATTAGGGAGCGGAAATACAATCAACAGTAAAACATAGGCTAAACTGGTTTTTAATGCTGATTGTTGGACCGATTAGTTTGATTTACGGAGGTATACTTTTCCATAACTTGAAGAAAGCGTCATGTCGATTCCACCACCATTCAGTTTTCCTTTGATATTGTTATTGCTGTAGCTAACCATATCTGCTGAACCAGATTTTTCAATCTCAATTTTAAAATCTGCCGATGCCAGTATTTCTCCCCATGATGTATTCATTTTCAGGTTGGCTTTGGTAGCTGGAGACATGGAAACATCTACATAACCATACACGGATACAAGCGAAACAGGTCCTTTGATGTTCTGTCCGAATTTCACATCAATACCTCCGTATACAGATTTAATGGTTAGTGGTCCGGTTACATTTTCGAGGTCTACTTTATTGTACTGTACTGATACTTCAATTTCGCTTTCTATGTTTTTGAATGTTGCAGTTGTGTTACCCATTACTTTGTTGAATGAGTAAGAAATTGAAATACCCTTAGGTACTTTGATTTTTATTTTTTCAGCACCTTTTCCTACCTGGGTAACTTCAACAGTTGCTCCTTTATCTACTACATTAATACCCAGTCCGGTATTGTCTTGTAAACCAGAAGCGTTTACGGGGCGAAGTCCTTTGGCTCTTTCGTCTTCTTCACCATCTTTCTCCTTACCGGTGAAGATAATTTCATTGCCATCATAACCTTCTACAGTTACACCAGGAGTGGTGATGACCAGTTTTCCGGTTGATTTTGCCAGTTTATATTCCTGGGCAAATGAGCTGGCAGTAACCAATAATGCTGCGATTGTGCTGAATATGATCTTTTTCATTGCTGTTTTCGTTTTTACGTTTTTGATGAGGGTTTTTGGAATTTAATCGTCATGCATGAACCGATCTATTTCCGTTTGTTGTTTATGCTAATTATTAGGATCCAAGTGTTAGTATACTGGAGTAAGCCCTGTCTTTTACTGCTTCTGTTGTATTTACATCTTTCACCATTTTTTCGAGCTCACCCAATATGCTGGTTTGTTTCATTTTGGTAAGTAACTGAATCAACTCTACTTGAACTACGGGGTCCTTTTGACTTTTGAGTGAAGCGGTAAGTTTTTTTCTTACATATGATTCACGGTGAAATCTTGCAATGGCTTCCAGTGCTGCCAGACGTACATTGGTATTGGGGTCGTTGTTCATTGAATGGAACAGGGCATCCACAATATCTCTGTCGGCGTTTTTCATTTCATATGCTTTCATTGCAGCAGCAATACGTGTGCTGGCAGATTCCATATTGTTTAAACTTGCAAACAACATTTCTTTGCGCTGATCCACTTTTGCGCTTACAAAAGCTGTTGTTGGTTCTTTTTCTGTTGTACTGGCAATTACCGCAGGTTCTTTTTCTACCAAAACCTGTTCTTTCGGTATTTCCTTATTTACTGCTTGTTTTTCTGGTGTAAGTCCAGCCAATGTTTGTTGATTGCTATTATCTGAATTCATCCACCAAATACCAATTCCTGCGAGTACTACTACACAGGCTGCGGCAGCCCAACGTATAGCAGCAAAAGAAATGACGATTCCCTTTTTTGCAGGCTCCTGGGTTGTCTGCGTCATTCGTTGTTGTATGCGCGCCAGCACATCCGGATTCGGAGCGCGGTCGTCGAATGCCTCCCGGTTTTCTGCGATAAATTTTTCTAATCCTTTTTTCATGCTACACCTCCTTTGCTAAGGCTTTTCAATATTTTTTGTTTCGACCTATGGTATTGTATCCGCACATTGTTATAAGATATACCCAACATGGTCGCAATTTCTTCCTGCGGTATATTTTCAAAAAGGTAGAGCTGTACTATAGTCCGATAAGAATCGGGTAATTCTTCAATTGCTCTTTTAACTTCTTCTACCTTAAAACTAAACT
The DNA here is from genome assembly GCA_964611995.1 of uncultured Sediminibacterium sp. Classification (GTDB taxonomy): domain Bacteria; phylum Bacteroidota; class Bacteroidia; order Chitinophagales; family Chitinophagaceae; genus Sediminibacterium. The sequence goes on along the minus strand of CAZTCS010000018.1, from coordinate 27,667 downwards.
GTGCTTCATCGATGGGTTCTTCTTCAGGTTGTAAAGATTTACTATCATCTATTTCTACCAGCTTCAATTTCTGTTTACGCATCCAGGAGATGGACTGATTAATGGCGATTCTTTTTATCCATGCCCTGAATCCGCCAGTGTGTTCAAATTTGTGGATGGCCTGAAAAGCAGCCACAAATACTTCCTGCAACAGGTCTTCCGCCTCACCGGTATGTTGTACCAGCCGGAAAATGGTATTGTATACCTCTTTAGAATGTTGGTGGTACAATTCAGTAAAAGCGGACGAATCGCCCCTTTTACATCTTTCCACTACCTCATCGTGTTTTATTGTGAAAACCTGTTCCAAATCTGTTTGCCTGAGTACTTGTAGTTATCTAATCGCAGGATCTTTCTCTATGTTACACAAATTACCCGCATTTTTTTACCATAAAAAAAGGCGGCCGAAATGGCCGCCCAACGAGTTAAACGATACAATAATGAATTTCCAATATCCAACGTCGAAATTGGAAGTTGGATATTGGATATTCATTATTTAATACTTCTTCTTCTCCCTGATTTCCAGCACTTCTTTCTTCAAAGGAGCGAGTTCATTGGGGTCGAGGTGGTTCCAGGAGGTATTAAATACCTGCTTGTAATAGTCCTGCAATGCTTCAATCATAGGGTTAATTACACCCGGATCGCGGCTAAAGCCTACATTATAGGTTCTTTCCAGGGTATTGTAAACGGGGGCTATATAAACCTGCTTTTGTTTCAGCGGGATGCTTTTTGCCCATAATTTCTCTTTAGTAAGTGGTTCAGCAGCTACCAGGTTTACTTTTCCTGATAAAATGAAGAAGCCGGCATATTTATAGGCAGTTCTATAAGTTGTATACCGTCCTTTTCCAGACACATATTCCTGGTATGAGCTCCAGTTTACATTTGAACCATTGATATCGAAGTCTATTTCAACCTGTAACAACAGGTCGCTTTCCTTTTTATCGTTATAAACCACCTGGTCATAATATTCAAATGGTCCGCGAACAGAATATCCCTTTGCAGTTAGTGATTCGTTATAATCTGCGGCCATGGCTTTTGAAAAATCACTGAAGATTTTATAATTAGAGTAGGCAAATTTCTCCTGATAAGCTGGGTCTACCAGCAGAAAAACTACCTGTGCAGATTTAGCGGGTGCTTTCTCTGGTGGTTCATAATCATAATTTGGCGCTTTAATAGTAGGTACCGGAGGAGGGGCGGCCTGCCTCGGAGCAGAACTGGCAATATACAATGCAGCATAAGCAATTACAACTAATGATGCCAGCAAGTGAGTTTTGTTTTTCATAGGAGATTGTTTTTTTGAAGCGTATATACAGTTAAAAAAGCCATTTGGTACATTAATACATCTATCCAGTCACCGGTTCCTGCTATCCATCCCAACCATTGAAATACTTCTGTTGAGCTGATGAGTAGCCACAATAACCATTTCCAGAATAGCGGAATATTTTGCCATCCATTCCAAAGCCATACAAAGCAAGACCATATTGAAAGACACCACAGATAATCAGGTATCCATCCGGAGCCAGGCAAAGAACTTGTTTCTTTTGTTTGGTAAAACCAGGTTTCAAAAAGCACCGGGTATTTTCTTCCTTTCAGGTATATCAAGGTTCCTGCAATAAGGGGCAGCAATGTCAACGCAAGTCTGGTATATGTTTTACTGTTCGCGCTCAAGCTCCTCTGTGTTGATCTTATCATCAAAGGAAACCACTACATAGTTTTCCGATTTCAGTTTAGCAATAAGATCATTTTTATATTCCAATATCTCTTCCAATGATTCAAATAATCTGGGCGACTTCCATGTTTGGGTTACTTTATTTTTAAAATAGCCCAGTTTTTCAAACTTTGTTTTGAAGTGGCCCACTGATCGGGTTGCTACTGCACTATAAAAATCCTTTGCTTTATAAATACCACTTATGATCGCAAATTTTTTATAATGAGCCGATCCTTTCGGATTACATTCAATACAGGTGGTAGATAGGTACATAAAACCAAATCCCCCGGTTGTATCTCCAAACTTGTCGTTTTGAATCTGCTGTGTGGTATCGGTTACCTGAGCAATTAAGCCTGTTTTGCAGCAAGCAAATAACATGACTATAATTATTAACCTCAGCCGAATTCCCTCTGTTTGCATTGAGGTAAAATTAGACTACCTTATAGTTAGAAAAAATACCTGAAAATGAGTAGTTTATGTGGGGGGGAGGTCCATGGACCATAGTCGATAGTCCATGGTTTTATACCGCTGCTGTCTGGGGAAAATGGCTGCAAGCTCCAAGCCACAAGCTTCAAGCATTGAATTGTGCTTGTTTTAGGCTTTCTGCTTTTGATAGAATAAATAAGGGGGAGATAATTTAAAATGAACCGATTAAATAAATATTAGATTGCTGTTAATGCCCTACCTGTATTTAATTTTCATGATTTTCAACATCTATCATGATAAATCCTGAAAATCTGTGTTCCATCATACGCAACACCTACAGTTCACGGTCAAATTTCCCCGGACAGTACTGGTTTTATACCATGGACTATCGACTATGGTCTATGGACTATTTCCTCCGAATATTATAAATCGCAATTGGTGGGTCGAGGTATTGATTGCGGTCATTTTGCATATATATCTTTCTAACCACACTCATGCCATGAATTACCTTTCCGAAAGCTGCATATCCCAATTTATCTGCTACATTTTCTCCGCCTTCATCTAAACCTGGCTGATCATCGATACATATAAAAAATTCGCAATTAGCCGTTCCCGGCGCCAAACGTGCTACTGATATAACACCATCTTTGTGTTTTATACCAGTAGTTCCGGTGCTTTCATGTGGAATGCCGGGAATACTTCTCGCTTTTTCATTTTTGGTTCTCCATAAACCACCTTGTAGTATCTCTGTTTTTGGCGCATTAGAAGGTTGGTTACTCACATTAAGTACCCGATAAAATGATGTGTTTTCATATAAGCCAGCATCCACAAAACTTAAGAATGCTCCGGCAGTCTTTGGCGCTTTGTCGATATATAATTCGATTTCTATTTTACCATACTTAGTCTCTATTTCTACAACAGGATTTCCTTTGTTGCTTTTTTCAGCACAACTAATCGTGCATAACAAAACTAATATTATCAAGAGGTTGCGGTACATGACTAATCTTTCAATTCAAATAAAAAAATTTGTGTTTGCTCTGTCTTTGAGAAATTATTATCGGCAATCATCCATAAAGTTCTCTTTCCATTCGGAAGCGTTGGACCAAAACACATGCCCTCCACATTATCGGTATAAATACCCAATTCATCAAGGTTCAGTATTAATTTTTTCTGCAATGGTTTTTTTGGTGGATTGTTTTTCAGGGAATTGATATTGCTGATATCTTCGGCCTCATTTAAATCAACCTGGTATATTTTTATGGTGCATGGTATTCGACCAGTTGAAAACGATCTTTCCATCACGAGCATTTTATTGTTACCAACATATAAGATATCAGGAATACCATTCACCATAAAACTACCCTGCGGATTAGGCGCATAAGCCACAGGATCCAGTTTATACGCATACTGTGCGGTATTTTTTCCATTGCTGGTTTTGAATGCGTAAATGCGTGTCCACGCTTCATTGGGTGTTAAGTTGGCCTGTGGACCATCTTCATACCTCGGCTCTTCAAGGCTAACAAAAAGTTTTTTATAATCGTCTGAAAAACTCGCGCCTTCCAACACACCGTTTCTTCTCGGACCGTTTTCCGTTTTTTGGATATGCAATCCTTCTGGCAACAGAAAACTACGCAGGTGTTTTCCTGATTGCATAATAAAGTGAATCGCAGGATCCTGCAGAATAGTATCTTTTTCAGTAATGCGCCGCTCTCCTTCACTGGTCCATACGAGTTCTTTTGTTTTAGGATTGTAACGTATTGCTTCAGGGTCAGGTGTTAAGGAGGGGTTTTCCTTTGCTGATGGATAGGTTTTACCATTGGGCTGTAACAGACTAATCGCATCCAGAAATTCAACCGTGTCTATTTTTTTATCTGTATAAGATACTTTAAAGCGGTAATACCTTGCTGGTTGGAGATCAGACCTGTCGTCGCAAATAGCATAGAAAGATTGACTGCCGGGGTCGTAATCAATTCCAGATAAACCTCCTACCGTTGTTTCTTTAAAACTGAAATTATGGGGAATAGTATATACATCTATTAGACGAAGAGATTGTGGGGGTTGATTATTGGTCTTCTTTGCAGTAAAGCATGCAGCCATTACAATCCAGCAAAGGGGAAATAACAATCTTTTCAAAATAGTGGAATTGTTGTCGTGAAAATTTTTGCTGCTGATTCGCAGATAAATCAGTAATCATCTTCAAATCAGCAGCAAAAATCTAACTTATCATCTACTTCTTCTTCAATTTCTTTTTATGCGAAAAAACCCAGGGCAATAATTTGGGTTCAGCAAAAGCGTTGTTCCAGCTATCATGTCCCACCCCGGGATATTCGGAGTACGTAACATCTGTAGCACCGGCTGTCATCAATGCTTTATACAATTCCCGATTAGGCTCCGGTGAAACCACCGGATCTTTCTCCCCATGGAATATCCAAACGGGTACATCTTTCACTTTACTTACATAATTAGGAATATCAGCTATGCCACAAATTGGAAAAGCAGCCGCAAAATAATCCGGGTTACGGATCAACAAATCATAACTTCCAAATGCACCCATAGAAAGTCCACCAAGGTATATTTGTCTTTCCAGTATTTTTCTATTTTCCAGGAGGCTGTCCATCAGTGCTTTAACCAACAGTTGCTCAACCGGTGGCTCCGATTCAGAATCGGTAACCATTTTACCATCTACCCTTTTAAATTTAGACCAGGATTTATTTGTTGGACATTGAGGGAAGATGACAATACTTTTGAAATATTTTCTATTCTCAGGTTTGAGGAACAATGCTGCACCATGTATTAATTGGGCATTATTATCATTACCCCTTTCCCCGGCACCGTGCAAAAACATCACCAGAGGGTAAGCCTTGTGTTTTTTGTAGTTTTCCGGATAGAGAATACGGTAGCGTAGTGTATCATTTCCCTGGATAAAGAGCTTTGACTGAAAGGCAGAAAGGTCCTGCGCCTTCGCCATTATGCCATAAAATACAAACACGATAAGCAGGATATTTTTCATATAGCAATCTTTAGATAAATCTACAAAAAATATTAGATGAAGATGGGAGTTGGTTTTCAAAAAAGTTAAATAGTAATCTAAAATATGGATCGTCTTGATCCCTAAGGTATTAGCTACGATCTTGTTACCAACATTGGTGAGCAGAATTTTTATGTTGAACTTATTTAACGCAACGGTACATTTGTTATGGCTGATCCTGAAAATCTAGGGCAGGATATAGGACCAGAATCGAAAGAACATTTAATAAATTTTGATAAGAAATATCCGGTTTCAAAAATTCTTAAAACAAAGTCAGCATAAACACCTCAACTATTTAAACTATGGAAGTTCTGCAGGAAGATAATGGCAAGAAAGGTCGGTTTTATATCCTTGTAAATGGTAAAACAGAAGCCGAAATGACCTATACCTGGGTAGGAACAGAACGTTTTATTATCGACCACACAGAAGTTAATGAAGTGCTGAAAGGGAAAAATGCAGGAAAACAACTGGTGTCAAAAGCAGTTGAATTTGCCAGAGAAAAAGGCATCAAGATTATTCCCTTATGTCCATTTGCCAATAGTGTTTTTAAAAAAACACCTGAGTGGAGAGATGTACTTTAGAAACCACGGTTTTTATATAGAAAGCAAGAATAGAGCAATATTTTAGTATTGTATAAAGAGAGTTACATTTCAAATATTTATTTCGATTATTTTATGAACTTTCTACAAACCCTCTAAAGCAGATTGGATTGATTACCGGACAAACAGATAAACTTTTCAAGCATTTTGAAGCCTATATAAAACTAAGCGATGCTTTGAAAACAGCGCTGGAGGAAAGAGTGGTATTCAAAACCTTCAAAAAAGGTGAACTGGTGCATGATGCCAACCATGTTTGTACCAAGAGCTACTTTATTCAAAAAGGGTTAATGCGGGTCTATTTTCTTAAAGACGGAAAAGAAATCAGTGAATATTTTCCCGCAGAAGGAGAGTGGAGCAATTCGCCAAGAAGTTTTAGAACCAGGAAAATAGATATCTACTATATAGATGCAATAGAGGATGTAGAAGCTTTTTGCCTTTCTGTATCCGACCTCATGTATTTATTCGAATACTTTCCAGAAATGGAACGTTATGCCCGCCTTTCAATGGGCACGGTATTTGGGCATTTCATGGAAAGAATTACTTCCATGCGGTTTACCACAGCCAAAGAAAAGTACGACCACTTTATTATCACCTACCACGATATTTACCACAGAATACCACTTGGTATGATTGCCTCTTATTTAGGTATTACCCAGGAAACACTAAGCAGGATAAGGGCCGAAAAATGATTTTTTGATATAGATCAAAAGCAATGAATGTTCAGAGAATGAAATTTGCCTTTATAAATAAATCATATAGCAAATGGCAAGTCTTTCAAAGTATTCTTTTCTCTTTTTATTAATGTCTTTTTCGACCACGGCATTTGGTCAAATCAGTTTACAAACACCCGGAGTAGAGAGTGTTCTGTATGTAGGGAAAAACAAAAACCAGCCGCTAATTATTGGACTAGGTGGTTCTGAAGGTGGTAATGCCTGGACAAGTAATTATTGGAAAAATACCAGAGATCAATTGCTTGAAAAGGGCTATGCGTTCTTAGCCATCGGCTATTTTGGCTGTAAGGGTACTCCGGATACCCTAGATAAAATATCCATCGAAAATGTGTACCAAGCCATACAAATGGCCGCTAAGCACGAACTGGTTAACAAACAGAAAATCGCCATCATTGGCGGATCAAGGGGCGCAGACCTGGCTTTGTTACTTGGATCCTATTATAGTGATATTAACTGCGTTGTGAGTATTGTTGGCAGTAATGCGGTATTCCCCGGACATACCAATCATTTCTCTTCTTCCTGCTGGACCTATCAAAACATGGAGCTCCCCTTTGTACCCGTTAACGACGAGTCGGTACCTTTTTTAATAAAAAGAGATCTAAGGGGGGCTTTTACGGCGATGCTTGCAGACTCCGCTGCAGTAAATAAAGCCTCCATAAAAGTTGAACGAATCAACGGGGCAATACTTTTTCTTTCCGCAAAACAAGATGAAATTTGTCCTTCCACACCAATGGCGGAAATGATGGTGAACAGGTTAAGGGCTAAAAATTTTAAGCACCATTATGAACACAAATCTTTTGAAGGAAGCCACACAGAACCTCTAAAACACTTCGATTTTATTTTCACATTCTTAGAAAACCACTTTACCAAGCCAAACAAGTAAAGCATGAATGAGTATTTAGCTGTTTTCTATTACAGTTCTGTTCCAGTGATGTCCTGAGAAATTTGACCGTGAGCTGTAGGTGTGGCGTATGATGGAACACAGATTTTCAAGATCTATCATGAAAATCTGTGTTCTATTAAAAGCAGAAAGCTTAAAACAAGCACAATTCAACGCTTGGAGCTTGTGGCTTGCAGCTTGCAGCCGTTTTTCCCAGACATCAATGCTTCTGTTCTACAAATGATTCTGCTGGGCATACAATACCATCATGGCAGTATTCTTTAAATCTAATTTGCGGAGAATATTTCTGCGGTGTGTATCAACAGTATAAGTACTGAGAAATAATTTATTGGCTATTTCCTGGCTCGTTAATCCCTGTCTGATCAGCATAATGATTTCTTTCTCACGTTTACTCAATACATCGGCGTTTGATTTATGCTCCTGTTTTTCCGCAGACCACATAAATACCGGGGTTCCTGAAATAGCTTCTTCAATGGCCGACAACAATTCGTCTGAGGAGAGGTTTTTTATCAGGTAACCCATTACCCCTTCGGTTTTACACTGATAAATAATATCATTATCATTTTCCATACTCAACATGAGTATTATGGCCGATGAATTCTCTTTTAATATTGTCCTTGCCACATCAATTCCCTTGGCGTCTGGTAAATGATAATCAAGCAGTAAAACCTCCGGCTTTTTTTCTCTGTATAGCGCCAGCCCTTCATTTGCATTAAAGGCTTCGCCCACCCAATTCAGCCAGCCAATTTCTTTGGTTACACTTTGTATCCCTTCTGCAAATATTTTATGGTCGTCTATAATTGCTATGCTGATTTTTCTCATACTATTCGCTTTCCTTTTCCATGATTATTTCAATAATAACAGTTGTTCCAAACTTGCTGCTGTCTACATTTAGCTTCCCATCCATATATTGTACCCGTTGCCTAATGCTCTTCCATCCAATGCCTTCTCCTTCTCCGGGTTGAAAGCCTTTTCCATTATCCTCAACCAGTAAAGTCAGCCTGTTTGTTTTTTCTTCTTCCCAAATTTCAATATTTACTTCGGATGCGGATGCATGTTTTTTTATGTTATGTATTAACTCTAAAACAATCCGATACAATGCCGCTTCCACTTCAAGCGGGTAGCGTCTTGGTATGGAACTATGGTAGTTAATTTTAAATGTTTCACCCGTATCCCACCTTGCAATCGCTTTTTCAAGCACCCTTTCGAGTCCCGATTCCTCCAAATGAACTGGCATCAGGTCGTGTGCAATATTACGCAAGTCGTTTATTGCCTGGTCTAACTGATCCGATACCCATACCTGTTCCTCCGGATAAGGTTTCAGGCGATGATGTGCCCCAATTCTAATTCCTCCTAGTAATCCACCTAAACCATCGTGCAATTCTCTTGCCAATCTATTTCTTTCTATTTCCTGTGTCTGGATCATTTTGTCCGCAATGGTTCTTTTCTCTTTTTCGAGCGCCTGTTCTGCCCTTTCCTTTTCGTTTTTATAAAAATTATATCGTTGTGTTAAACCAAATGAAAGAATGGTGCTCTCCCCAAGAAAGCCTACTGGAGATCCATACATATTGGCATAAAACATAAGATCGCCGCCAATATTATACTGCGACAACAAAATCAATAAAATATATACGCTAAAAAAACATACGGCCATCAGGAAGAAAAGCGACAAGTATTTTTGGGTTCCATATCCTTTCCAGATAAAGGTTATGATCAGGCCCAATACAAATACCCAAATGAGGTTCATCGTAGTAAGGTACCCATACCGAAGTATAGTACTACTGTTGGGAATATCTGTTAGTAATAACCCTACACTGGAAAACAACAACAGGAACTGTAAAATGCGAATGGTTTTGGTATAACTTCTTTGTGTATTAGGTATAGTAAAAAAGCGAGCCGTAAGTTCAAGTAAGAAGATAAAGGATATATTAGAAAAGAACGGACGCGATTTGCTAGTAAAGCCCGGCCATTCGGGCCATATGCTCCTGAATCCAATTCCCCATTGTGAAATAATCCAGCATACAGAACAGATCACATACAAACTATAAAACAAATGGATATGGTCTTTCAGCGATACCCATAAAAAGGAATTGAGTACCAGCAGAAAAATAATCCATCCCAAAAAAACACCAAAGAAGAAATGACGATCGGATAAATAGGATGCCAATGATGTGTCCTTAATCAATCGCAATGGTATATTTAAGGATTCTCCTTTTTTATCAATCCGAATTAAATAGCTATGTGCAGCTGCTTCAACCGGATACCAATAATCTGGCGCATCAAGCACTCGCTGCGCATAGGGATAGTAATCGCCGGATTGATATACACGTTGCCAGCTTCCTTGTTGCTGCTCATAAATGCTGATATCATTGATATGCGGGTTGGCCACCTGAATCCAGCTTTTCTCTGTTGGATTTATAGAAAGCTTTATCCACCAAACCTGTTTGGTAAAACCCGCATTAAAAATGCCGTCACTTACATTTTGCGCATTACTTTCAAATGCTTTAGCGGCTTCTTCTGCACTATAATCTGCGCTATCTGGCGTTACGCTGAATAATGGTTTGCTTAAAAATTTGCTGAAGTTGGTCAGGTTATATGAACCCCAGAACATTATAATAAAAAGCAGGATGGTTCCTGTAATCAACAACGGTATTTTGGGGATGGATTTTAAAAACATAGCTCTTCGCCCGTTCAATACATAACAATACGAAAAAAGCCCGGATTAGGGGCTTTTCGTGATCAGTTTTATTCATTACTTAAATGCAGGTGGGTGCATTTCATCCCAACCCGTTTTCTCCTGGTACCATTTTGCGGCCAGCAAAATGTCGGCTTCACCAAACAATCTACCTACAAAAGAAATACTGGTGGGTGTATTTGATCGTTTATCAAAACCCGTTGGCACACAAACAACCGGATGACCAGTAAGGTTTGTTATAGCCGACTGGTTTCCACTTCCGCGGGTTGGACAAATAATCACATCGAACTGGTTGATTACTTCATTTACTTTTTGCATCAATATATTACGATGCCTGTTTGCGTTGATGTATTCTACCGCAGGAATAATCCTGGATATACGAAAGGTATTCGGCCAGTCATTGCGCCCTTGTCTTGTCATCTGATCATCAATATCATTTCTGGTAAAATCATCGAATGCTGCCGCACATTCTGCACTGATTACTATATCCATAATATTAAAAGGGTAGACAGCACTATCCGGAAAATCCATTGGAATTAATTCTACACCCATTGAACGATAGGTTTCTAAAACCTTCCATTCTGTTCTGCTTGTATCAGTAATACGATCAAAGTAGTTTTTAGCATAACCGATGCGTAATTTCTTTATATCTGTTTTGGGTGAGTAATTAAACGGTTTATTTACCGCACTCATATCTTTTCCATCTGTACCACGGATAAAATTAAAAACGATTGCTGCGTCTTCCGCAGTTCTGCAAATTGGGCCAATTTTATCAAGACTCCAGCTCAATGTCATAGCGCCAGATCTGCTGATTGCTCCGAATGTTGGTCTTAGTCCAGTTGCTCCACAAGTTGATGCTGGTGAAATAATGGAACCCCATGTTTCTGTACCAATGGCAAAGGGTACTAATCCCGCAACAGTTGCAGAAGCAGACCCCGCAGATGAACCAGATGAACCAAATCTTGTATTCCAGGGATTTTTGGTTCTACCACCATACCAATAATCACCCATAGCAAGTGCACCAAGGGTGAACTTGGCCACCAGTACTGCTCCCGCTTCTTTCAATTGATTATAAACGAATGCGTTTTCATCGATCTCCTGGTTTTTATAGGGTTCAGCTCCCCAGGTTGTTTTGGTTCCCTTTACCGCAAAGAGGTCTTTTAATCCATAAGGAATGCCGTGCAACGGACCCCTATATTTACCAGCCGCTATTTCTGCATCAGCTTTTGCCGCTTCTGCCAAGGCTATATCTTCTGTTATAGAAATTACACACTGCAGACTATCGCCATATTTTTTAATGCGATTGATAAAATATTTGGCGAGGGCTGTAGCACTAAGTTTTTTGTTTTTGATGATAGAAGAAAGTTGTGCCACGGAATACCAGGCAAGATCATTTAAATCATTAGGAAGTGAAACATTATCAGGAATATTCCATTTAATGGGTTGTTGCTTTTCATTAAAGACCATTCCGGGTAAAATGGCACTATGCGAAAGTGTTGGAACAATATTATTTGCCAACGTCAGCTTATGCATTCGCTGGTATACTTCTACATTTTCTTTTATGCCACCATACATGGTGTCGATTTCCTTCTGTGTAAAATTCAGGTCGAATAACCTTGCAGCAGCGGGTATATCCTTTTTAGATAGGGTATCCTGCGCTTGTATTACAGAAGCAAAGAGTAATAACGCAGCAGTTATGGATTTTCTCATTTTTAATTTTATTATGGTCGAATAAATAGTAGTCTGTTAGCTACTAACAATTTTATGGCAATTCTGTTGAAGAAAAGGTGTTGCCCTTTGTAATATCCCCTGTTTCAAACCCTTTTTTAAACCAATACATTCTTTGTTTCGATGTACCATGCGTGAACGCATCGGGATTCACTGTTTTTCCAGCTGATTTTTGAAGCTGGTCATCACCAATCGCACTTGCTGCTTTAAGTGCCGCCTCAATATCTCCTGCTTCCAGTATGTTGTTTAGTTTCTGTGCGTGATGTGCCCAAACGCCAGCCAGAAAATCGGCCTGTAATTCAAGTTTTACAGATAGTTTATTGTATTCCGTCTCACTTACACCAGATTTCATCTGCTGTAATTTTGTGGTTGTGCCCATTTGTTGTTGTACATGATGACCTACTTCATGTGCAATTACATAAGCCATTGCAAATTCACCTTCCACTTCAAATCTTTGTGATAGTTCATCAAAAAAAGAAAGGTCTATATAAACCTGTTTGTCTGATGGACAATAAAATGGTCCCGATGCCGCACTTGCAAAACCACAACCAGATGATGTAGAGCCAGTAAATAAAACTAGTGTAGGTTGTTGATAACGATCTCCGATAGACTGATAGATTGAATCCCAAACATCTTCCGTATCTGCCAGTACTACTTTTGTGAAGTTGGCTAATTTTTCTTCCCGTTCACTAAAAACCTGAGTAGGTGCATTTGTTTGTTGAAGGGTTTGTTGAATTACTTCATTCGGGTCTCTTCCGAATAAAATATAGATTGCAATAAGTACAACCGCACCTAACCCGCCTGTAAAAAAGAATGGATTTGTTTTCCCTCTTCGGTCGTCGATATTATCGCTTTGTCTTCTTCCTTGCCAACGCATAGTATATTGAATTTACGGTCTTTGATTTGTTGAATTATTCACCCAGCATTTTTACCCAGTCATATTGGTCCAATAGTTCATTGTTTTTGAAAACCGATTTTCGCTTTATTGACTCAAGTATAAAACCATTCTTTTGCAGCACCCGCATTGATGCTTTATTGTTTTGAAATGTATACGCTTCTATTCTAGTCATTTCCATTTGTTCGCTGATGTATGAACACAACAAACGACAGGCTTCTGTGGCTATTCCATTTCCCCAATATGGCTCTCCTATATAGTAGCCGATTTCAATGTTTTTCCTATATACATCTTCTTTCAAAGTGCAGCCGCAACCACCTACAATTTTCTGTTGCCATACTATAGCAAAGTGCTGAACTGGTTTTTCCGTGGCTGATTTTGTTATCCATTGTAATGCGTCTGTAACCGTATAAGGACTAGGAAAAAAATCGCGCATATTGTTCCAAATGTTCCGGTTATTGGCTATTGACGCCAGGGCCTGGGCATCTTGCTTTTGCCAGGGTCTCAAAACAATATCAATCATCTTGTTTCTTTATTGTTCTGTTCAGGTAGTCGCTATAGTCGGGTAATTGCGATTCGTATTCCTGGTGCATAAATGGTGAAGTGATCAGAAAATCGGCTGTTGCTCTGTCGCATGCCATCGGAATATTCCATAATACACATAACCTCAGCAATGCTTTTACATCACTATCGTGTGGTTGTGCTTCCATTGGATCCCAGAAGAAAAACATCATATCAATTTCTCCATTTGCAATCATCGCGCCAATTTGCTGATCGCCGCCCATTGGCCCGCTCATGAGTTTTTTTACCGGTCGATCCATTTTTTCTTCAATGAGTTTTCCGGTAGTGCCTGTTGCAAATAGTTCGTGTTTGGAAAGCACTTCACGGTTATGCACAACCCATTCCATGAGGTCTGCTTTTTTATGATCATGTGCCACCAGCGCAATTTTTTTTCGCTGTCCTAATTTCTTTATTGCTGACATGTTTTGCTGTTGTTTCTTATACGACAGAAAGATAACTTTTTCTTTTTGCTTCCTTGCTGTTTACGGTTTTATTTTATAGTGTACCGCGAACCATGCTGTTATTGGATGGATTAGCAATATGATAGCAATAAGATAATTGGGTAAATGCAGCAAAAATAGCAAAGCAATCAGGAGGAATAAATAAAGGGGATAAAGCAGCAATAGCATACCAAATAAAACAGAGTCATAAAAAACTGTATTCCTGGTTTTATTTTTTACGAAACGTTTGATCGGGTTATAAATTGGTAAGTGTAAAAACAACCCTATTGTGGCTAAAAATGTGCAAAATGGGTTTGACTTCTTTTGCGTTATTATCGGTAGTTGAATCATTTCTTTTATTGACTCAAACAGTATTCGATTAAATTCCTGCATGTTCTGTGCATCTTGCTCATGCTTAAACAGGTCCTCTGTTTTATGAGGTTTTGCAAACTGTATGCGAATGCTTTTCCCAAATTGTAGAAAGCTGTTATAGGCAATTGAAACAGGCATTATTGTGGTTGATCTTCCTTGCTTGTTTTCTGTAAGCGCAATTCTGGCTGCTCCTTTTTTGAATGGTTGTAACTGGTGTGTGTTTAAACAGATGCCTTCAATAAAAATCAATACTATTTTGCCATTTTCCAGTAATTCAGCAGAACGGTTAAAGGCATGCTCGTTAAGGTGTAGGTTTTCTCTTCCCTCAGATAAACGATAAACGGGGATCATGTGCAGCAGACCAAGTAAAAAGCGATGCCAGGGTTTACGAAAAGCATCGCCCCTGGCCAGAAAGTAGATTGGTTCTTTAAATTGGGCTGCTATTATAATGGCGTCGAGGAATGAATTCGGATGGTTTGCTACCAGTAAGAGGGGGCCTTTTGGATACCTGTTTTCCTGGTTTACCAATTGGATATCTACACAGAAAATTTTGAGTGCAAGTCTAATTGGCAGTTTTATCAGGCTGTATATCAATCCGTTGTTTTGCTTAAAAATACAGTAAGTTCAAATCAAGATCTGAGAAAACTGAGCAATTTAGCCTCGATTATTTAGTATTTTACTATTAGTAATTGGTAATAATCTATTCCGGGGGCATTTACTAAAGAAAAAGCCACCTCCTGGACAGGAGGCGGCTCATATTTACTAACCCATCTCAAAAAAGTTTAGGCTTCGGCAACGGCTTTGGCTTCTGTCAGTTTGGCTCTTATTTTGCCTTCAATCTCATTCGACAATTCAGGATTATCGTTGAGTAATTGTTTAACGGCATCTCTACCCTGACCAAGTTTATTGCTTTCATAGCTGAACCAGGATCCGCTTTTCTGAACGATTCCTAGTTCTACGCCCATATCAATTATTTCTCCCACTTTACTAATACCTCCTCCGAATATGATATCGAATTCAGCGGCGCGGAAAGGTGGTGCTACTTTATTTTTTACCACTTTTACTTTTACCCTGTTACCTACAGCTTCATCGCCATCTTTGATTTGTGTCATACGACGAATATCGAGACGTACAGAAGCATAGAATTTTAAGGCATTACCACCGGTTGTTGTTTCAGGATTACCAAACATTACCCCAATTTTTTCGCGCAACTGGTTAATGAATATGCATACAGTATTTGTTTTATTAATGGTTGCGGTTAGCTTTCTTAAAGCCTGGCTCATCAAACGCGCCTGCAATCCCATTTTGCTATCGCCCATCTCACCTTCCAGTTCTCCTTTTGGTACCAGCGCGGCAACAGAATCGATTACTACAACATCCAGTGCTCCGGATAATATTAACCTGTCGGCAATTTCCAAAGCCTGCTCGCCATAGTCTGGCTGAGATATAAGCAGGTTGTCTACATCCACACCCAGCTTTCTTGCATAGGAGCTGTCGAATGCGTGTTCCGCATCGATGATGGCACACATGCCACCTTTTTTCTGCGCTTCTGCAATTACATGAATAGCAACAGTTGTTTTACCAGATGATTCCGGTCCATATATTTCAATGATCCTTCCTTTTGGTAAACCGCCAACACCTAATGCTGTATCAAGACCAATAGATCCTGTGGAAATTACTTCCATAGCATCTTGTGTTCTCTCATTCATCATCATCACACTGCCTTTTCCAAAATCTTTGTCAATCTTGTCGATTGTCAGCTTCAGGGCTTTTAATTTTTCTGCGTTACTCATGGTTTTCTTTTTTGAATTTAATGGGACTGTAAAAATAGTTTCCCGGAATCAAATAAACTAATTTTTTTAGTATTTTTTTTACTAACGTCTTTAGTTTGGCCTTATTGTGCTAAAGTAGGGGTTTGTTTTTTGCCGGGACAGCGTATTTATACCTGATTTTGGGGTGAGTTTTGCACATGTTGGTCCGGAAAATCGGGAGTCGGAAAGTCAGAGAGATGGAATATAGAATATATCGAACAAAAAAGCTCCGTGCAACGCGGTGTTGCACGGAGCTTTGCAGAGAATCGGGCCAGTTTGGGACTTCGGCTTCCGGTCTTTTTTTAGCGGGTATATTTAGTCAATACTGCCCTGATACCTTCCTTTTGCGCGGTTTCAGTAAGGTCTCTTTTTTGGAGTTCAGACATTGCCTGGCTTAAACTTTGATTATCTACCTTAGGTAATAGTTGAATAGTTGTTTTGTTTTGCAGCATTGCATCCCACTCGGCCCTAACTTTGTTCCAGAATATATGGTTTTTTTCCCACCAGTCTTTCGCCGCCTTACATCTCGCTTCATCTGTTTTACGGTAAATATTATATCCTTTTTCTTCTGCTATCAACTTATCTGCTATTCCAGGGTTGCGTTTAATTTTACGATTATCCTGTTCGTGGGTCCAGCCATTCTTATCAATTACAATAGTATTTCCTCTTTCTAAAACATTGTAATCACTTCGCTTGGTGTATTCACGTCTGGGCAAAGGAGCATCAGCTGTATTTTCCCAATATAGTTTTCCGTTATTGAAAATCCATTTACTGTTTCCTTGATAACGTGGTGCATCTTCTGTTTCCCAAACGGTTTGTGTCCAGTCTCCTTTAATAGGTTCTGCAGAAGACTTCTTTTTCCAAAGTCCATTATGATCAAATACCCACCATTCTTTTTTCTCATATTCCCAATCTTCGCGCCAGTGCTTTACAATTGCATCGTCTTGTACCAAAAGCAAATGTTGTAATACAAGTTTTTTATCCGTTGCTTCCTCTGCTACTACCCATTCCAATGCTTCTGCATAATACGGCTTTGAGAGCTGATAGGCTATATCGGGTGAAAATGTTTCTGCGTATTTAAATTCAACTTCAAAACAACCGCATAGTTTTTTTATTGCGGCAGTGTCTTGTTTTGTTTGTGCCATTCCTGTTAAGGATATCAGCAATGATGTTAGGGTTACCAATATGCTTGCTTTCATGTTTATATATTTTGAAGCGAATTTGTCACCGTTTTGTCTGCTTACAAGTAGCAAAAGGGAATTTAATTTACGCAATCAGGAATTCAACTTTAGTGCAGTGATTTGCTTTGTATTCAGTAGTAATTAATCATACTACTGAATACAAAGAAATATTCGGATGATTACTATGCTTTCTTTACCAGCTTGTATTCTATTACTGGCTTTCCTCGTTCACCACCATCATTTGAAGTGAAACTGTTGAACTTGAGTTTATAAATATTTCCAACTACATCTTTAATTACATAGAAGCGGTCTGTTTTTACACCAATCGTTCCTGTTGTTGCTCTCCAGTTACTTCCGATCGTCCAACGATTATTGGTAAATATTGTGCTTGCTATATTAGACGATTCATATGCTGAATAGGTAACCGTAGACGACAACACTTCCGCAACCTGTACTCCTGCCAGATAATTAATACATACCAGATCGGAGAAATTATAAGGAACATCTGATCCAAAATTGGTTTTGTATACAGAATAACCCCATTGAATATCCCACTCAGCTTTTGCGGGCTCTACTGATGTTGTTGCTCCGTTATCGAATGAAATAAATTTGAAATTATAGGCTGCATCTTTTGATACGGTTATGGTTTTAAATGTTGTTTCTGTTATTCCTGCATATTGTACCGTGTAGCCTGAATTTCCATTACGCAATACCCTCAATTTTATCCAGGGTCTTGCTGCAATACCGCCTCCGGTTCCCCTGTTTAATATCACCACCTTATTATCTGATTCAGTAGCAGAAATCGCTGGTATAGCCGTTTTTGTAAGGTCGCCATTGATGTCGTCAAAAAAAGCAAAATGCGCCGGCACCGGATTAGATTGACTAACCGCTAGTGTTAATCCAATAGTATCTGCTGCCCCAACCTGAGCCAGGTCTGTTTTTGTTGTTACCTGAACTCCTGCACTTATTGTGTTATTCAATACTACCCTGAACTCTGTACCAGAATAAAAACCCAAATCCCATGATTTTCTGGCTACTGAGGTTGACTTATCTGTACTAAGGTCGAAGAAAACTGTATTTTCTGCGTTTGAGCCTCCTGATCCGCCATTTAAACTGGTTGTTGTTCCTTCTGATGCCTGCACCACAATTATGGGTGTTTCTTTTTTGCAAGCAGTTAGCAATGCAGTAGCAACTACTATCGTTAACGTGTTTTGTACAATTGTTCTTGTTTTCATTGTTGGTTTATTTCTTGTTAAATGTGTAAGTAATTCCGGCAAAAAATGATCTGCCAAATCCAGTCAGAATAGGCCCGCCATCACTATGAGCGGCACCTGAAACAGAGGTGTTTTGTATTCTTGTTACATCAAAAATGTTTTTTACTCCGGCCTGCACCATAAAACTCCCATGAATGGTTTTTGATGCAGTAAAATCAGCCCAGTGAAAAGAAGAAACCCTAGTCAGAAACACTTCTGTTTGTTGAGTTGTGGTATTGATTCCTGTCTGATAAGTAGGTAAGGATCCAGTAAATTTGTAAAATAATCCAAGGGTTATTTTCTGTCGTTGAATTGTATATTGCATATTAGCATTTGCTTCCGGAGACCATACAAAAGAAGGAAGCTGTTCTTTAGAAAAAGCAGGGTCCTTAGCATATCTGTTATAACGACCCACATACATTAAGCCTGTTGATATATTAAGGTTAGGAAATGAAAAAGATTGTTCAATAGATAATCCGGTTGTTTTAAATTCATCTATATTGATGTATGTAAACACATTATTTTGCCCGGCTGCCATTGCGATTCTATTTTTAAACTCATTATAGAATCCATTTAAAGACGCCTTCCATTCAAGTTTTTTTCCCTTTTTATAAAAACTAAGAGAGGCCATATAGCTGTTTGAGCTTTCTGCTTTTAAATCGGGGTTTCCTTGTATTGAATGATTGGCGTCGAAATAATAGAAATACAACTCACGAAGAATAGGGGCCCTGAAACCTCTCGCATAGGACACGCGTAAATCTGTTGACTCTCCTAATGTAATTTTTGCATTTACAGATGGTATTACTGGTGGTGCATCATAAACACTATTTTTGCTGATTCTTATCCCTGGTTTTATTTGTATCAATCTATTGGGTTTCAATTCTCCTGATACAAACAAAGAATAGTCGGTTATTGACGGCTCTCCACTTATTCGATGGCCACTGGTTTTATCTGTTTTAATTTCTATGCCCGGCTGTAAGGATGCTTTTTCATGGATATTCCAATACAATGATGAACGCAGGAACGCGGTTTTAAAAATGCTTCTGTCCCATTCACCATCACCATTAGATATTGTTTTGTTTCCTGTTGTGTAATCAATGATATGCGTTTCTGTTTGCCTGCTATAATCCTGATATGATAGAGATGTATTCAACAGCAGTCGCTGATTCATTCTCCAATCGTGTTGCAAGAAATGTGTATATCGATTTGTATAATAGTGCTGGTCTTTGCCACGGTAATTATTTGTATTCATAACACCGGCCACGAATATGTCTTCCTTTAGATAGTCAAGGCGATACCAGATATCTCCTTTTCTTATTTTGTATCCAACATTTGCAGATCCTATAAATTGATCTTTGGGTTTTGCTTCCTGGGCGGGAAAGCCAGCGTCGCCCGTCCAGCCCCCAAAACTGTTTCGGCTAATGGAAAGTCCCGTTCTCCAATTTGCTTTTTGCCAGTTTACCCCGATATACTGATTATGTATTCCATCCTGATAAAATGGCTTGTATGATGAGCCTGTTGACTCTTCCAGAATCCTTGCCGTAATACTAAATAGTTCCTGTTTGTGCTTTTTTGTGATGATGTTTATCACTCCGGCCAATGCATCGGTTCCATATACCACACTCATTGGTCCTTCCACTATTTCAATCCGCTCAACATTATTAATATCTATCTGACTAAGACTTTGTTTTGTAGACCCTCTGTCAATAATGGGTACGCCGTCTATGAGCACTTTTACATTTTGACCGCTCATGCCAAGTATAATAATATCCGTTTCCCCAAGCGTTTGGTCTGTTGAAAAACGAATACCTGTTTCCAGACTAAGTGCTTCCGTAATACTTGTTGCGGCTCTTTGTTTGATTCTTTCTGCAGTAATTGTTTTTACCCGATAAACGTTTTTACGAGCCGATTGTGGCAAGTATTGTCCAGTAACCACGACTTCTTCAAGCTGCTTTATACTATCTGTGTTTTGTTTATTTTGTGCGGAACTGTTTTGCAGCAATAAGCTCAAAACAATAATGAACGGCATTTTTTTCATCGCTGATTTTTCTGCCGCAAATCTCTTTCAGTAAAAACCAATAAGGCTTCTCTATCGGGAATGATATTTACGCAATGCGTAAAAAGAAATTGTCATTTGTTTTTGCCTGACAATTCTCTTACAATTCCAAGGGAAGACGGAGAATCGACAAGTTTTTTCACAAACAAAAACTCCGTTTAACAATGCACCTCACAAATTGCAGCACATTGTTAAACGGAGGAATTAAAACCAAAACATCCTCTCCCGGTCTTTCCGACTTTCTGTCTTCTGGAGCAGCTACTAATAAGTATTCGTCATATCCTCATCCACACAAATAATAAAATCTGCACGGCCTAAATGTTCGGCGCTGAGTTTATGGATATCTTTTTGTGAAACGGTACTAATCGTGGCTATTTTTAAAGACGGGTTCTGTTTTTTGAGGTACCAATTTAGTCCATCATAAAAATCAGAATGATATGCTCCATTATAATGTATCAGCAATGATCCAGGCTTATAATATTTCAGCATAAAATGCGCCATGGTAGCATCTTTAATGGCTTGTGCCTTTGGTAGGTTTTCGCCGCCATGTCCGCCCATCATTTCAATCATCTTTTTATACCCAGGTAATTCCGCATCATAGGCAATCGGTAATGGAGCAATCCACGCTTTTTCCTTTGCGGGCAAACTATCTAATACGCCAAAGCCGCCCTTTGCTACCATTGAAGCATACCTGCGTGGTACATTACTTGCCGCAAAGGTAATTTTATTTTCCTTTGCGAAATTTACCAATGGCGCATAATCAGTCGGGTAGTTTTTCCAAAGTCTTGCCATCGAATCAAGTTGTTTCTGTTTGATGGATCCGGCAAGGTATAAGTCTAAGGCCTCCTGATTATCCTGCTCAAACATCTCTGCACCGAGTACCAGGTCGCGTTTTCCACTCAGGTCTTTGGTTACTTCCAACTGCAACCAGTGAGCAATTGCATTGTTGTGAAATTCCCCAAAAAGTAAAATGTCTTTATCCGTAATAGTATTGAGCATTTTTTCATAACTCACTTTCTTGCCCTTAGCATTATAGATGATGTATGGTTGTTTCTTTTGAGCCGTTGCTGTAAAAGAAAGGACAACCAGCAAGGGGAAAATTATTCTTTTCATAATAAAGCAATGTTAGCATTTTTTCCTTGTCTTAACTCCATTTCGCAGAGTTGTTTACTTATATAAACTGCTCGTGGCTCATAGCCTATCTGTTATACTCGCTTAACCAATGAAACTGTTTTTCTGCAAGCCTGTATTGTTTATTGGTTCTTTTAAGTCTCACAAATAAACTATCTTTTTTAACCACACCACTCAGGTTTATGGTACTGCTGTCTGGTATGCTGTATTGCATGGTAAATAGACTATCCGACTGCCGGCCGGACCAACGAAAAGTAATGGCTTTTTTTACCGTATCTACAAAATAGCCAAAGTAAGCTCTTCCATATAATTTACGGAATAGGGTATCGGAGCTTAGCATACTTCCTGTGGTACCTGGCTGAAGTATGAGGTTCGACCATCTTGTTGAATCACCAATAATTCCTGGTATTGTGTCTTTATTCAAAACAAAATCGGCTACATCGTAAATACCAGATGCAATGGGTGTTTGATCTTTTGTTGTTTTTGAATCCTGGTATCTTTCATAGGAATTATAAAACGGTAGAATGATTATGAATACTACAAACAAACCCTTCAAAACATACCGTGTTATTCGTTGCCATTTTTTATTGATCGTAATATCATATACCGTACTTACTGGTGCAGTTTTATTATGAATAAAAAAGGCAGCAATACGCTGGTGCTCCTGAATCACCAGAAACAGCGACATGACCACCAGATGTGTTGAAAATAATTTTACAGGAATATCATAGCTCAGGTTCATCGCCATTACATTGCCAAAAACGGCCAGAGCCATTAAAGCCCCTGCTGTAGCTGTTTTTCTGTTGAATAACAACAGTCCTACTATTACCTCTGCAACTCCCGAAAATACTTGGTATGGGGTTGAATAACCGATGAATAACCAGGATAACCTCATTGGTAAAAACTCACCCAATGGTGTTGCAAGCTGGCTCACAGAAGGAAACCACATTTGTAAGGCGAATGCTTTAATAATACCGTACCCAAATGCTACCATGGCTACATTATAGCGAACGATGGTAACCAATAAATAATTCCATCTCGGATATCCACTTTTGTTTTTATCTGCAACCGTCCAAATTAAGGATACAAGCAGAGAAAATAAAGTAAAGAACCATAAGTGCGTCCAGGCCCAGGATGTATCGCCACTACCATTTAGTGGTACTAATTCCTTATAAACTTTAAAGATGTTTTTATTCGCAAACTGAACAAGCTGTTCTTGCAACCAGTACCATGGTTGCGTTACCACAGAAACATAAGGCAGGTTTTCGATCCATGTCCATGGTGCAATGGATATCATGAAGTAAACAAAGAAAAACCTGAAGAGCAGTTTTTGGGTAAAATTCCAGTGGGTGTTGGTGTTCATACAAGCTTGGTGATTGGTTGTATGAATATATTATTTTAGCCACAGATTATAATAAATTAATCTGCGAATCTGTGGCTAGAGAATATTGGTTGCATTATCGGTTTTAATTGCCACTGAATACACTGAAGGGCACAGAAGGGTTTACCAGCCAATTCCATAATCTTCACCGTGGTTGCTGCTGCCTCCCCAGAAGCTGCCGTGTTTCCAATCGAACCAGATGGCATTTATTGGCCCGCTGGTGCGATCTTCAAAGCTTAGGGTATATCCCATTGATCTTAATTCTTTTCGCACCCAGTCGGGTGTATTGCTGTGTAACAGCAGGTTTCCCGGGCGCGGTGCCCTATCTGCTGTTTTGTTTCCTCCGAGGGATAGCCATAATTGATTGGTATTGATATTGGCCGCTTCACTTGCCTCCTGAACCGTCATACCGAACTCAACCATATTCAGGAAAAACTGTAACAGGTTCTGATCTTGTGTATCACCACCTTGCACAGCAAAGGAAAGCCAAGGTTTTCCGTCTTTCAATGCCAGAGAAGGAGTTAGTGTTACCCTGGGTCTTTTTCCAGGTGCCACCACATTAAAGGGATTTATTGATGAGTCTAACACAAAACTTTGCATACGTTGACTCATACCAACTCCGGTATTTCCGGCAATACATGCAGGCAGCCATCCTCCACTAGGTGTTATAGATACAACCCATCCATCTTTATCTGCCGCTTCCACTGATGTGGTGCCCATCCATAATGCATCTTTATATTCCGCATCAGATAATGATGCCATTTGTCGCTGATCGTGTATTGGCGCAAAACCTCTTTTACTGCTTGTATCTTTTACATCGTATCCGCGGCTTTTTAATAAGTCTATATATGGATTTGTTTTCCCTTCAAATGGATATGGATCACCGGGACCCGCATTGGCATCATTTCTTTCCATACCAATTAGTCTGGCTCTTTGTTTTGCATATGCTTTACTCAGCAAACCTTTCATTGGCTCTTCAGGGGCAGCATAAGCATCGCCATAATAAAAATCGCGATCCGCAAAACTCAGGTTCATCGCCTGGTAAAGGGTATGGATATATTTTGCTGAATTATAGCCCATGTTTTTTAGGTCGAAATTTTCCAGGATATTCAACGCTTGTAACATTACCGGTCCCTGTGTCCACTGTTTCAGTTTGTAAACTTCTATTCCTTTATAATTTGTTTGTAATGGCTCTTCTTCTATCGGCTTCCAGTTGGCCAGGTCTGCTTTGGTGATTAAACCTCCTTGTTCCTGAGCACCACGAACAAATTCATCCGCGATATCTCCTTTATAAAACCGATCATAAGCTGCATAGATGGCTGCTTTTCTATTCTTTCCAGCTTTCAATGCAGTCTGTTCTGCCTCCACCATTTTAGTAAGTGTATTTAGCAGGTCTTTCTGCACAAATATTTCTCCAGCCTCCGGTGCTTCTCTTTTTTGTCCGGCATGGGTAAGAAATACCGCTTTACTATATGGCCATTGTTTAATTTGATCTTTTCCTCGCTCAATACTATTGGCTGTTTGCGCTTCAATCGGATAACCTGCAGCAAGATCCATAGCGGGTGCTAGTACTTCTTTCAAACTCATGGTGCCATATTCTGCCAGCATATAACAGATACCTCCTGGCGTTCCCGGTGTTGTTGCCGCTAAAGGACCATATTGCGGCGGGAAATTCATTCCTTTACTTTTAAAAAACTCCGGTGTCGCTCCCGTAGGTGCTACTCCCATCGCATTCATAGCAATAACTTTTTTTGTCTTAGGATTATAAATCAAAGCCTGTGTTTCTCCGCCCCAGCTCAATACATCCCACATAGTGCATGTTGCGGCCAGCATGGCACAAGAAGCATCAACAGCATTTCCTCCTTTATGAAAAATCATAGCCCCTGCAGTAGCCGCCAGTGGCTTACCAGTAATAGCCATCCAGTTTTTTCCATGCAGTGGTGGTTTCTGTGTTTGTTGTGCAGCAGCAATAGTTGAAATGAATACAACAGCGAAGAGGAGGAGCTTTTTCATACTTGTAGTTATTTGGTAAAGTTAAGAACAGAAGAATATCCAATATCGAATGTCCAATTACTTGGAAGTTGGACATTCGATATTGGATATTCTTCTGTTCCCTAGGCCATCACCGCTAGCATCGAAAGCAAATATTCTCCTGCCTGCTGATTGCCTTTTATACTGATTATTGTTTCTTCCTTTTTTATTCCTTTTGTGAATAGACGCCAGGCTATTTCACCTTCGATGGTGATGAGGTTTTCAGTTACTTTCAGATTTTCGGCCTGTATCCATTTATTCCCATCATGGTATAAATGCCAGATACCGCCAGCTTCTCCGGTTATTTCAAAGGATAATATTTCATCTTTCTTTCCCGGAAAATTTCTGTAATGGTGTGGCAGTGCCCGCATAGATGTTTCCAGGTGTGGGTGGTACCATTCTCTTTTATATAATTCCTGTTCTCTTCCAATAGCTAATCTTATCTGTTGCTGATGATGCCATTTTTCTGTGTATTCTCTTGCCCAATGAAACCAGTTGGCAGATGTTTCTTCACCAGCCCAGGCTACCGAAAATAAGGCCGGTGCAAAAAGATCAACAGTGGTGAGGTAGTCTGCTATTTCTTTATTGGTTTGTTTCAATAATTCAATCACCAGTTTAGGACTCATTCTTTTTGCCGCTCTTATCCAATCAGCATTTAATTGATTAAGATAAGCCAATAGATCATCATAGCTATTGATGCTTCCAGGAGGAACACCAAAATAACCATCACGATGTATGGATAATATCCTGATATTTCCATCCAATAAATGCAATACCACATCTTCCACATTCCATTTCGGTGCAATGGTTTGTTTTTTCCAGTCTGAGGGAGATAAGGTTTCCAATAACTCAATCAATTTCTGATCAAGCGCCGGAATAAGATCAGTAATTAATATTTGACCTGGGGTGTTCATTATTGGAAGGTAGTGAAAACAGAAGAACAGAGGAATATCCAACGTCCAATGTCCAAATACTTGGAAGTTGGATATTCGATATTGGATATTCTTCTGTTTCTCCTATCCTATAAGTCCTGCTGCCTTACTGATTTCCAGCATCCGGTCCATGGGTTTTTTTGCTGCGAGGCGCAGGTTTTCTTCCATATGTATTTCTGGTTGTTCATACATCATACACAAATACAGTTTTTCGAGTGTATTCAGCTTCATGTGTGGACAATCATTACATGCACAGTTATTATTAGGTGGTGCGGGGATAAATGTTTTATTTGGACTAGCTTGCTGCATCTGGTGCAGAATACCTGTTTCTGTTGCAACGATATATTCCTGGGTGCTGTCGGTTTGGGAATATTTTAATAGTTGGGTTGTACTTCCAATATAATCTGCTACTGCTAACACCGCTTCTTCGCATTCTGGGTGTGCGATTATTTTTGCCTGGGGGTGACGAACTTTTAATTTGGTTATCTTTTCCAGGCTGAATATTTCGTGTACCATACAGGCGCCGTTCCAGAGTAACATATCTCTTCCTGTTTTTTTACTCAGGTAGGCACCTAGGTTTTTATCGGGTGCAAAAATGATCGGCTGATCTTTCGGTACACTTTCAATGATCTTTTCTGCGTTACTGCTGGTGCAAATGATATCAGACAGTGCTTTAATCTCAGCTGTACAGTTTATGTAGGAGATTACGATATGATCGGGGTGTTTATCCCTGAACGCCTTAAAAGGACCTGCAGGGGCACTATCAGCCAATGAGCAACCCGCTTTAAGATCGGGTAAAAGCACTTTTTTGGTTGGATTCAGGATCTTGGCTGTTTCTGCCATAAAGTGAACGCCGGCAAATACGATAATGCTGGCATCGGTTTCGCGGGCTTTTTGGGCCAACCCAAGACTATCTCCAATAAAGTCTGCCACGTCTTGAATATCTGGTTCCTGGTAGTAGTGAGCGAGTATGACCGCATTTTTTTCTTTCTTTAGTCGCTCAATCTCGGCAAAAATATCCAGACGCGCATCTATTTCTATATCGAGGAAACCTTTTTCCTGTATTTTTTCTTTTGCTTCAGAAATGTTCATAATCACGGTAATAATATTTAATAATACCTATTTATATAAATCACTTATTACTATTAGGGGTGTGGATTTCGGGATAACTTATTTATCCCCATCGTGCAAAGTTAACCTGTATGAGTTTATCCACCCTAATTAACATGTTTTTCCACGGCTTAACATTCCGGTAATATTGAAATAATTGCTTTTAACCCACACCCGTTGATAAGTGAATACACATACCCCTATTTTAACAATTCACTTTTGTTTCACTGTGCGTTAACACGGGGTAAAATGATGGAAATCTCTGATCTCTGGTCTCTGATGGCTGATTTTGGTGTATTTGTTCGAGCGCTTTCCACAATTATAAATTCATAAAGGGCAGTTT
>CAZTCS010000018.1:0-308 GCA_964611995.1 uncultured Sediminibacterium sp. | reverse complement strand
CGCAGATGGCAGATGTCGGATTTGGTGGTATTTATTAGGTTCTTTTCCACATAAATGATCGTAAAAAGGTCATTTATCCACTATAAAGCTAGGTTATAAACAGGAGGGTGTGCATTTCAGAGGATTGACCCCGATTTTGTTTGTTTTTAGATTTTAAGACTTACATAAGCTTAAATCTGATATCTGACATCTGATATCCTGAATTCTGCTTCCTGTCTAGCTTAAAATAGGTTATCCACAATTTGTTCTAATGCTTTAATCCCCTATTTTTGCCTCCCGCCATATAGGCGGTTTTCTTTATTGTACCA
>CAZTCS010000017.1:29278-41662 GCA_964611995.1 uncultured Sediminibacterium sp. | reverse complement strand
ATTATCATGATTTTCAAGATCTATCATGATAAATCTTGAAAATCATGATAATCTGTGTTCTATTAATAACAGGTAGTGCATTAACCGCAATCAAATATTTATTTAGCAAACTGATTATAAATTATCTAATTCACAGGCCTGCATCTTTATAGCAATAATAGCAGAAGGCCTAAAACAAGCAAAATTCAACGCTTGCAGCTTGCGGCTTGTAGCTTGAAGCTAGAACCACACAGCTCAAAACCTACGATTTCTTCCTCCCTATATTAAATATCCTGGAAATATTAAAGCCCCATCTGATATCACCTTTGGCCCATGAACCAAAAGTTTCATGTATAAATGTGTGTTCATTCATGCCAATAGAGTTGGTAAAATGCAGTTGGAAAACGTGGCCGCCAGTTTGAATATCAACCCCGATAGAAAGTGGGTTATAAGTTCCATCAAAACGTTTGGTCTGCACAAAATACTCTGCATTGATACTTACACGCTTGCTTACTTTCTGACGGGCAAGAAAGCCGATTGATAGCAGGTCCTGAGAGCCTCCTGTTAAGAATAATTTACGGTTGTAGCGCGTATAGGTTGGCGAGACCTGCAGGGAAGTATGTTCGTTAAACTTTCGTGCAATCATCAGTTGTGCTGTGTAATACATCCTGTCTTTTGTTTTTACATTAAGTGTGGGGTCTGAATAGCGAATTCCCCTATAAGCAGTAGCACCTAAGACAGTAATGGTAACCGGTACATTTTTTACGCCTGCCTGTTGTCTGAGAATACGGTATTTTAAAAAGGCATCACCTTCTTTGTTTGTTCCGGTTCTACCAATACCTATCATAAGGTTATCTGATAATCCGAAATCGAAACCTATACGGGCGGAAACAAAGTCTAAACCAAAGAGATTATAAAAGCCCTGGTTAAGCGGTGCAAAGCGGTGGTTGATCCGGAAATCCATGCTTCCTTTTCCGGTTATTTCTACTGTTTGTGTGGTTACCAAACGGGTAGAATAGAAAGTATTTAATACTGCTTCTGATTTGTTTTTGTCTTCTGCAGCATTGGTACTATCCTGCATTTTAAACAGGTCAACTTGCTGTGCATTGGCAATTAAAGTGGTACAGGCCAGGCAATAGATTGCCAGTGACCTTTTTAACAGGGTCTTCATACAGTTGGTTTATATTGATAAAATGATTACTGGTACTGACAGCTAACTTCTACTTCAACTTTTTCTGTAACAGTTGAAGCGTCAATCTTAAAGTCTTTGAGGTTAATGGTAAATGATCCACGGGCATTTGGCTTACCAGCTTTTATTTCTATTACACCATTTACGGTAACATTTTTTGTTACACCATGCATGGTAAGATCGCCCTTTACACTTACTTTATAGCTGCCGTCTTTGGCAAAATTTACATCTTTCAAATTGCTGATGGTTCCTTTGAAATCAGCCCTTGGAAACTTGGTACTTTCAGCATACTGGTCGTTAAAGTGCTCCTGCATTTCTGCAAGTTTGAACTTAAAACCCTTCATCAACAGGCTAAAGGTTAATTGACCATTGTCTGCAACCCTGCTGGTTACTTCATTATTTACTGCCTTCACATCACCATCGCTAGGCGATTCGAATGTGATACGTCCATTTCTGGTACCAAATACTTTCTGTGCTTCGGCCTCATTTCCTGCGAATACTAAGAGGAACAATATGGCTATTACTTTCATCAGTTTCATAAAATTTATCCTTGCTTATTTTACTAATACACCTTCGTTAATCACCACATTTGCATCTGGAATATATCCGGTACAAATGCCTTTAAATGTAATATTGTCGCCCGCCTTCAGCGCTCCCGGATCTGTTTTAAACGTACAGTTAATGACAAAAAACGGATCATTCGTTTTAAAATCTACGACAATATTGCCATCCTGGTTTGTTGTAGTTGCTACTACTTCACCAGTAATTTCAATGGCTTTGTCGAGATATAGGGCGTTTGCTTTGGCTTCATCTGCAACAAATGCTTCAAATAACTGCTGTGCGCTAACCTGTATGCCTTTTTCTTTTGCAACATCACGGTGCTCGCGCGCATAAACAAAATACACGGTTAATGATGCGGATAAAACAACCCCCAACAATCCAATCCACAGTAGCTGTTTGGCATTGGTCCAGTTACGTAGCACATAGAATAGTAAACCGGCATACGGAACCAGGATTAATAGCGCCGCCCAGCCCATTTTGCTATTTTGATCAAGGTCGGTTCTTTTAAAGAGCTTTACCAGGGCAAGGATCAAAATAATAATCCAAATGATGCCTGTGCAAATTAATCCCGCTACAATACCTGCAAATTCCATGTTTCTATTGTTTAGATGGATGAATACAACCTACCTTTTTACCCTTTAAATATACAAAAAAGGGTCGGCGGCAAATTCAATGTTTAAACTGCAAATTAGTTAATTCCATCAATACCAACAATTACGCATGAGTGGGGCAAAGGTTGCCTGAGATTAAAATTTTGTTATTTCACGTACTGCTGTACAGGTAAGCGGTTGGCAATACTGCGGGCCAGGGTCATTTCATCCGCATATTCCAGCTCTCCGCCAAATGCTATACCGCGGGCAATAGTGGTTACGCGACAGGAGAGGTGAGACAGTTTTTTCTGAATATAATATATGGTAGTATCGCCCTGAATATTAGGGTTAAGTGCAAAAACCAATTCTTCTGTTTCTTCTTTTTCAATTCTTGTAATCAGTGATTCAATGCTTAACTGATCTGGTCCGATACCATCAAGTGGAGATATAATACCCCCCAGCACATGATAGGCGCCATTAAATTGTTGGGTGCTTTCAATAGCGATCACATCGCGGATATTTTCTACGACACAAATCAGTTTCTGGTTGCGCATTGAATTGGCACAGATTGAACATATGTCACCATCACTGATATTATGACAACGCTGACAAAATTTGATATCCCTTCGCATCCGCGCAATGGTTTCCCCAAAATGCTGTACATCATTTACATCCTGTTTAAGTAAATGCAGTACCAGCCTCAATGCCGTCTTCTTACCAATACCAGGTAATTTGGCAAACTGAGCTACCGCATTTTCAAGTAAAGATGAAGGGAGTTGCATGGGGCAAAGATAAGGAGGATGAGTGAGCTGCAAGCTGCAGGCTGCAAGCTACAAGTTAGTACTGTATGGGGAAATTAGGCTGCGAGCTGCTAGCCTCTAGCTGCTCGCAGCCTTGATTGGCGGTCACTCTAGGCTTTCTGCTCTTATAGCTAAAAAGATGTAAGCCTGCGAGCTATCTAATTTTTAATTATCTAATTCGCAGGCCCCATCATTTATTCTATTATTAGCAGATAGAGCATTTACAGCATTTACAGCAACCCAATCGTAACCTCATTATCCCAGTTGGCACGGATACTGAGGGGGCGGGGGATGCTGATTACCCGTTCGGGTTGTACATGTTTTCCGGAATCAAAATGACCCGTATCCCATTTGCCGTTTTTATTGGCATCATACAAAATCCTCAATTCATAAGTTCCGGGTTTGAATCTTTTGATGGTAAAATCGTTGGTATTAATCGGATAGGATGCAACCAGTTCTTCATTTCTTACAATTTGCAATACTGGATTTTGCGAAGGATTTAAGTTTGTAAACCTGAATCGGATAGTTCCATACTCGGTTTCTTTTCTTGTAGAAATTCTTAGTGTATCAGCCTTGGTTAACATCACCGCATTGGTATCGGCAAAAGCTTCTTTCTGAATTACCAACTTGTATACATTATTTTCTTTCCAAGGATAATCAATGACTAGTTTTTTACGGGTTGAATCTAACTGAACCGTGTATCCTTTTATGGCTACAAAATTGCTATCCGTTAATTGAATTTTAGTGGTGTCAACAGAAAATAATTTTCTGTTGAAATACAATGGCAAACCAGATAGTAAATCCTGCTGGCCATTATCCAAATCGGGGAGATACCTTAATCTTCTGTCATCCCTAATATTGGCTGGCAAGGCAGCGCCATCACCCGATGATTTTGTAAGCTTGGGAGATTGGATGAACGCATAAAAAGTATCTGCAGGCGTATTTATACTAACCAGCACAGGTTCATTCCTGAACGCAAAAAGTTCGGTGCTGTCGAAGACTTTATTATAACTGTTTTTATTTACCACATAGGCAGCAAAATTTCCCGCAGGTAAGTTTTGAAAATTGAATTCTCCTT
Organism: uncultured Sediminibacterium sp.; assembly: GCA_964611995.1. Lineage (GTDB taxonomy): Bacteria > Bacteroidota > Bacteroidia > Chitinophagales > Chitinophagaceae > Sediminibacterium. The sequence continues at coordinate 37,465 of CAZTCS010000017.1, read as the reverse complement.
TACCGTTTAGTCGGGTATAATAACGTGGTTGTAATTTCTCTATAGCAGAATCTGCAAGATTGCGGTGCAACACTACCCATAAAGTACTATCTACTTTACCTGTTTGGGCAACAATTACTTTGCCAGTATAACTGTTGTAATCGATGGTTGGACCAGTAGAAAAAACATACCGGAAATTTTTAGCGATATTTCCTTCATTCACATCCTGGATGGAATTGCCAAAGTCAATAGCATAGGTTGTATTTGCTTCAAGTGAGTCGCGAAAGCGAATGGTAACATTCCTGAGTTTGTAATCTGCCAAAGGAGGTGTTTTCACCACCGGAGAATAAATCAAGTTTTCAAATGGATCCTCCAGTTTGATAAACTCATCGAAACTGAGGGTAATATTCTTTGTTTTTACATTAACAGCGGAATCCTTTGGCATTGCTGTAACCAATCTTGGCGGCAAACTGTCGCGCGGACCACCACCCGGAGGTACAATATTGGCGCATGAACTGGCCAAACCCAGCAATGCAGTATACAAAGCCAGTAATAAGGTATAGGAAGTTAAATGGGTAATTCGTTTCATGAATGTTGCAAACTTACAGGCTTTCTGCTGAGCTATAGAAGCTTCTGCTGAAAAATCGTGTTAATCATCGCTTTCCTCATCGGGGTCATGCAAAACAACCGCCATTTCATTGGTTTTTACGAATGCACACCAGCGACAGTCTTCTTTTCCGCATCCTGTATAAAAATCCCTTTCCTGAATCTTGCCCCATACCTTTTCAATCTGTTGCGTAACGGTTGTAATATCTTCAGGTGTAATAACCCGCTTTTCTTTCAGGTATCCTTTCCTTTTATCGGGCTCAATAAAGTCAAATTCTGCACTGATGGCCTGCCAGTTCTTGGAAGGGTAATTGTCGACCAGTATTTTATAAAAAACGGCCTGTCTCCAGTAATCACCACCATCTGGTTCTTTTTCACTGGGTGGATTTAATTTTTTGATACCTCTTTCCGCATCTCCGGTTTTATAATCTACTACATTCGCCTGTTTCCCATCAAACTCCAGTTTATCCAGTTTTCCTTTTAAAGGAATTCCTTTTACTGTTACGTTTCGGATATTGGTTTCAATTGCCACAACTTTATTCCACTGATTCAGGTAACGATTGTAATACTCAGGTAATACCTGGTCTCCCTGTTCCATTCTTCGCTCAAACTGCTCCTTGGTGAAATTTTCGCGATGACGGTTCATATACCACCTGAAATCTGTCAGGAATTCTTGTATATCAGGAAATACCTGCTCTCTTTGCTGCATTTTTTGAAACAACAACTGCAATGCATGGTGCACCGCAGAACCAAACTCTGTAGCTTCCGATTTTCCTGAAGGAACACGAACCAGGTTATTGAAATAAAACTGAAGCGGGCATTTCAGGTAATTATTGAGAGCCGTAACATTCATCACAAATTTTTCGAGGATATGTGAAATAAAGTCCGCCTCTATTTTTTCTATTTCAGGTTTTTGTTCCTGACTGAAAGATAAAGCCGCAAATGTTGCAATGGTATTTTCGTCGAGTGTAATAACTGTAAATGGTAATTGGTGTTCTTCCCTGATTTCTGCAACAAACATAGAAGGCTCTATTTCTTTGCCATCTTTGTTTGCTTTTGCATAAGATACATTCAACTGAAGTGCTGCCCTTGTTAATGCCACATAAAATAACCTTCTAAGTTCTTCTTCCTCACTATGTACCGGTTGCGAAGAAAAAATGGTATCCGGCATACTATAACCACCACCAGGTTTTCTTTTCTTCTCCCAGTTCGATGCATTACATCCTGCAATAAATACATATTCGTATTCCAGTCCTTTCGAACCATGCGCTGTTAGAAGATTTACCGCCTGATCATTTCCCCCAACCCTTACCAATGGAAGCGAGAGCCCTTCTTTTTCCATCAGGTCGAAAATATTGATGAGTTGCTGCAGACTTAGTTGTGGGTTGCGGTGCGTTTCTTCTTTGATAAAATCGAATAAACCAGTAAGCAGTTGGAGTAACCAATGCTTATCCGGACTTTGCATAATATATGACAACACGCCTGCATCGCGGATCAGGTTTTCGAATAACTGTTGAAGTGTTACATTGGGTACATCTTCAATAAGCTTTTCAAATGCAGACTGCGCATTTCTTAATCCGGGAATTTCTTTGCTGAATAAATCAGGTAATGGTCCATCTAATTTCTCAGCAATGAGTTGTCTGAGCGAAATTTTTCTTTCACCAAACCTTCTGTCTGCAACTTCAGCAGTTAGTTTGGCAATTTCAATCGGTGGTATAGAGAACCATTTATAATGTAGTAGCTCAAATAAAATTTCATCGCCACCAAAAGATACATCGTGTTCTGCAGCCAGGTATCTTAGGGCCTGTACCAGTTGTTGGCCCAGGGGTTCTGCAAGAATATTTACATTCCTTTTACTATAAACAGGTATTTGTTTTAACTGGAAATAACGGGCCAGTTCTTCTCCATATTTATTCTCCCGGTAGATAACACATATATGTCCGGGTTGTACCCCTTGTTTGATCAGTTCCTCCACCTGAAGGGTAATATGAATCATTTCCTGTTTTGGGTTTTCGTATTCAAAAACCCGAGGCTGGTCTGATATAGTATTTAAGGCCGGGTTAGCGGCAATCAACTCTTTATTTAAACCATCAAGTTTATTTACCAATCGCTCATTGTTTCTTTCAATGAGTGATTTGGCAATATCCAGAATGGGTTGGGTAGATCTGTAGTTATTGGTTAAGATAACCGTATGAAGTGATTTGCTGAATTGCTGGGCAAAAGCTTCCATATTCTCAACATTCGCACCCTGGAATCTATAAATACTCTGATCGTCGTCACCCACCACAAATACGTTCGGAACTTCCCAATAATTAATGAGTAGTTTGATCAATGCATTTTGTGTACCACTAGTATCCTGAAACTCATCTACCAATACATACTGGTATTGTTCCTGATAACGAGCAAGCAAGGTTGGATTATTGTTGAATGCATCAATTACCCAGTTAATCATATCGTCAAAGTCGTACCGGTTCTTTTTACGCATCAATTGCTGAAAGCGATTGAACTCTTCCACGGCCGCACGCAGCTTTTCCATTTTTTCTGTTTCTTCAGCAATCTTATGTTGCTTAAGATCTCCTTTTTTATTGGCGCCACTTGTTCGTTGGTAAATAAAAGCAGGTCTGTTGGGCAAATCTGCGAGGTAAGTATCGATACAAGATTGAATATAGGGTGCTGTCCAACCCTCTCTTTTCATATTACTGAAAAGCTGTTGCAGGTTGTTGATTTCATAATACACATCGCCCCTGTATCTTTTCAAAGGATGGTTCTTGGGGAAACTATCGATCAATTCTTTGAACAGACTTATCCTTTCCAGGTCTGAAATTGGGTCAAGTGCTGTTTTTTCAAATAAGGAAAGATTATCCTGAATGATGTCATTACAAAACGCGTGAAAAGTGCAGATATTTACTTTATAGGCATCTGGACCGATAAAACTGAGTAATCGTTTCCGCATGGCCACCACTCCGGCATCTGTATAAGTGAGACAGAGAATATTTTCTGGTTGTGTATCTGTTTCCAGTCGAAGTTTACCAATCCTGGCACCTAATATCTGGGTTTTACCGGTACCGGGACCTGCAATAACCATAACGGGACCTTCAAGGGTATCAACCGCATTTTGCTGTTGAAGGTTCAGCCCTTCATAAACTTTTTTAAACTGTGCCAATTGCTGTTCATGCGAAATCATGCAATAAAGATAGTTTAAAGAGCAGAACGGGGATAGGGCAAATGGATAGTAGACCATAGACCATGGACCATGGTCTATGGTCTACTATTGTGCTAAACTTTTTGCTTGATAGGCTGTTATATCCTGAAACAGATCCATGTCGAAAGTATACTCCTTAAAAACGATTCAGCAAATACCGGTTTCATTAGAACTGGCCTGGGATTTTTTCAGTAAGCCAGAAAACCTGAAAGAAATTACACCTGCTAATCTTGGTTTTAATATCATCAGCAAGCACCATGGTAATACGATGTACCAGGGACAGGTGATTGAATACAAGGTGAAACCCATTCTTGGTATACCTCTATACTGGATGACTGAAATAACCCATGTGGTAAACCAGCAGTTTTTTGTGGATGAACAACGGTTCGGGCCATATAGTTTATGGCACCACCAACATCACTTTAAAGCTATTGAGGGTGGGGTAGAAATGACCGATATTGTTCATTATAAACTACCGCTCTGGATACTTGGAGATATAGCCAATACCCTGTTTGTACGCAGCCAACTTAAGCAAATATTTGAACACCGATTTACCGCAGTAGAAGCTCGTTTTGGAAAATGGTCAGGTAGCAGGGAGAATACAGTTTATTTCGGTTGATGGGGGTATAGACCATGGTCCATGGACCATAGACCATAGTTCGTCTGAGGAATCTTAACACAAATCACCACACTAGCAGAAACCCAAAATCAAAATTCAAAATTCAAAAATCAAAGATCAAAAATCACCCCGTTCTAGTTGAGTAACCTCAGCGGACTTACATTGTTGTCTGTGTCAACAGAGGCTACGAGTATTTTTTTTCCTTTGGCTTCTGCGTGTTTATTGATATCTACGGTGGCTGTTTTATCGCCTACAATAAATTCAATGAGTTGGCTGTTACCAAAATCAGGTTCTCCTTTACTATCGTTCATAAATACAGCGAAACCTTTGATTCTTTCTTCACCCTTATATACCAGTCGGTAGGTATGTTCGTTGGTTTTTTCAACCAGTGGTTGTGGTGGGGTGGTATTATCTAACCAAAACATAGGTGGTACAAGCGCGGGATAGCGATAATAATTTTGTTGTAAACTATCGTTCCAGCCATTGGGGTTGCGGTTGAAAACATTGCTGTTGTAATAAATACTTCCCTGTGTGTTTTCGTAACTACGAAGAGCTTTTATCTGTGCAGGAATTTCATCCCTGTTTTTCCAGGCTGTGTTGGATCCGGCGCGGTAAATGCCATGGCCAATGTATAAATGACGGGCATAACTATGCTCATTCCACCAGCGTAATAAAATATCATAACTGGCTAATGGGTGACCCCTTTCCCAATATAACTGAGGGGCTATATAATCGATCCAGCCATTCTGCAGCCAGAGTAATACATCAGCATAAAGTTCATCGTAGTTGGTTGGCCCTGAGCGTGTTTCACTACCCATGGGGTCCTGGCTTTTATTTCTCCAGACGCCGAATGGACTGATACCGAATTTTACTTTTGGATTGGCTTTGCGGATGGTTTGTTGTAATAGAACGATGATACTATCACAATTGCTTCTTCTCCATTCGTCTTTAGCCATGCCCTTTCCATACTTTAGATAAGTAGCCTGATCAGGAAATTCGCGACCCGGAATTTTATATGGATAGAAATAGTCGTCCATATGTATTGCATCGATCTTATACCTGCTAACAAGATCTTTCACCACTTCTGCCACATGTTTACGAACTTCTGTTAACCCGGGATTGAAATATTTTTTATCGCCATAAGTTACAAACCATTCAGGGTGTTGTTTGGTAACATGATTAGGTGCTACAGAAGATCGGATGATGTTAAACACAGCCCTGTATGGGTTCAGCCAGGCATGAAATTCCATACCACGTTTATGTGTTTCTGCGATCATAAAAGCGAGCGGGTCGTAATACGGATTTGGAGGCAGTCCTTGTTTACCTGTAAGGTACTCACTCCAGGGTTCAAGCGTAGAAGGGTAGAAAGCATCGGCCGATGGACGAACCTGCACTATCAGGGCATTCATGCCATTGCGACGGTGCATTTCAACCAATTGTATAAACTCTGCTTGTTGATCAGCAACTGAAAGTGTTCTTTTGCTGGGCCAATCAATATTTTCAACAGTGGCTACCCATGCGGCCCTGAATTCGTAGTTCGGCGAATATTGTGCAATACCACTTAGAGGCTTAATAGAAAATACAATAAACAGCAAAAGGAGTGGAAACAATTTCATGTTTCAAAGATAAAGCCACCCATAAGGTAAATAAGGCACTGTGGATGAAAACGAAGAGAAAGTATAGAAATTAACAATTAGGCCGTTAATCACGCATTTTATCAAGTAGTTTGTTCAAAGTGCTGGCTTCCGTTTCTGTAAGACTCTGTAATAGTTGGTCTATTTCAGTGTTGCGTTTATCCAGTTTATCGAGCAGGGAAAGTCCTTTTTTAGAAATACTCACATCAACCAATCTTTTATCGGCCGAGCAAACCTTTTTCTCTACCAGGCCTTTTTTTAACAGTCGTTCCACAATACGGCTGGTATCACTCATTTTATCTAGCATGCGAGCACGTATTTGTAATGTACTCAATGGTTGATGGCTTCCTCTCAAAATACGGAGTATGTTATATTGTTGAGGGGTAATATCATCAGGGTCGAGCATGGTTTTGATCTTCTCATTCAACCAGTTGGCCGAATAAATGATATTCACAGAAGCTTTCTGGTATTCATTCCTGAAATGCTGTTGTTGTATATCTTTTTCAATACCCATAGTTGTAAATGTAGGAAAAATTAACAAGGTCAGTGAATGGTCAATGGTGAATTGTGAATTGCATTGATTAATGAACAGGAATAGTTATGAAAATATCATTGACCATTCACCATTGACCATTCACGTTTCACTATACTAATCCTGCCAAACACTAAGTCCTTCACTACAATTGGCGCAGATGTCTATATTTTTTCGACTGGTCATGAGTTCACTCCTGAATTGCCGGTAATTATCGTTCTGCCAGATCTGCTTAAAGCTTTGAGATTTAAGATTGCCCAATTGGTGCATGGCATCTTTATCAAAACAGCAGGGTACCACCAGTCCATCCCATGTAATAACATTGGCGTGCCAGAGTTTCCAGCATCGGTTGGTTAACCCGCTTTTCACCTGCATGTTACCATTTTTATCTTTCTTATACCTGCTGTATTTGTCGTTCAGCGGAATCAGGTTATGTGGGTCATTGGCATAATCATACACCTGAGCTGTTTTGAAGCGAACCTGATCAACACCAATTTCGGCACCTAAATCTTTAACCGCTTGAATTTGATGTTCATTGGGTTTTACTACAAGAAACTGAAAAAAGATAAAAGGTGTTTTACTGTTCAATGCTTTTTTCCACTTCACTATATTTCGTGCGCCTTCCAGCACTTTATCCAGTTTACCACCTACCCGGTACTGCTGGTATACATCCTGCGTAGTTCCATCAATAGAAATGATTAGTCTGTCTAACCCACTCTCCACCGTTTTCCTTGCTTTTTCATCGGTCAGGTAATGCGCATTGGTTGAAGTGGCTGTATAGATTCCTTTATCGGATGCATATTTCACCATATCAAGAAAATCGGGGTTCAGATAGGGTTCTCCCTGGAAATAAAAGATCAGGTATAAAAGGTGCTGATGAATATCGTCGATGGTTTCTTTAAAAAAATCCTTCTGAAGCATTCCCGTAGGTCTGCTAAACGCACGTAGTCCACTAGGACATTCAGGGCACCTTAAATTGCAGGAAGTGGTAGGTTCAAATGAAATAGAAATTGGTAACCCCCATTGTATGGGTTTCTTGCTGAATTTACTGAGTTGGTAACTACTGTAAACTTTAATACTGTTCCAAATACGCTTAGCTGTTAGCTTGCTGAGAAAATTTACACTGTCGTTCCAATTAAAATAGGCCATTGGTGTAAAATTACTAAAAAGGGGCAAATTCTCTTTTGGTTAAAACGGAAGAGGTAGTTAAGGAATGCTTATTTAACCGATTTTTGTCAGGCTATGGCAAGAAAAGGTACCCGTAGGCTAAACAGGGAGCAAAAATTATGGTTGGTATTACTGATAGGAGGCTTTGCGCTGATATTGTATTTTACCCTGCTGCACAAATGGGAGGAACAAAGGGAACGAACACTTGAAGCGGTTCGTTATGAAGCATTTGGGGTTCCACTACCCCCAGGTTTTACAATTCATGGTATTGATGTAAGTGTGCACCAGGGACCAGTTCACTGGCCATCAGTATATGGAATGAAAGAGCAGCAAACAAGAATGGGGTTTGCTTTTATAAAAGCTACGGAAGGATTGAATGATACAGACAAACGATTTCATAAAAACTGGGAAGATGCAAAAGAGGCTGGAATGGTTCGTGGAGCCTATC
>CAZTCS010000017.1:0-29268 GCA_964611995.1 uncultured Sediminibacterium sp. | reverse complement strand
GCCACCAAAAGCGGTAAAAAACAAGCTTTACAGTTTATTCGTCAGGTTAACCTTCGAAAAGGCGACTTGCCACCTGTTGTAGACATTGAAAAATTATATGGCGTAAAACCTGCTTTGATGCGTGAAAGATTGAAGGAATGGTTGAAAGAAGTGGAGGCTTATTACCGTGTTAAGCCAATGATCTACACTTATGCTGACTTTTATGAACGATACCTCGGGAAGGAGTTTAATGAGTATCCCCTTTGGGTGGCACATTATTTCCAACCAGAAAAGCCGCGAATTAATCGTTCCTGGCATTTTTGGCAGCATAGTGAACAAGGCACCATCAATGGAATAAGGTCGAAAATAGATTGTAATGTATTCAATGGCGACTCAACTACCTTTCGAAAGTTGCTCTTGAACTGATGATTTCAATTTTTTTTAATATCATTCGATCGTTAATAAGTTATATTTTTGTATTTTAATCACCGAGATGCATTCAGAGCACGATTCTTCCACCTGTCAAACCTGCGCCCAGCGGTTTAAGTCTATCTTTTGTAAGGCAAGGGAGGAGTATGTAGCTACCATCAATGAACAGAAAATCTGTAATACTTATAAGAAAGGGCAGGTATTGTTTCATGAAGGATCTTATCCTTTCGGTGTTTATTGCATCAATGATGGCAAAATAAAACTTTCTCACCAGGGCGATGATGGTAAGGAGCAGATTGTGCGCTTGCTGAACTCGGGCGATGTGCTCGGATACAGGGCTTTGCTCAGTGGTGATAGATACGGGGCTTCTGCAGTAGCACTGGAGGATACCAAAGTATGTTTTATTCCTAAAGAAATATTTGTAACCGCACTCAAGAACGACACTGGCCTTGCTTTTGAGATGATGAAATTATTGAGTGATGAATTGCATAAAACAGAAGTTAAGCTCACTCACCTCGCACAAAAACCCATCCGGGAAAGATTAGCCGAAACACTTTTATTTATCAAAGAAACCTATGGCTTTGAAGCAGATGGCACAACACTCAATGTGCGATTATCTCGCGAAGAAATAGCCAATCTTGTCGGCACCGCTACAGAATCTACTATTCGCCTGCTGTCTGATTTCAAGAAAGATGGAATGGTAGAACTTGACGGTAAGAAGATCAAAATCCTCAAACACCAATTATTGGTTCAAACGGCGAACCTGCAAGACTAAGAGCCATAAGAAATCCATAGAATAAATTTTAAAAAGGCTCTAAACATGATAAAAATCATGTTTTGGCTTGAGTAGTATCATAGTTGAACTTTTACGGCGCAACTACCTTGCAACAAATAAATTCATCATGCTGTTGCAGGCCGGTAGCCATTTAACTCAGGGTAAAGAAACATTGGGAGAAATCTGTCAAATTATCCCAGTTACTTACCATGCCCCCATTCTGGCATCTTGTGTCAACATACGCAGCTACCTCGAAAAGCATGCATCTATCGATGAATTGCCAGCACCTGTTTCAGAAATAGTGCAACTGGTTTTTCAAAAAATTGAAGACGAATTAACCCACACATTCAAAAAGGAAACTGGGATCATCTTTCCTTTTATTCAGCAACAAATTATTAAAGACAAAATTGCTATTCAACCTAAAGTGGTTGAAACCATGCTGCATACACATGAACTGCTGATTGAATTACTGCAAAAAATGCGTCAACTGATGCATCATTATATCACACACCCCAGTTGGCCACAAAGCTTAAAAACTTGTGTGAATGAAATGTTTCAGATGGAAACGGATGTATTGCGCTGGATTCATTTTGAACAAAGCAGTTTATATCCCAGACTAACTAATCAACACACAACACCGGATCATGCATAAAGGAAATCATATTCATACTGAAACCCTCTGTTACCATTGCGGTGAAACCTGCAAAGACACAGATATACAGGCGCACGACAAACACTTTTGTTGTGAGGGCTGTAAAATGGTTTATGAGATATTGAACGAACATGAAATGTGTACTTACTACGACCTGAATAAAAATCCAGGTCAGTCGCAGAAAATCATTGTTCGTGCCGACAAATTTGCATTCCTGGAAGATGTATCGATTCAACAGTCGCTGATTAGTTACCGGGATACTAATCAGACCCATGTAAATTTCTATCTGCCGCAAATGCATTGCAGCAGTTGCTTATGGCTGCTTGAGCAATTATACAGATTGAATAAGGGTGTGGTTAGTTGTAAAGTAAATTTTGAAAGAAAAGAAGCTGATATTGTTTTCAACCATAACATCATCAGTTTAAGACAATTGGCCGAACTGCTTACGGGTATTGGCTATGAGCCATATATCAGCTATAACGATCTTGGAAAAAAGAAACCGGTAACCGACAGGAAAAAAATATTCCGGTTAGGAGTGGCCGGATTTTGTTTTGCGAATATCATGCTCATGAGTTTTCCTGAATACCTGGGTATTGATGAAAAAGAAGGGCAGTTATTAATTTTCTTCCGCTACCTGAACCTCATACTTAGTCTGCCAGTATTTTTTTATAGTGCCGGTGAATTTTATACCAGTGCATGGAACGCACTCAAACAGAAATTCCTCAATATAGATGCCCCAATTGTTTTGGCTATCTGGGTAACATTTGCCCGGAGTTTGTACGAAGTAATTACTGGCACAGGAAGTGGTTATTTCGATTCTATGACCGGTATCGTTTTCTTTATGCTTGCCGGTAGGGTGTTGCAAGACAGAACACATCGTCAACTCAATTTCGATCGCGACTACACTTCTTATTTTCCGGTTGCTGTTACCAGGATTAAAGATGAAGAATCAGTAACAGTAACACTTCCAGATATTAAATTAAACGATACTTTACTCATTCATCACCAGGAATTGATTCCGGCAGATGGTATTATTACCCGGGGAAGGGCATTGATTGATTATAGTTTTGTAACGGGCGAAACACTGCCTGTATCCAAAGAAATGGGAGAAATTGTTTACGCAGGAGGTAAACAGGTGGGGGGTAATATAGAAGTGCTGGTGATAAAAGAAGTAGCTCAAAGTTACCTGACCCGTTTATGGAATAAAGACGTGTTCAAAACAGAAGCGAACAATGAAAATTCGTTTGTACACGGATTGAGCCGATGGTTTACCTGGGTAGTATTTGGCGTAGCATTAGCGGCAGGCGTATACTGGTTTTGGCAAGATGCCAGCCGCAGTTGGAACGCCGTAACAGCAGTTTTAATTATTGCTTGTCCATGCGCCCTTTTGTTAAGCAATACTTTCACCAATGGAAATATCCTGCGGATACTTTCACGTAACCATTTCTATTTAAGGCATGCTACTGTAATCGAAAAACTGGCATCAATTGATACCATCGTTTTTGATAAAACCGGCACCCTTACTGCAGGTACAGAAATGGAAGTTGTATATGACGGAAAGCCGATTGATGCGACAATTCGCAAAAAAGTAGCCACCCTGGCTGCGCAGTCTACCCACCCGCTAAGTAAAGGCATCGCTGCCTGGGCAGGCAAACCACTTAAAGAGCCATTCCTCGCATTCGAAGAATTTCCTGGAAAGGGTATTGAAGGAATGGTTGATGGCGATCTGGTTGCGCTTGGGTCAGCACTTTTTATTACTGGTAAAACACAAAATGATGAAAGCTCTGTTGTGTATTTATCTGTGGAAGGCAAGCTGCTGGGGCGTTTCAGATTCAGGAACCACTATCGTCAGTCTGTGCCCATGTTGCTGAGACAGCTTCAATCAAAATTTCATATCGCAGTGGTGAGTGGAGATAATGATGGAGAATTGCCTTATCTGCGCAAGTTATTAGGACAACGGTCAGAACTGTATTTTAACCAGCAGCCGGAAGATAAACTCGAAGTACTCAAAATTATGCAGCAGGATGGAAAGCATGTGTTGATGATCGGAGATGGACTCAATGATTCAGGCGCTTTGAAACAAGCCGATGTAGGTGTTGCCATCACCGATAACAGCAACAACTTTACCCCTGCCAGTGATGCAATTATTGAAGCTGGCAGCTTGCCCAAACTTTTTCAATTAATCAATATGTGCAGGTTTAATAGGGTGATTGTGATGTCTGCCTTTGTGATATCTATATTATACAATATAGCGGGATTGTTTTTTGCTGTACAAGGAACCTTATCTCCCATGATTGCTGCCATTTTAATGCCTTGTAGTAGTATCAGTATTCTGTTGATCACATTTGGGTTAAGTAACCTGGCTTCAAAGCGGTTGAAGCTGTCGTGACAAAAACATGACTAAAATCATGTGCGCCCTTGAGTAATATCATAGGCTGCGGGAGGCGGTAAAAATAATTTTACAGAAATATTTCAGCGGCTATGAGTGTTATCATACTCCTATTAATTGCAAGTATCAGTGTAGCGGGGTTATTCCTTGGTGCATTTATATGGAGTGTAAAATCGGGGCAGTATGATGATGAGGAATCTCCATCTGTAAGAATGTTATTCGATCAACATCCCGAAAAAAAATAGTTACTAACCCTCTACTATAAAAAACAACCATTCATGCAATCAGAACAATTTTTTTACGACAACAAAACGGTAAAGCATTTTGCATATGCTACCATACTATGGGGTGTGGTAGGTATGTTGGTTGGGTTGCTTGCTGCGGTACAAATTTATTTGCCTGCCGCAAATTTTAATCTGCCTATCACCACTTTTGGAAGGGTAAGGCCATTGCATACCAATGCAGTTATTTTTGCTTTTGTCGGTAACGGTATTTTTATGGGTGTGTATTATTCATTGCAGCGTCTGTGTAAGGCCCGCATGTTTAGTGATACACTTAGCAAAATACATTTCTGGGGCTGGCAATTGATTATTGTAGCAGCAGCATTAACACTACTATCAGGTTATACTACAGGTAAAGAATATGCAGAGCTTGAATGGCCAATAGATATTGCCATTACCCTGATCTGGGTTGTATTTGGTATCAATATGTTTGGTACCATTTTAAAACGTCGTGAAAGCCATTTGTATGTAGCCATCTGGTTTTATATAGCTACCTGGGTTACTGTGGCAATGCTGCATATTGTAAATTCATTTGAAATTCCGGTAACATTTTTAAAGAGTTATAGCTGGTATGCCGGTGTACAGGATGCTTTGGTACAATGGTGGTATGGACACAATGCGGTTGCATTTTTCCTTACTACTCCTTACCTGGGTATTATGTATTATTTTCTGCCTAAAGCAGCAAACAGACCAGTATACAGCTACCGTCTTTCCATCATTCACTTCTGGGCATTGATATTTATTTATATCTGGGCAGGCCCTCACCACCTCTTATATACAGCATTACCCGATTGGGCCCAGAGTTTGGGAGTGGTATTTAGTGTGATGCTGATTGCACCATCATGGGGTGGTATGTTAAATGGATTATTTACACTCAGGGGTGCATGGGATAAAGTAAGAGAGGATCCTATTCTTAAATTCATGGTGGTTGCTATTACCTGTTATGGTATGGCTACGTTTGAAGGGCCAATGCTTAGTCTGAAAAATGTAAATGCTATTTCGCATTTCACCGACTGGACCATTGCGCACGTTCACGTTGGTGCACTGGGTTGGAATGGCTTCCTCACTTTTGGTATCCTTTATTGGGTTATTCCTAAGATTTTCAATACACCCTTGCATTCAACCAAACTCGCAAGTACACATTTCTGGATTGGCACTATCGGTATCGTGCTTTATGCAATACCGATGTATTGGGCAGGGTTCACACAGGCCATGATGTGGAAACAGTTTACAGAAGATGGAACACTTAAGTTTCAGTTCCTGGAAACAGTAACACATATCATTCCATTGTATGTAGCAAGAAGTATTGGAGGATTATTATACCTCATAGGTGTATTCATCATGGTATATAACCTCGTTAAAACAGTGAAAGCAGGTAAACTGGTTGCAAATGAAGCGGCTGAAGCGCCACCATTACCGGCAAAAATTGTTCCGCATGGTAAGCAATACTGGCACCGCTGGATTGAAGCAAGACCTATTCAAATGCTGGTATTCAGTTTAATTGCTGTGGCTATCGGTGGTATACTGGAAATCGTACCAACATTCCTTATCAAGAGCAATGTTCCAACCATTGCCGCTGTTAAACCATATACACCACTTGAATTGCACGGCCGCGATATCTATGTACGCGAAGGATGTTATACCTGTCATTCTCAAATGATTCGTCCATTCCGTGATGAAGTGGCACGTTACGGTGAATATAGTAAGGCAGGAGAATTCGTATACGACCACCCATTCCAGTGGGGAAGTAAACGTACCGGACCAGACTTGGCGCGTATCGGTGGAAAATACCCGGATAGCTGGCATTATAACCACATGTTAGAACCGCAAAGTATGAGTCCGGGTTCAATCATGCCATCTTATCCATGGTTACTCGATGCCTCAATTGATACAGCTACTACTGCGGCACGCATCAGGGCAATGCAAACACTGGGTGTTCCTTATGAAAAAGGATACGATCAGATTGCCAATAAAGAATTGATGACCCAGGCAGAAAAAATCAGTAAAAACCTGAAAGCAGATAAAATTGAAACAGGGGCCAATAAAGAGATAGTTGCACTGATTGCATACCTGCAAAGAATCGGTGTTGATATTAAAGGCGAACAAACACTTGCCGCTAAAAAGTAAAACTTACTATCATGAAATTCATTAATTACCTGGAAAAGATCATCGGTGTAGACATCTACGCGCTGAGTTCATTCTCCATCTTCTTTACTTTTTTTCTGCTCATGACATTATGGGCATGGAAGGCAGATAAAAAACTAATAGAAGAGATCAGTCAATTACCCTTAGACAACTAACCTACTGACCTATAAATAAACCGCAATGCAAAAGCGTAATATTCAACGGATCAAATTCTTTGGCTTGGGAGCAATGGTACTTTTTGGTACCCTGGTTCCTGCAAGCGTGTGGGCCGAAGGTCCGCCAAAACCATCTGCTATGGCTAATCCGCTGGCACAAGTATTGGTAGTAATCATCGCTGTACTGCTTCTCGCTATCGCCTTATTGGCGCATGTAGTGCTGGGTGCAGCAGAGATGCGTATGAAGGCATACAGGGAAAAGCATAAAGCAGGCACGCAAACAAAAGTGCTTTCACTCATCGGTCTGTTATTATTCAGTTCTGCAGCTTTTGCCGCTGATGAGCCTGTAGCGGCGGCTGCAAGCCAATCTATCAGCGGATTATCACCCACTGCTTTTTATGCATTGGTATCGGTAGTAGGTGTAGAATTACTGGTGCTGTTATGGCTCTTGTACCACTTAAAAAGCTTATTGGCTAAGGAAGTAGAAAAAACAGCGGTTGTTGCAGAAGAAAGAAAAGAATCTGCTTTTGCAGCATGGTGGAACAAAGCCAATCGTTTCAGACCGGTACACGAAGAAGCTAATATAGACCTTGGTCATGATTACGACGGTATCCGTGAACTTGATAACCGATTGCCACCATGGTGGTTATATGGTTTCTATATCTGTATTCTTTTTGCCTGTGTTTACCTATGGCGTTATCATGTAACCCATACAGCACCATCAAGCCTCGAAGAACTGGCTGCCGTTATGCAAAAGGCTGAAATTGAAAAAGAAGCCTACCTCAAAAATGCGGCGAATAATGTAAATGAGAATACGGTTACTTACCTGAGTGATGCATCAGCACTGGAAGCCGGTAAAAAAATATTTGTAACTGCTTGCGCTGCCTGTCATTCAGCAGACGGTGGAGGTACTGTTGGCCCGAACCTGGTAGATGATTATTGGATACATGGCGGAAGTATTTCTTCTGTTTTCAAATCAATCAAATACGGATGGCCAGAGAAGGGAATGAAAAGCTGGAAAGATGATTATTCTCCGGCACAGATAGCACAAATAGCCAGCTATATTAAATCAATCAAAGGTACCAAACCCGCAACGCCTAAAGAACCGCAGGGTGAGTTATACCAGGAAGCAGCAATAGCTGACTCCGCACAACCCGCAACTCCTGCACTAAAAGCAGGATTGAATTAACGCCATGAGTGAAGTAAAACACAGTAATGTAATAGAAACAGATGCTTTCCGCGATAGGATCGCTACAGTGGATGAATCAGGAAAACGTAAATGGATCTATGCCCATAAACCCAAAGGCTGGTTCTATAATTTACGTACCGTACTTAGTGTGTTTTACTTCATCATTTTTTTTGGACTACCCTTTGTAGAAATCAATGGGCGTCCTTTATTCCAGTTCAATATTCCCGAAGCAAAATTTATTCTGTTTGGTAAGATATTCTGGCCTCAGGATTTCTTCATATTTGGCCTAACCATGGTCACTTTTGTTTTCTTCATCATTCTTTTTACTGCAGCATTCGGAAGGTTGTTTTGTGGCTGGGCTTGTCCACAAACCAATTTCATGGAAATGATGTTCAGGAAAGTAGAGTATTTGGTTTTAGGTGACGCTCCAGCACAAAGGCAATTAAAAGCGGCACCATGGACTGGCAAGAAAATTGGAAAAGTTGCATTAAAGCACTTGCTCTTTTATTTGCTCTCTTTTATCATCGCTAATTTTTTTCTATCCTATATCATTGGTATCAAAGAACTGGAGAAAATTATTACAGAACCTGTAACACAACACGTAGTTGGGTTTGCTTCTATCCTTGTATTTAGTGGGGTGTTTTATGGTGTGTATGCTTTTTTCAGGGAACAGGCCTGTACGGTTGTTTGCCCTTATGGACGCTTACAAAGCGTTTTGCTCGACAAAAACTCTATGATTGTTGCCTACGATTATAAAAGAGGAGAGCCAAGGGGGAATTTTAAAAAACAAGCTACCAGCGATTTTGGAGATTGTATCGATTGCCACCTCTGTGTAAAGGTTTGTCCAACAGGTATTGATATCAGAAACGGCGTTCAAATGGAATGTGTAGGATGTACCGCCTGTATTGATGCCTGTGACCATGTAATGGAAAGTATTCATAAACCTAAAGGGTTAATCAGGTACGCATCTGAGAATAGTATTGCGAAAGGAGAACCACTCAGGTATACGGTTCGTATGAAACTGTATACAGGCCTATGTTTCCTGCTGTTGTCGATTCTTTCCGTGATATTGATTACCCGAAAAGATGTGGATGCAACCGTTATACGAACTGCAGGAATGTTGTACCAGGAAAGAGGCGCAGATAGTTTATCAAACCTCTATAACATTAAACTGATTAATAAAACAACCAAAGACATAGACCTGAAAATTGTATTGGTAGATCAGGAGGGTAAAATTCAAATGGCAGGAAAGTCTTTGATCACTATTAAAAAAGAGGGTCAGGCAGCAGGTACATTCTTTATTGTTTTACCAAAGTCTGCCGTTAAGCAACGTAAAACAATTTTGAAACTAGCCTTGTATCAGGGTGAAGAAAAGCTGGCAAGCACTACCACGAATTTTCTGGGGCCAGCATTATAAATGAATAATCTTAAAACGAGTTTTTATGAATTGGGGAAATAAATTAATACTGGTTTTTGTAGGGTTTGCAGCATTGATGGGTACGATGGTATACAAAGCTATGAATACAAGATTTGAACTGGTAAGTAAAGAGTATTACCAGGATGAATTGCGTTACCAGGATAAAATTGATGGACGTACAAATGCTGCAACTATCGGTGCGGTTACCATCCATGAAGATGAGCAGTACCTGGTTTTTCAATTTCCACCAGAAATGAAAGCACAACAAATAAAAGGAGAAGCCTGGTTATACTGCAAAACCGATGCGGTAAAGGATCTGCGTTTTCCTTTAACCATTGATGAGGATGGAAGACAGTTACTGGAGCGCAAAAAACTTACAGCCAATAAATACCAGCTTAAATTAAGTTGGGAAGCAGCAGGTAAAAAATACTATCTCGAAAAAGAAATTGAATTGTCTGGCAAATGACATTAGCCATTCTGATATCAGCCTTATTATTAGGATTGGCCAGTAGCCTCCATTGCATTGGTATGTGTGGGCCGCTTGTTTTAAGTGTGCCTGTACAACACTTGCCTGCACCCAAAAAAGTAGCAGGTATATTAATTTATCAGTTGGGAAGAATCAGCACCTACGGCATTTTGGGTGGATTGGCTGGTATCATTGGTTATCGAATTGGGGTTGCCGGATGGCAGCAGACATTTTCTATTATTGCCGGAGGCACTATACTCTTATTTCTGTTGAGTAGGGTATTCATCAAACAAACAAAAGCCTGGGCACCCTTTCAGCAAAAGATCCGTAAACTAATTGCCTGGTCTATGCACCAACATGGCTTCAGTGGAATGTGGCTAATGGGAGCAGCGAATGGATTGCTGCCTTGTGGTATGGTTTATATTGCCATAGGAGGTGCTATTGCTACCGGAACAATTTTACAGGCATCTTTATTTATGCTGGTTTTTGGTTTGGGAACACTGCCAGCTTTGTTCTCACTGGCATTTTGGGGTGTACAATTAAGCTGGCAAAGCCGCAAAACAATGCGCAAATTAGTACCCTATGTAATTGGGTTTACAGCCATTTTATTGATAATCAGGGGCTTGAATTTAAATATCCCCTATCTCAGTCCTTATATCTCCGACCGTAGTGCAAATACGGTATCCTGTCACTAATCCTTTAACAAATCATTGTTAAACCATTGACATTTATTTCTGTCTTTAATATAGAACTTTGCATTAGGCAACAGTAGCTAAAGAACAGGTATCTGTAAATAAATAAGCGCTGAATTTGTTTAGAAATCATTAACAAATCGGCTTCATCTTTTGGCACTGATTTTGCGTAAGTAATAAATATAAGCAAGTAGTCAATTTTCTCATAAGCAGTTAGTTTTGGTTGCGTCCCCCGTTTCTACGGGGGACAATCTTTTTTAGTACCTGCCTGATCGGGTGAGAAGTGTTAATCTAATTTTTTACGAAGGAAAATAGTTTGAGAAAGTGCCAGCGCACCAAGTGCACCAACGGTGTCGGCTAAAATATCTGCTTCTTCAAAAGAGCGATTTACAATTAATTCGCGTTGTACAAATTCCATTCCCGTTCCATAAGCAACAGACAATACACTTACGGTCCAGAACCATTTTTGCCTGCCACTATTTTGGAGTTTGCTTTTCCATGCCGGTAAGTGAAATAAAAAACAGAGCATACCAAACATACCTATATGCACCAGTTTATCGAACTGTGGTATTTTTCTGAACCACCAACTCGCCGGAAATCCATTGGTGCCGGGAAGACATAATAAAATAATGGTTATGATCAGGAAAATAAAGGCAGGAATAAAATGCAATAATTTCAAAATGAAAAGTATTAGGTGAATAAGTGCAGTTGCAAAAATACCTTTCTGGATGATCTGAATTGTTGTGAGAAGGTTAATCTGTAGCCAGTATTAACCATTTACATTGCCAATAACCTGTAATTGCTGGAGATTTGGGGTAGGACTTCCGCCTCTTTTTTCTAAAGTAATGGCGAAGGCGGAGGCGTTGCTGATGTTTTTCATTTTGCATAAGCCGGTGCAGGCGTCTATTAGTCCTGCGTCAACAGGTTTACCATCTACAATGGCCCAAAGCTGGTATTGTGTGGTTTCAGTTACCTGAGGTAAACGGTTGGCCAAAAGATAAACATCATTATTTTTCTTATCCCAGAAAACAGTCGCCAGTTTGTTTTCTTCTGATTTAATGCCAGGCATAGAAACCTTGGTAAACGCAGGGTCGCTCATGATCTGTATGCCATTGTATAAGTCGAGGCCCTTAGCTTGTAAAGCATCATTTTTGGCAATCAGGCTCGATTGTTCAATCAGTAATGCCTGGTATTGTGTGGATGCCTGACGGAATTGTTTATAGAAGT
This sequence comes from uncultured Sediminibacterium sp., assembly GCA_964611995.1. Taxonomy (GTDB): domain Bacteria; phylum Bacteroidota; class Bacteroidia; order Chitinophagales; family Chitinophagaceae; genus Sediminibacterium. The sequence goes on along the minus strand of CAZTCS010000017.1, from coordinate 17,472 downwards.
ATACATTGCTTGCTGCACTTACAACTAGTAGAATTACTGCGGCTACGGCAGTATAACGCAACCAGCCTGGATTGGAAGCCTGCATGGTAACAATTTTGGCCTCATTGCTCGTTTCGAATTCATTTTCAAGTTTGGCAAACAGGGCTTGTTTAACTGCAGCATCAGGCTTCATAGCATTAGAAAGTGCCTGTTGTTCAAGCGATAGCTCAAATGCTTCAAGGGCAGCAGCAATTTCCGGATACTGTTGTTTTAACAGCTCCAGCTCTGCACGCTCCTGATCATCGGCCATGCCCAACACATAACTTTCGATTATGCCACTTTCTATGTAAGCCTGTATATTCATTTATTGGGTTGCATAATAGTTCTAAGTTGAATTAATGCCGTTCTAAGCCTTGTTTTTACAGTGCCTAGCGGAATATTCATCATTTTTGAAATTTCATCCTGGGTAAATCCCTGAAAATAAGACAGGTCTATCAGCACACGATGATCTTCCTTTAACTGGTAAACCAGTTTTTTTAAGCCAATCTGGTCGGTTTGTATTTCAGATGTACCTCCTGAAACATATACGCTTTCGGTTAATTCTCGGTTTTTCTGACTATTCTGGAAACCCTTACTCCTAACTGTATCAATGGCTGTATTCCGTGCAATATTGAGCATCCAGGTAAATAACCTGCCTTTGGTACTATCGTAAGTATCGATTTGTCGCCAGATTTTTACAAATACATCCTGTAAAACATCATTCGACAGTTCCTGATCCTTAACAATATTATAGATAATGGATAAGAGGGCCCCCGAATAATTATCGTACAGGTAATTATATACCTGCTGCCCACGTTGTTGCAGCAGGTGTATAAGTTCAGATTCACTGTATTTTTTGGATACTTCCAAAAGCGGCTAATGTGTTTTGTATAAGGTTGGGTAACCAATATACGGGGAAATAGTTCGGATGGTTTTAAAAAAATTATCCTACTAGGGCTGCATAGGCATCACTGTTCATCAGTGCCTCAACATCAGCTACATTGGTAACAGTCATTTTAACCATCCAGCCATCACCATAAGGATCGGTATTTACCAGTTCAGGCTGTTTTTCGAGCAGGCTGTTTACCTCAAGAATAGTACCTGCTACGGGCAAAAACAGGTCACTCACCGTTTTTACCGCTTCTACAGTACCAAAAACTTCTTCAGCAGCTAAACTTTTACCAACAGTACTGATATCTACATAAACAATATCTCCCAATTCATGCTGAGCAAAATCAGTGATACCGATAGTAGCAGTATTGCCATCAAGTTTAATCCATTCATGGTCTTTGGTGTAGCGTAATTCAGCTGGAAAGTTCATATGTTTTGTTTTTATTTTTTGGTGATTGGCTTATGTGGATGCTTTTAGAAGTAACGGTTTTGAACTATAATTCATGACCCAAAAGCTGTAAAACATTTATCTCCTGCAAATATTGATTAATTCCTGAACATGGAAAATTTATTCCTGGGTTAGACCATAGACCATGGTCCATAGTCCATGGTCTATGGTCTATGGTCCATGGACTGAAAATAAAGCAAAACATGGTCCTTGATAAAATTCTCCTGTTCGGGTAGGGGCATTGGGGGCAGCTCTTTTACCTGTTTAAAATGTGGCCACCCATCGGCATCATTTCCTTCTAAAATATAATAGCCACTTTGCGCGAGCACTGTACATACTGCCACATGCATCAGGTCTTGCTTCTGTTCTTTGGTGATCTTTTCCTGGATAAATCCGGTTTCCTGCATACCAATTAAAAATAAAACCGCCTCCAGGTCTGGTTTTTTACCAAAACGCTCTACCAGTTCTGCCTCTAAAGCCCACCAACGTTGTTGGAGATCATCACTTATATATTGCATGCTGCAAAGGTATAGGCTCAAAGCCTTCCTTCATCAGTCCTAAGCCTTTATCTTTGCTGCAAATAGATTCTCTATGTTACAAGTGAGTGTTCTGAGGGCGAACCCGGAAGAAGTTAAAAAAAGACTGGCAGTAAAGCATTTTAAACAACCTGAACTGGTAGATACCATCATCGGATTAGATGACGAGCGCAAAAAACTACAACTCGATTTCGATAATACACAGGCTAAGATAAATGCAGCATCCAAAGAAATTGGGAAATTGATGGCCCAGGGTAATAAAGAGGCTGCCGAGACAATGAAATCTGAAGTTGCCGGGCTAAAAAACAATCTTGACCCAATAAAATCTCAGATGGTAACTATTGAGCAGACCCTGCTCGATACACTCCTTCAATTACCCAATTTGCCAACCGCAGAAGTTCCTGAAGGTCGCAGTCCGGAAGAGAATGTAGTAGTAAGGGAAGGAGGCATAAAACCTGCCTTGCAGGAAGGTGCGCAGCCACATTGGGACCTCACCAAAAAATATAACCTGATAGACTTTGAACTGGGAAATAAAATTACCGGCAGCGGCTTCCCAGTATATATTGGTAAGGGAGCAAAACTTCAACGCGCATTGATCCAGTATTTCCTGGATTTTAATACTGCGGCAGGATATACAGAATACCTCCCTCCATTTATGGTGAATGCTGCTTCAGCCATGGGTACTGGTCAGTTACCGGATAAGGAAGGTCAAATGTATTATATGCCGGAAGATGATTTTTACATGATTCCTACTGCAGAAGTTCCGGTTACCAATGTTTACCGCGATGTGATTTTAAAAGAAGAAGAATTTCCGGTGAAAATGACTGCCTATTCTCCCTGCTTCAGAAGAGAAGCGGGTAGCTATGGTAAAGATGTACGTGGATTAAACCGTTTACATCAATTTGAAAAAGTTGAGATTATTCAAATTGTAGCACCGGAAAAAAGTAATGCAGCCCTGGAAGAAATGGTACTGCATGTTGAAAAGCTCCTCAATACTTTAGAACTTCCGTATAGAATTTTAAGATTATGTGGAGGTGATATGGGCTTTGCCAGTGCTATTACGTATGATTTCGAAGTCTTCAGTGCTGCACAAGAGCGTTGGTTAGAAGTAAGTAGTGTAAGCAATTTCGAAAACTACCAAACCAATCGTTTAAAATGCAGGTATAAAGATGCCAGTGGAAAAATGCAACTGGCCCATTCTCTTAATGGAAGTTCACTTGCTTTGCCAAGAATAGTGGCTTGTTTATTGGAAAATCACCAATCAGTTGAAGGTATCCGTATTCCTGCAGCATTAGCACCTTATTTTGGTGCTGCATTGATTAACTGATAATATAAATAGTGGTTTATGCTAACTAAATGGCTCAAAAGAGTTGGTTATACCTTATTGGTATTATTGTTACTCATTAATTTGATTGCCGCATTTCATGCGTATAAGTTCACCCATTTTTATACGGATGCTACGCCGGTAAAAAAGCCGGAGCAGATGAGTGGGGGTGAAAAATTGAAGGCCATTGTTTTTGGTATTCGTTATCCAAAAAGTAAAGTGGTTGATACCTTAGGCATACCTCACGATACTGTATTGCTTAGAACAATGGATAGTGTTCGGCTCGAAAGCTGGTTTGCTCATCGAGATTCTGCAAAAGGTACTATTCTGATGTTTCATGGACATGGAAGTAGTAAAAGCGGCATCATAGCCGAAGCCAGGAAACTGTATGAAATGGGGTATCAGGTAATGCTAACCGATTTCAGGGCACATGGTAATAGTGATGGAAATACAACCTCAATTGGTATTTATGAATCGAAAGATGTAAAAGCAGTTTACGATTATATAAAGTCGAAGGGAGCAAAAAATATCATCATCTGGGGTATTTCTATGGGTGCCGCAACTGCTTTAAAAGCAATTGATGAATTTGGGATCAAACCAGATAAGCTAATTCTTGAAATGCCTTTTGGCTCTTTGCATAGTGCGGTACAAGGCCGTATGAAAACCATGGGTTTACCTGCTGAGCCACTAGGTACCCTCTTAACTTTTTGGGGTGGGATAGAACTTGGATCCTGGGCCTTTAATCATCAACCTGCTAAATATGCCCTCAAAGTAAACTGTCCGGTATTACTACAATGGGGGGCTGGCGATAAGCGGGTAACCGAGGATGAAACCAATACCATTTTTGGAAATATTGCCAGTCATGATAAGGTTATGATCAAATACCTGCAAAGCGGCCACGAGAGCCTTTTTAAGCGAGAAACGGGGAAATGGGTCTCTGTAATGAGTTATTTTCTAAATAAATAGCATAATTTTCTCAAAAAACAGCAATATCTGGTGCATTTATAACATTTACTACCAGGTAGTTTTTGTCACCCTCTTTGTATTCTTCAATCCATACAATGGTATGTTCGGGTAATTTTTCACCCTTATTAAAATACCAGGTGGTCTTTTTACCCTGAGCGGTTAGTTCCTTTTTTTCAAATTTGTCCATACCATTTTCAATAATTCCTGTCAGTTTCTTTTTTTCATCTTCCAGAAAATTTAACTGGTTGTCTGTATAATACTGGGGAATGGTATAGATATATCTTAGGCTGCTGGTGTCTTTCACATTTTCCGGAAATATGCCTCCTTTTTTAGATTGAATCAGGTATTCCCGGTTACTGATGGTAATGGGGGCCAACCAGGTTTTAAAGTTTCCCTGCGATTCAAACCCTTTTGCAAAGGCAAAATTATTTACGGCCTGCTGGCAAACGGTAATGAAATCATCAATATTATGCTTTTGCAGTTTATTTGAGAGGCTATTAAAACTGTAAATCGTAAGATCATCGAAAGCAATGGTTTGTCCGCCGTCTATATAAATAAAAAAGGTACTTTGTCCCTGGTAGCCTTTTTTACCCAAGAATGCCCATCCGTTGTTAATACGTAGGTATAAATTGTTATATGGCCTGCAAATAATATTCAATTCATTTACATCTCCATCATTGGTTTTCATAAGAGAGTACCTGGTCCAGGGTTTTATTTCCTGCATTCTTTTATTGCTCCATGAACTCAGCTTATAATAACCATTTCCGCTTACGCCAATATTCAGGCCATCTTCCATTTTTTTTCCTTGTACTCCACCAAGACAAATACCAAATTCCATATTATTCGGACCAGCAATATGCCTGAGCTTTATAGTGCAGTCCCATTCTCCATCATTTCGAAAATCAACTGTTCGTCCTGAAGGGGTATATTCAATTATAACACGTCTGTTTTGCTGGTATTTATTTTTTATTATCAGGCTACCATCTTTAAAAACCATTTCTACAGAATCGGCATCTTTTTCATCGGTGAATTTCCATCCTTTGTTAGAGGAAAAATCGTCAGAGAATTTTCCTGTCTGCGCCTCAGCGTTACTGATTAAACAAAAACATAAGCAGGCAGCAATAACCAATTTGCATGGATACATAAGCGTTGTTTTGGTTGCTTAAGTTAAGCAAATGATTACTTATTTCATCAATTGCTGTCTGGGAAGTTTAGCTTTTACAATGTGGTCCATAGTCCATAGACCATAGTCCATAGATGATTACCATGGTCCATTGACTATGGTCTATGGACTATGGACCAAGGTCTATGCTCTCACCTCCTGATTTCTATTCTCGTACCTACAGGCAGTACATCGAAAATTTCTTCTACGTATATGTTTTTGGTGCTGATGCAACCTTCTGTCCAATTCTGTAAGCCATCTACTGCGAAATCTTCATTGGGCCATGTTCCGTGTATGCCAATGCTTCCGCCAATTTGTGCGTTGGCAGGAATGATACCGGCTGCCTTGCGCTGGTTAAATTTTGTCACGCTTTCTGCATTTGGATAATCGATCAATAAAAATCGACTCCATTTTTCATGCTTTCTTTTATAAGATATTTTAAATGTTCCTTCGGGCGTACGACGGTCGCCCTGCATCATTTTATCTCCCATGTCTTTGTTGCCAAAAACAACAGGATAGGTTGCAAGACACTCACCGGTTGAATCGAACACTTTCATCTGATACTTTGTTTTTACTACCAGGATGTAATAAGTGTTTTTGGTAGCATTTGATGTGACAAGCCGATGTGTGCTTCTGAAAGATGTGCCACCAATTAAAATAGCGAGGAGGCAGGGCGCATAGATAAGGGGTTTCATACAAATAGGTTTTTGGTTTGAACCCGAAACTATCATTCCGCTGCATCAGGAGGTGTTGTATCCTGGTTAATTGACAAAAGTTTTGGTTAACAAATGTTATGTTAATGTATTGAGCTGCAAGCTGCAAGCTTCAGGCTACAAGGCTTGGTTTATGCTTGTTATTGGTTTTCTGCTATTAATAAAATAAAAGAGGGGCCAGCGAATTAGATTATTTAAAATGAGCTAGTTAAAGAAATATTAGATTGATCGTATTAATGCATAATCAGTTATTAATAGAACACGGATCTTCATGATTTATCATATTAAATCATGAAGATCCGTGTTACATCATACGCGACAGCTCGTATTCAAATTTCACTTGGCAGCAATGGCTTGTAGCTTGTGGCCTGCAGCTTGCAGCTCAAAAACTACCATCTGCTAAACCTAATGCCCACTGCATAAGGATACTGTTCTAGTCTGGTAACATCTTTGTGTAATTTGTTGATGCTATAACTTCCATAGAGGCGTACGGGGCCTAATCCTACTTCACCAATAGCAGCTACACGAAATGGTTCGAGGTTAAAGTCGCCCGGTGATTTTTGTTTTCCGCGTTCGCTGCTTTTTTGTTTGTTTCTGCTGCTGATAAGGTAACCGGCACTCATACCAGCACTGAAACTAAACCCTCTTCTGTTATTTGGAGAAGTATTGATATTGATCATGAAGGGTACTGTTAAGTAACCAGCATATAATTTATTCTTGGAGAAAGAAATGGAATCGTTGTACACATAAGGATTCGCATCTTTACGGTAACTGAGGCGTGAATCATACCTGAAATTATACATCTCCAGACCTAAACCGTATTTCAGGTTTACAACATGCTTTATAACATTTACTTTTTGCATGAAGAACCAGATATTTACGTTGGTTGATTTACCTGTGTTCAGTTTAAAACTGTTCTGGTTAACGGCACCATCTGCTGGACGAAAAGTTCTGAAATACGTGCCCGCCTGTGCATAGCTGTAATCGGTCTGGTCGCGGAAATTAGTAAAACCAAGGTCCATGATCCACCAGTTGGTACTAACATTTCTATTGGTTCTATTTTTACGTTCAATACGAATGTCAAAGTTTCTGTCCCAATCTTTCCAGATGCCTTTTTTATCTGTACTGGTATTGCCGTCCTTGTTTTTCTTGATGATAATAAAATTACCCACTTTCACGGTGTCTTCATTACTACCGGTACTATCTGTTTGGGCAAACAGCGGTGCTGATAACAGGAACGCTGCTGTTACAATTGCTAAACGTTTCATATGATTGTGCTTTACTCTTTTATTTTAACGATCGGGTAGGATTTGTGCCTGAAGTTTGGGCCTCTTCCGATTTTTTACTTTTAAAAATACTGGCTGCTTTACGGAAGAAGCCTCTTAATTTATCCTTATTTATTTCAACTGAACCAATGAGCAAACTTTTGTTATTACTATCTGTTTCAGTATCGAGTTCTCTATAAACCACCTGCTGTGCCAATACTTCCTTATCCATTGGTTCTTCTAATTCCGGCGCAGCAATTTTCATCATTTCGCGTTCTGCTATAGCTGAATTAGCAACCATTTGCTGCAGGTTTTTTGTATTGATGGTAGGCTTCACTATTTCATCTGTTGAAATGATATTTTGTTTTTCAATGATCAGTTCGGGCCTGGTATTCAAATCTCTATCAGGCTGAATAGCGGCAATAAGTTTTGTATTGGTTGCCTGTAAATCTTTGGGTGCAATTTGGATACTATTGTTTACCGGTAAAGTAGCTGCCGGTAAAGTAACATTATCCTTTTGCTCACTGGCTATTGCGGATAAAGGTATTTGACGTTCCATTATTTCACCGGATGCCTCACCAGATTGATCGGTTGTGATCGTTTTGCTGTTGTTTTTTGGAAGCGCTGCCAATGCTTCTTCTCCATTAGCTGGAATAGTGGTACTGCCACTAAAATCCCAGAGGAAAAATCCGAAAGCAATTACAGCAGCTGCAGCTACCATTCTCATCCAAGACATATAAAGAACCGGCTTTCTGTCTGATTCTTTTTTGTATAAAAGCTGTTTATCCGGAAAAGGAATATGTTCAGCCGGAAGCTTTGTTTGTTTTAACTGTACAAAGCTTTCCTGCAAAGCAGGGTGCTGTAATACAAATGTTTCAACAGATTGGCGTTGGGCAGGAGTCAGTTCATCATCAACATAAAGCAAAAACTGCTCTGTACTGTTCTCCAGGCTTATTTCATTTTCCGCATTTCTGAATAAACTGGTTTTATCGAATACCAGTGCATCATCTAATGGAAGCGTTGCCTGTTGTAAGGCTGTTAATTCATCTGCCAGATCAGGATTGTCTTTTATAAACTGTTCAACAGCCGTTACTGCGGCAGGAGATAGTTCCCTGTCTACATAGAGCAGGAAAAATTCCTCGTAGTTATGTCTGTTGATTTGAATCATTTTTTATTCAATAAAATTTATAAAACATTTTCCGGACTAACCAGGTAGTTACGAAGGGTGAGTCGCGCACGGTGAAGATAAACTTTTACCTGACTCTCATTCAAATCCATGATCTTGCCAATTTCTTCGTAGCTGTATCCTTCATAGTCTTTCAGCATAACCAGGCTTCTTTGTGTTTCATTCAGTCTGTTTAATGCCTCCATCAATATTTTCTTTACATTTTGCTTATTGCTGCCTGCTTGTTCCGATCTGCCATCCTCCTGAAATTCATCTTTTAACTGTATCCTTTTTACTTTGCGTATATGGTCGATCATCTGGTTATAGGCCACCGTAAAAAGGTAGGATTTCGACTTGCTGTTCTCTACCGTTTCCCGGTTGCGCCAGAGTTTTTCAAAGGCAGTCTGTACAATATCCCGGGCATCTTCTTCATGGCGAAGATTCTTCACAATGAATCGGAATACGTTGTCGGCGTATTGGTTCACACAGTTATTATACTCTTGCTCGGTCATAAACAGCAGCGATAATTCAAATGATTGCCTTGTATGTAGTTATACGGGCCAGGAAGGTTTTTGTTACAGTACAAAGAAAAAAAATCCTGCGTTTCTGGCGCAGGATCAATGATTATCGGAAAGTTGAGACGATTAAACGGTTTAAACCCCCAAAGTGAATCTCGTCCGGACTGCTTCCCTGGGGCTTTACAGTCTGCTTTTTCTGCTTTAAAGGGCAGTTTTTGCTGGCTTCACAGATCTTTTTGTTATTGAGGCTTTCGGTAATATACCCAGCCGCAAACAGCATCACAGTAGCTGTAACAGGCAAAAACAGGTATCTCTTTTTCATAAACAGGTTTAGGAAATATAAAAGTATATACTGGTTTGGTAAAAAGAAAGGATTTTACGTTAAATGAAGTTAAAAGTGTGAATTGTGAATGGTGAATTGTCAATAGCTTATGGTGAATAGATTATATCACTATTGACCATTCACCATTCACAATTCACACTCAATAATCTATCACCTGCTCCTGAATGCTTTCCGGGATTTCGCGCCAGTTGTATTGCTGCCCCCTTAGTTGTGGCTCGAAACCGGCTTCGCGAATAGCATCCTGCATGGTTTTATAGGTAAAACGGTGGGGGGCGCCAGCGGCACTTACCACGTTTTCTTCAATCATAATAGACCCAAAGTCATTTGCCCCAGCATGCAAACATATCTGGGCGGTCTGTTTACCTACCGTAAGCCAGCTAGCCTGTATGTTTTTTACATTGGGTAACATGATACGGCTGATGGCGATCATCCTGATATATTCATCCGTAGTAGTGAGGTTATGTACCCCCCTGATTCGGGTTAAAAGGGTATCTACATCCTGGAAAGTCCAGGGTATAAAGGCCAGAAACCCATTTGCTTCAGCTGGTTTGCGGCTTTGAACCTCCCTGATACGGGTTAGGTGTATAAAGCGCTCTTCCAGGGTTTCCACATGACCAAACATCATCGTGGCACTGGTTGTTATGTTCAATTTATGGGCCTCATGCATAATATCCAACCACTCATCTGCCCCACATTTCCCTTTTGAAATCAGTCTTCTTACCCTGTCTACCAGTATTTCTGCGCCAGCACCTGGTAATGAGTCGAGCCCGGCTTCCTGTAAAGCTTTGAGCACTTCATGGTGACTCATCTTCTCCAGTTTACAGATATGGGCTACTTCGGGGGGGCCAAGTGCATGCAGCTTTAAATGAGGGTACTCCTGCTTGATCTGACGGAAAGTATTGGTATAAAAATCAAGTCCAAGTTCAGGGTGGTGACCGCCTTGTAACAATAACTGATCGCCACCATATTTAAGGGTTTCCTCAATTTTTTTGCGGTAGGTGGGCATATCGGTGATATAGGCTTCTGCGTGGCCAGGTATCCGGTAGAAATTGCAAAATTTGCAATTCGCTATACAAACATTGGTAGTATTTACATTTCGATCTATCTGCCAGGTTACTTTTCCGTGTGGAACCTGTTTTTTTCTGAGTTCATCGGCTACATGCATCAATTCAGTAAGCGGAGCCTGCTCAAAAAGAAACATACCTTCCTCAATACTCAAAAACTCAAAATTCAATGCCCGTTGGTACAAATCTGCTAGCTGCATGGAGAAGAAATTTCGTTTGAAGTGCAAAGGTAGGATGAACAGATTGATTATTACTGCATCGTTGTTGTTCCAGGTAATTTGGCTGCAGGCTACAAGCCGCAAGCTGCAAGTCAGTATTGTCGAGAGAAATTTGGCTGTGAGTTTCTCCAGGGGAGTCATTCTGACTAGCCTCTAGCTGCTAGGCCTTGATGGAGGTCCTTTTAAATTATCAAATTCGCAGCCCCCCTTTATTTATTCCAATAATAGCAGGAAGCCTATAACAAGCACCAATCAAAGCTTGTAGCTTGCCGCCTGCAGCTTGGAGCCAGATTACCCGGATAATATTGATTGCTGCATCAAAAAGCCTGATTCGATTGTCATTCTCAGAACCGTTGGTCATTTTAAGGCTTGATTTATCTAAAAAAAGCGGACACTAATCACCAAATGGGGTTATTTTCAATCTGCATGAAACGTTTACCGATTGCTATCCTTTTTGTAGGGCTCTTCTATGCATGCACCCCGGGTATGGCTCAGGAGGAATTTGTATTGCCAGAAGCAAAACTACTTACCCGCTTTCCCTTTGTACAGTTAAGCGGCGGTATCGTTATCATAAAAGCCCAGATCGACAACCACCCCGATACACTCAATTTTGTTTTCGATACAGGAAGTGGCGGTATCTCTTTAGATTCCCTGACACTAGAATACCTGGGATTAAAAAAACAATTAAGCGATAAAACAATCAGGGGTATTGCAGGCATTAAACGGGTTGAATTTGCCTACAACCACACATTAAAACTACCCGGACTGGAAGTTGAGAAACTAGATTTTCACATCAATGATTATGAACTTTTAACCAGTGTATACGGTTTGAAAATAGATGGCATTATCGGTTTCAGTTTTTTACGAAGGTTTATTGTTCATCTAGACTACGACCGACAGGTACTGGAAGTATATAGCCCAGGCAGCTTCCGATATCCAAAAGGTGGATATATGCTGCACCCCGATTTTTCTACCCTTCCTTTTCAGACCGCCACAGTAAGGGATGAAAGAGAAATAAATGCCCGGTTTATTTTCGATACCGGGGCCGGGTTAACTTTTTTGTTGTCGAAAGAGTTCGTAGAAGATAGTTTGGTGTTTAAGCGAAAAAGAAAGTTTTATCCAACCCAGGCCGAAGGTTTAGGAGGGAAAAAAATGATGGACATAACGATCGCAAAAGAGATAAAACTTGGTCCCTATAAATTCAGGAATGTTCCTGTACATATTTTCGATGATGAGTACAATGTAACTTCCTATCCCAAACAGGGGGGATTAATAGGAAACGATATCATGCGTCGTTTCAATGTAATATTGAATTATCCTGATCGATCCATTTATATTAAACCCAATAACCATTATCCTGAAAGCTTCGACTATTCCTATACCGGACTGGGTATCTACCTGATAAATGGAGAGATAAGGGTTATCGATATCATCAAAGGCTCGCCGGGCGATAAAGCTGGCTTTCAGCCTGGCGATATTATTTTTTCTGTAGAAAATAATTATACCAAAAACATCCAGACCTATAAAACACTGTTCCAGAATTCCATCGGTAAAGTACGGGTAATCATTTTCCGCGAACAGAAACCCATGATCCTGAATATGGTCATCAAGGATATCCGCCGAAACCGCTGATTTATTTGCGTTTTTGGGAAATACCTGCTTTCACTGCATGGATTGAACCTGTCTCAAAGCTTTCTAAAACCTGCTTTTCACCTAAATTCGCAGATTCAATTGCTACTATGATAACATACGACCGGTTTGTGTTGGATAATGGATTACGCGTTTTGGTACATGAGGACCATTCTACCCCAATGGCTGTGGTAAACCTGCTCTACGATGTAGGTGCAAGGGATGAAAACCCCAATAAAACAGGATTCGCTCACCTTTTTGAACACCTGATGTTCGGTGGAAGTATCAATATTCCCGATTATGACGAACCACTGCAAAGAGCAGGTGGTGAAAACAATGCCTATACTACCAACGACCTTACCAATTATTATTGTCAGGTACCTGCTGAAAATATTGAAACCGCATTCTGGCTGGAAAGCGACCGAATGTTAAGCCTGGCTTTCAGTAAGAAAAGCCTGGATGTACAAAGGAAGGTAGTATGCGAAGAATTCAAAGAACATTACCTCAATAAACCCTATGGTGATGTTTGGCACAAAATGCGCGAACTGGCTTACACCACACATCCTTATCGCTGGATGACAATAGGAAAGGAGTTAAGTCATGTTGAGCAGGCACATATAGATGATGTAAAACATTTCTTCTTCAAACATTACCGACCAATCAATGCCATTTTGGTTGTTACGGGTCATGTTACCACTGAACTCGTGAAACGACTTGCGGAAAAATGGTTTGGTGATATACCTATGGGTGAAAAATACGAACGTAATCTGCCACAAGAACCTATACAAACTGCTGCACGTAAACTGGATGTTGCTGCTGCAGTACCATTGGATGCATTTGTGAAAACATGGCATATGGATGCCAGACTCGAAAAAGGATATTATGCTGCCGATGTAATATCAGAAATACTGGGTGGGGGTGGTTCATCACGTTTGTATCAGTCGCTTGTAAAGGAAAAAAAATTATTCTCTAACCTCGATTGCTACCATTTTGGAAGTATAGATGCAGGCCTACTGGCTATTGAAGGCAAACTGGTGAAAGGTGTAAAAATTGAAGATGCAGCAGCGGCTGTTGATGCTGAAATCAATAATATTCAATCAAGCGAAATCAGTGAACAGGAATTACAAAAAGTAAAAAACAAAACAGAAAGTGTTATTGCCTTTGAAGATATGAGTATTATGAGCAGGGCTAATAGCCTTGCATTATATGAACTACTGGGCGATGCCGAAATGATGAATACCGAACTCCAGAAATACCAGGAAATTACGGTAAGTGATATTCTGACGTACAGTAAAAAGATTTTTAGGGAAGAGAACAGTAATACCTTGTTCTACCGTGCGAATTAATCAATTAACCGGTTGCTTATCGGCAATCATGAATCGTGAACTTTAGCTATGATCAATAGAACCATTGCTCCACCTATAACAGATGCAGTATCATTTAATTTATCACTTAAACCCTGTGATAGATATATACTGGATAACCATACACCAGTATATGCAGTACATGCAGGAGCGCAGGATGTGGTGTTGATTGAATGGGTATTTTATGCAGGCAACTGGTATGAGTCGAAGAATATTGTTGCGGGTACCACCAACTTTTTATTAAAAAATGGTACTGCATCCCGCAATGCCTTTTCCATCAATGAATATTTTGAGTTCTATGGGGCTTACCTTAACCGTAGCTGTTACAATGAAACAGCCACAATTACGCTGCATTGTTTAACCAAACACCTGCACGAGTTATTACCTGTTGTAGCAGAAATACTTACCGAAAGTATTTTTCCGGAAGAAGAACTGGCAATCTGTAAACAAAACCAAAAACAACGTTTACAGGTAAACCTGAAAAAGTGTGATTTTGTTGCCAACAGACTTATTGATGAATATGTTTTTGGCTTTCATCATCCTTATGGGAAATATACATCTACGGTTGATTATGATGCATTGCAAAGAGATGAACTGATCGCTTATTACAACCAGTTCTATAAGCATGGTACCTGTAAAATATTCGCAGCAGGTAAATTACCAGACAAGCTAGATGAAACACTGAATAAAGTATTTGGTAGTTTACCCTTAAACAGCAATGATTTACCGGCAGTAACACATGCGTTGCAACCAGCTGATGAAAAAAAATACCGCATTATTAATGATGCAGAAGGCGTTCAGGGTGCCATTAGAATTGCGCAGCCATTTTTTAACAGACACCATCCTGATTTTCCGAAAGTGCAGGTGCTGAATAATATTTTTGGGGGATTCTTCGGTTCGCGTTTGATGAGTAATATTCGGGAAGATAAAGGCTATACTTATGGTATACATAGTTATTTCCAGAATCATATTCACCATAGTGCATGGATGATCAGTACAGAGGCAGGAAGAGATGTGTGTGAAGCAACTATTACAGAAGTGTACCATGAAATGGAAAAATTAAGAAACGAACCAATCGATCAGGAAGAGCTTGACCTGGTGCGCAACTACATGATTGGTTCATTACTGGGTGATCTGGATGGTCCATTTCAAATCATCAGCAGGTGGAAAACCTATATCCTTAACGGACTGGATGAAAAATATTTCTATAATAGCATAGATACCATTCGAAATATAAGTAGTGAAGAGTTACAACATCTTGCACAGCAACATCTTAATCCGGAACAATTTTATGAACTGGTAGTAGTATAGCCATTCAGCATTGTAGTAAGAGCCTGTTAAAAATGTTTGGAAATGCGGTGGTAAAAAAAATAATTGCTAATTTGAAACGTATCTTAATTATATGGAACGTTTCTTATCAAAAACCATAGCAAGCACATTGGCCATCTTACTGGCGGCATATATCCTTAGGGGTATTCATGTGCAGGACCCACTTACCGCAGTGTTGGTAGCAATCGTAATGGGATTACTAAACAGTTTTATTAAGCCTGTGCTTATCCTGCTTACTATACCGATTACTATTTTCACACTGGGACTGTTTCTGTTTGTTATTAATATAATTATTGTAAAGTGGGCGGCAACGCTTGTGCCAGGCTTCACTGTAGATGGATGGGTTGCTGCTTTGTTTTTCAGTCTCCTTGTATCATTTGTAACTTCTATTATTGAAGCGATCCTTGGAAAAGGGAAAGTGGAAAAAGAAAATTAATGTTCGCAATTAAGCCATTGAATCGGAGATGAATGAATATGACGTAAGCGTGTGAATGGGACACAGATTTTCATGATTGTCAAGATCTATCATGATAAATCTTGACAATCATGAAAATCTGTGTCCAATACTTCTCCACTTATGCCTTTGGCTAAAGGGAGGCGATAAGGGATTTTACTTTCTCGGCTATAAAATCCCTGACCTTATTAAACTCCTCTGGTTCCATATGCTTGGGGTCAGGTATCTGCCAGTCTATGAATTGTTTGGCGGGCATCCATGGACAAGCATCTCCACAACCCATGGTTACTACTGCATCAAAGGGAGCAAATGCTTCTACCTCTTGTAATGATTTGCTGTCGTGCGTGCTTAAATCATAGCCAAGTTCTTTCATTGCCGCTATAGCTTTCGGATTCACAACACCACTGGGCTTGCTGCCGGCACTATATGCTTCAATATTTTCACCACCATATATTATGGCGAAAGCCTGACTCATCTGACTTCGGTTACTGTTCTCAACACAAACAAAAAGGAGTTTTTTCTTCATCTGAAATGGTTTTAGTTGCAACAACCCGGAGCACAGCAGGGAGCTTCTTCGGTTAAAGGTTTTTCTGCGTACACGGTAATACTATAAATACCCGCGGCACTGTTTCTGAACGATTGTATTTCTTCTTCAGAAAAATAATTGCGGAGAATATCGTCAGGCAGCAGGATGCTTTTCTCTTTTTGTACCGTGATATTTTTAAATCCTGTTGTTTCAATCAGTTCCAGGTAAACATTTTTCTGAATGGCACCAGATACACAACCCGCATACATTTCTGCAGCTTCTCTTAGTTTGGCGGGAAGTTCCCCTTCAAGAACAATATCTGAAATGCTGAAATGTCCACCAGGCTTTAATACACGGTATACATCTTTTAATACATTGAATTTGTTTGGAACCAGGTTCAGTACACAATTACTTACTACTACGTCTGCTACATTTGCGGATACGGGCATGTTTTCAATATCACCCAAACGGAACTCTACATTATTAAAGCCGAGTTTCTCTGCATTTTCTCTTGCTTTTTCAATCATTCTTTCGGTGAAGTCGATGCCAATTACTTTTCCTGATTCACCCGTAATGGCTCTTGCAATAAAACAATCGTTTCCTGCACCGCTGCCCAGGTCTATTACCGTATTACCTTTTTGAATCTTTGCAAATTCTGTTGGTAGTCCGCAACCCAATCCTAAATCGGCATCGGCGTTATACCCTGCAAGTTGGGTATAGTCGTCGGCCATAATATTATATACTTCTGTACTACAGCAACCCGAACCACAGCATGATGCTGCATTATCGGTGCGCGACTGATCGGCAATTTCGCCATACTTTTCTTTTACCAATGCCTTTAAGGCTGTTTCTGTTTGCATTTTATGTTGTTTTTTATGATGATAAAAAACTGTTCGCGGTCATTACTGTATGAAGATCTAAGCCCTGCATACAGTGATGAATGCTAACAGCATGATTTAGCTTGCTGGTCTTTCAGTTTATGAAATAGTGAAGTGAATTCTGTGTTGAATTTTTCAAATGCTTTCCAGTTGATACAATAACAACTTCTTGGACCATCTATAGTACCGTCAATCAACCCTGCTTCTTTTAATTCTTTCAGGTGTTGCGATACGGTAGACTGTGCAAGGGGTAATACTTCAACGATTTCACCACAGATACATGCATTCTTTTGTGCGAGAACTTTTAGTATAGCTATACGGGCAGGATGTGCAAGTGCTTTTGCAAATGCTGCAAGGTCTTGTTCCTTTTTTGCGAATGCTGCTGTTTTAGGAGTTGCCATATTTATCGTTTTTGTACGATAAGACAAAGTAAATACTATTTTTTCTTTTATCGTATAAAAACGATAAAATATTTTTTTTGCCTTTTTTGGGAGCGTTTAAGGGTTAATGTAAAGAATCGCCGTTTCTCATGAAATAGCACCATTCATCCCATTTATATTTCCCCTCATTTCCATAAATAGCTGATAATCAACAATATAAGTTTTACCAGTTATTAAGTTCTGCCCATTACCTAAAAAAACTTGGTACTATGTGTTGCATA
>CAZTCS010000016.1:0-43365 GCA_964611995.1 uncultured Sediminibacterium sp. | reverse complement strand
CCTGCATGCAGTTAGATGATAAGGTCTTATTGGATCAGTTTCGCCAGCCTTCTACCAAAGAGCAGGGTTTTACTGCAATTATCAAGAAATACCAGGAGAAGCTTTACTGGCATATCAGAAGAATGGTGATTGACCATGATGATGCCAATGATGTGTTACAGAATATGTTTATTAAAGTTTGGAAGGGGCTGGAGAATTTCAGAGAAGACAGCCGTTTATATACCTGGATGTATCGTATTGCAACGAATGAATGTTTGAGTTTTATTGAACAGCAGAAAAGAAGAGCTTCGGTTAGTATGGATGAAGTGGGAGAGGGATTGTCTAATAAAATTAAAGCCGATAGTAATTTTGATGGCAATCAGTTAGAGTGGAAACTACAACTGGCCATTCAGCAATTACCTGAAAAGCAGCGGGTGGTATTCAATCTAAGATATTACGACGAAATGCCATACGAAGAGATGAGCCGTATTTTGGAGACGACAGAAGGGGCCTTAAAAGCCAGTTATCACCACGCCGCAAAGAAAATTGAAGCATTTATCCGTGAAAATTAAACCTTGATTTATTAAGGGTATCAAATAAGCATGAGTCAGAGAGAAGCAATAAAGAATGAATTGAAGCAAATGGATCTTTCACTGGAACATTTGTCTGCTCGTATACCTTACCGTGTACCGGAAGGGTATTTTGAGGCTTTTGCTGATTTGTTACTGGAAAGATTAGCGGTGAATGTGGATCTTTCAAAAAACAATATTTACCAGCTTCCAGAAGGATATTTTGATGGTCTTTCAGACAGCATTATAGCTGCTATTCGCAAAGCAGAAGTAATAGAGGAAATGGAGTCATTGTCTCCATTGCTCAATACCTTATCAAAAGAAATGCCTTTTCAGCAGCAGGCTAGTCCGGCGTTGAATATGGAGACCATTATGCAAAAGGCTGCGGTGCATGAGATACCTGTAGTTCAGATGAAGGCACGTAGGCCTTTAAAATGGATGCGCTTGGCAGCAGCGGCAGTTGTAGCAGGGTTGCTTATAACAACTGCGGTTTTGTATACTTCAGATACGAATCAGCAAAGCGGAGACAGTAATTTTGCTGATTATGCCCAAATAGATGTTTCTCAGGAAATGTCGAAACTCAGTGAAGAGGAGTTAAATACTTACCTGTCAAGTTCTGAAAAATTAGTAGTAGCAGCCGGTTATCGCGAGCAATATGGGGAAGATGAATTACCTGATGTGAATGAACATATTCAGTTTATGAGCGATGATGAGTTGAAACAATACCTGGATGAGTCTGGCGAATCGGTTTCATCAGAAACAGTTGAATCAAATAGTTAATCATGAAAAAAGCAATATTTTTTATCATTACTCTGCTTGTGGCGTCTACAGTGATGTCGCAGGAACCGCAAAGGAAGATGATGGGTGGCAGACAAAATGTTGAAGTGCTCAAAGTGGCTTATTTCACAAAGCATCTTGCATTAACAACCGATGAGGCAGAGAAATTCTGGCCGTTGTATAATAGTTATACTGATGAAGTAAGAAAAGCTCGTCAGGATAATAAGGAAGATATATTGGCTTTTGAAGAAACTGTACTGAATATCCGCAAGAAGTATAAGACAGATCTCAAAAAGATACTTGTAACTGATGAACGCGTAAATAAAGCACTTCAGGCTGAACGTGAGTTTATGAATGTGGTGCGTAAAGAGTTACAACAAAGAATGGAACAGCGTAAAAAAATGCGTGAACCAAAATCTGGAGGTGGTCAGTAAAGCTTATTTCATCGGTCCCCAAACGGGCGATTGTATATCGTGGTAAAATAAAAATGTCCAATTTTTAGCCTGCCCTTCTTCCCACCATTGTTTCCTTAGTTCCATACATTTCTTTCCGTCATAATCGTATTTGGCTACGAATCGGCTTTTCATCTGTTGTAGTTGCGGTGCATCATCTCCACCAAAGAAAATGGTTTGACCATCTTCCTCGATCCAGAAAACCTGGTGAAACTTACTATGCGCACCAGTTAGTTGGTAGCGTATATAACCATCAATAGTGCCTTCATCTTCAGTAAGCCATACAACTTTACTGAATTCTTCGAGCAGTTTAAAATCTTCGGGTATATAAGAAGCAGAACCGATGCCTTGTGCAAATTCCATTTCTCTCTGTTGCACATAATAGGTTGCATAGGGAAAACTGATGAAACGTTCCTGTGTAGCTTTATTGTTGATGGTTACGCCTCCGGCATGGTCTTTATGCAGGTGACTCATCAATACTTTAGTGATCTGTGAGGGATTGATACCAGCTTTTTCAAGATTATGGTATAGTTGAGGTGTTCCATCGGCTTCGTTGTAACCTAATCCGGTATCGAGCAGTATTACATCTTTAGCTGTAATCACTACAAAGGGTTGTATTTCTACCAATAAACTGCCAATAGGCCGATTATTCAGTTCTTCTTTTTCGATATCGAAAGGAACAAAGACTTTTGTTTTGTCGATGGTAAAACTACCTTCTGAAAGTGGAATGATCTGCATGCTGTCGCGCTTTATCTTAAAACCATTTGCCGGTCTGCATCTAATCTTAGCATGATGAAAATCAGCACCGTAAAGGTAAGCAAAGATGAGCCCCCATAACTAATCAGTGGAAGCGGAATTCCCACAATCGGAAACAAACCAATGGTCATACAAACATTTACAGCAATATGGAAGAACAGGATACTTGCAACACTGTATGCGTATACCCTGCTGAAAGTGCTTCGTTGTCGTTCAGCAATGCGAATTATTCGGTATAATAAAAACAAATAGATCAGTAAAAACACAAAACATCCCACAAAACCAAAAGCCTCACCAAGAGATGTGAAGATAAAGTCGGTATGTTGTTCTGGTACGTATTTGCCGCGTGTTTGGGTACCTTTTAAGAATCCTCTTCCTATAAATCCTCCGGATCCAATGGCTATTTTACTTTGACGAACATTATAATCGTCGGGTTTTCTTACTGATTTATTGGTATTGGTTTTATCCTGCGCTTTTTTATTGTCTGAGCAATCATATTCCTTACCCACCATGCTGTAGATACGTGTACTCTGGTAACATTCGAGTACATTATTGAAAATATAGGGTACAACAAAACGCTGTACACCAACACAAACCAGCCAGATTGAAAGGATAATGGTAAGCAGTCTTTTTTTCTTTTTGATTTGCTTACGTAAGATGAAGATTACCAATGCGGCAATTACTGTGAGTATAATGGCCAGTATATTGGGTTCGAGAATTAAGGTTGCAACAACCAGTACACCAAAAGATGATCCGATAATTAATATTTGTGCAGGTAATCCTTCGCGGTACATAGCGATCAGGAAACTTGTATAAACAAGCGCCAAACCAAGTTCATGTTGCAAAATAGATAATACAGCAGGTGAGAGTGTAATGGCACCGGCAATTAGTTGTGATCTTATTTTACTAAAATCAACTTCCTGTCGTGATAAAAATTTCGCCAGGGCAAGGGCCGCAAAAATTTTACAAAGTTCTGCAGGTTGAAGGTTAAATCCTCCCGCTAGCGGAATCCAGCTTCGGGAACCATTGATGTTTTTCCCGATTACAAATGTGGCCAGCATTAAAAGAATACCCATCAGATAAAACAGGTTGGCAAATGCGGTAAACAACTTACTATCTGTGAGTAGAATGAAAGTTGCGGCAATGGCACATACACCAGCAAAAATGAGTTGTTTGCTATAGTTGGTTTTACCATTGATGAATGTGGTGAACCAATCTGTACCTGGCCTGTATTCAACCATGAAAATGCATAGTATGCCAATGGCTACCAGTATAGCATATAACCAGATTACGAGGTAATCAACACCCTGTGTGGCAGTTTGGTGGTTTCTTCTGTTCATACAACTCAGGCTGCAGTTTTTCTTTTAATAGCGTTTTTGCGCTGTTGGTCGGGTAATAAAGCCAATTTAGTAACGGTTTCTTTGTTTCCTTTCTTAGCGGGTACTGGTTTAGCTGGTGTTTTTGAACTATCTACCTCAATTTCTTCTGGAGCTTCTTCAACACCTGAAGTATCTCTTGCCGCTTTTTTTGCTGATGCAAGTTGCTGTGCCTGTCTTAATGAATCTCTTTTAACCATTTGTCTTTTCATCTGCGGCGGAATCAGATCCATATTGGCCAATTGTTCAATTTTTGCTTTTCTATCGTTACCTGAAATAGAATCTTTTAGGTATTTTTCAATCAATAAACTGGCAATTGGAGCAGCTGAAGTAGCGCCATATCCTGCATTTTCACACATTACAGCAATGGCGATTCTTGGATTATCCCTTGGTGCAAAAGCACCAAAAAATGCGTGATCCCTTAATTTTTCACCCCGATATTGGTTCTCTACCGTTCCGGTTTTACCACAAACAATTACTCCGGGAACTTTGGCATAAGCTCCAGTACCAAATTCCATAGTGCCCTGCATACCTTCGTGTACTTCTTCCCATACAAATTCCGGTACTTCTCTTGTTTTATGCTTTACCTTATATTTTTCCAGTAAACCATATGTGTCTCCACCTTCGATAGAGTCGATGAGGTGTGGGGTATAAAACCAGCCTTTATTGGCAATAATGGCCATTACATTGGCTACCTGTGTAAGGTTGGTCAATATTTCACCCTGTCCGATACTGTTGGAGATAATATTACAAGACTGCCAGTTTTTACCAAATTTTCGTTGGTATAATTCAGGACCAGGAATTAGTCCATCTCTTTCGGAAGGTAAATCAACACCTAATTTTTTTCCCAAACCAAATGAATGTGCGTACTCATTAAATGCGGATAGTGCGAGAGACCTGTTAGCATATTTATTGTTATCAAGAATTCTTCTGAAAGAAACTGCAAAATAACTGTTACAGGATTTAGAGATGGCGGTTTTGAGTGTAAAAGTACCTTTGGCATGGCAACCCATTGGTCTGCCACAACCAAAGTAAGCACCGCCACAGCTAACCGACATCTGGTCGTCAATAGCACCCTCGGCCATACCAACAATTCCGACAAAGGTTTTGAAGGTTGATCCGGGTGAGTAATAAGTACTTACTGTCCGATTAAGTAAGGGGAGTCTCGGATCGAAGTATAACATTTCCACCAGGTGCTTCTTTCGTTGGTTACCAGTTAAGAAATTAGGGTTATAGGTAGGGGCGCTAACCATGCAAAGTATACCTCCTGTTTTCGGGTCGATAGCCACAATACTTCCTACTTTATTTTCCATGAGTTTTTCGCCCAACTGCTGTAACTCAACATCGATACTTGAATAGAGGTTATTACCGGCAATAGCTGCGGTATCATAGGCACCATTTTCCCAGGATCCCTGCAAGCGACCCTTGTTATCACGTATATATCGTTGAATACCTCTTTGCCCCATCAATACTTTTTCATAGATATTTTCCAGACCGGTGCTGCCAAAATAATCGCCCATTTCATAACCTTCATCTTTATGCCTTCGCAGGAATCCGGTATCTACTTCTGCCATATATCCAAGCATGGCGGCACCGACATTATAGGGATAGGTGCGTACGGATCTTTCGTTGAGGGAGAATCCGGGAAAGCGATACATGTTTTCATTGAGCTTTGCAAACATTTCTGGCGTAAGTAAAGCCTCGAAAACACTGGGTTTTACACTGGTATTTTTGAAAATCAGGTCGCGCATACGTTTTTTATATGCAGCGGTATCAATATTAAGCAGGCGACAGAGTGTAGCGGTGTCTGTACCTCTTGCTTCAGAGGGAATAACTACCAAATCGTAACTGATGGTGTTTTCAAGTATACCTCTTTTTTTACGGTCGAATATGATGCCACGATCCGGGTAAATAACTTTTCGATAAAAGGCATTATTATCTGCTGCCAGTTTGTATTTACTGGAAAACAATTGCAGGTTAATCAGTTGTCCGACTATGGCGATAAAAACACCTGCAAAAATAAACTGTATCACGCGGCTGCGACTCTGGTTGAAGACAGGCATATTTCTTGGAACTAAACGTAAAAGAGAAGTGTACTACAAATTTGATGCTTTGTTGTGGAGAAACGCAAAAAAATAAAAAAAATTGTTGTGAAAATGTTACCGATGCTGTTATGTGCTATGGGGGATGTCTTTTTTGCGTGAATGGTCAATGGTGAATTGTCAATGAGGGAGTGAGTAAGGGAAAGATTTTTTATAAGGTATACCTCTCTACTCACTACTGACTACTCACTATTCACTATAACATTCACCATTCACAATTCACCCCTCACCCCCTCACGCTGCATTGGTTCTATACTTTCCTTTCCTTAGAAAGAGTAGTTCTGCGAGGAAGATCATGAGCAGACTGATGGCTGTGGTGCCAAGTACTTTTCCGATAAAATAAAGGAAACTTCCAAATTGAAGCCACTCTATAAATACGAGGTAGAAATGGTGAATAAATGTAAGTAGTCCAACATACAAGCTGTAAGGAGCCCATCCCATACTTTTACTGCCTGGCTCAGAATAGCTTTGTTCGATGGTTTCCTGAGGTAGTAGAAGGTTGAGCAGATAAGGACGAACAAAAGCAATCAACACGCAGGGTGCGGCATGAAGTCCCATGGTTCCCGCAAAAAAGTCGAGACTTAAACCAAACAGGAATGCGATAACCATCAGTGCAATTCTGTTTATGGTAAAAGGAAGCCAGAGTATATAGAGGAAATAGATATAAGGAACGATAAAACGGTGCAATGGCGGAACCTCATTCAGGATGAATACCTGTAAAAAGATAAACAGGATAAAGCGGACGATATTTTTGATGAGGTTGCTCATTGATTAGATAAAGGGGTATTTTCCAGTTGAACCTGTTCTGTGTACCGTGCATTTTCTACTAAGTACACGTATTGTATATTGAAAAAATTGGTCGCTGTTTTTATTTTAAGGGTATAAAAATTACTGGATGGATCTTTTACAATGGCATCCACTGTTCCCACCATTAGATGAGATGGGAAATTGGCTGAGTAAGTACTTGTTACCACGGTATCACCCTTTACAACTTTTGCACTTTTTGATACGTTTCTTAGCGTAAGTATAGATGGGTCGCTACCATCCCATTCGATACTACCCGCGTTATTGTCTTTTTTCAGCATGGCACTAACCCTGCTGTTTCTGTGAAGCAGGCTCATTACTTTGCTGGTATTTGGACTCACATCAACCACTACGCCCACAATACCTTCAGGTCCGATTACGGCCATTCCTTTTTTAACGCTCTGACTACTTCCTCTTTCCAACGTAAGGAAATTGGTTTGAAGTGTAACGGTATTACCAATTACCCTTGCCGGTAGCCAGGTAAACTTGCGGTAACGCCCCGATGAATCGCGGTGGGTTGTGTCTGTGTAATTTAGTTTAGTGCTATCTGGCGCAACAATATTAGACTGAAGCAAATTTCTCAATCGGGTATTCTCTTCTGCGAGCTGTCGATTGGCTTCTGCGAGACTGAAATAATTTCTCAGGTTACTATATTGCTTATTGAGTTTACCAGTAAGCTCACTGGTAGCATCCGCAAAAAAAGCTTCATGTGTTTTGCTGGACCTTGTAAGCAAAATGATGGCTAACACCTGTAAAACCAGAAAGCTCAGGAAGGTAAAATAGCGCCGTATGAAATAAAAGATATTCTTCAACCTGAAATTGATTTGCGATCAGTAAAATCTTATAGCCTGTTACTACAGGATAGAATCACTTTTTATCGCATGATGAATGGGAAGCGCTGGTAATTTTTGAGAGCCAGCCCTGTGCCACGTACCACACTTTTCAAAGGATCATCGGCAACATGAACGGGTAATTTGATTTTAGCACTCAAGCGTTTATCCAACCCACGTAAAAGTGCTCCACCACCTGTGAGGTATAATCCTCTGCGATAGATATCGGCAGCCAACTCAGGAGGTGTGGTTTCAAGTGCTTTGAGGATAGCTTCTTCAATTTTAAAGATGCTTTTATCAAGTGCTTCAGCTATTTCCTGATAGCTAACCATAATTTGTTTAGGAATACCAGTTACAAGGTCACGTCCGTTTACCGGCATATCATCTGGTGGGTTGTCGAGGTCTTTCATCGCAGCACCCACATTGATTTTGATCTGTTCTGCTGTTCTTTCACCGATCAACAGGCTATGGTAACGACGAAGGGCTTCCATGATGTCGGCTGTGAATTCATCACCGGCAACACGTATACTCTGGTCGCAAACAATACCTGCAAGGGCAATTACGGTGATACCTGTGGTACCTCCCCCGATATCGATGATCATGTTTCCTACAGGTTCTTCCACATCTATACCAATACCCAGGGCCGCGGCCATAGGTTCGTGGATCATGTAAACTTCTTTGGCCCCTGCCTGCTCAGCACTATCACGTACCGCACGTTTTTCAACCTCTGTAATAGAGGAAGGAATACATATAACCATTCTCCAGCTTGGGGGAAAAAGGGGCTTTTTGGGATAGATCATCTTGATCAGTTCCCTGATCATCAGCTCGGCAGCGTTAAAATCTGCGATAACACCGTCTTTAAGGGGGCGTACCGTTCGGATACTTTCATGGGTCTTTTCGTGCATCATCAGGGCTTTTTTACCCACCGCGAGCACTTCTTTCATATTATTACGGTTCAGGGCCACAATTGATGGCTCATTTACCACTACTTCATCATTATGGATTATCAGGGTATTTGCAGTACCCAGATCCATAGCTATTTCCTGCGTAAAAAAGTTGAATAATCCCATTGTATATTAAAAATACTTTATTTCTTGATCAATGATTGCAAAGGTGGTTGAAATTACTTGAAATAACAAAGCCTAAAATACTGATTTTTCAGGGGTTTGCGAATAGACCATGGTCCACGAACTATGGCCTATTGACTAAAGTCCGAATTCGTATCCAATATCCTTTCTGAAATACATTCCTTCAAACGCTATTTCTGATAATTTATTTTTTGATTGTTGAACTGCTTCAGTAATATTTTTTCCGTAAGCGCTTATTGCCAAAACCCTGCCACCATTTGTTAAAACATTGTTTTCATCTTTTTTGGTACCTGCATGAAATACCATCACATCTTTTGTTGCAGGCTGTTCAAGTCCGTGGATGATTTTATTCTTTTCATAATCACCCGGATAACCACCACTTACAGCCATTACAGTTGCGCAAGCTCTTTCATCGTATGAAATATTTGCATCAGCAAGTGTGCCATTATCCATAGCTGCAAACAACGCAACAAGGTCTGTTTGAAGGCGAGGCATTACCACTTCTGTTTCAGGATCACCCATTCTGCAGTTGTATTCAATTACAAATGGTTCACCTGCAACATTCATCAAACCAAAGAAAATAAACCCGTGGTATATCAGTTCTTCCAGTTCCAACCCCTTCACTGTTGGAGCGATAATGCGCTCCTCTACTTTGCGCATAAATGTTTCATCCATAAATGGCACAGGGCTTACACAGCCCATTCCGCCTGTATTTAAGCCAGTATCGCCTTCGCCAATTCTTTTATAATCTTTTGCATGACCAATGATCTGATAGTCTGATCCATTGGTTAATACGAATACACTTACTTCAATTCCTTGTAAAAACGCTTCAATGACTACTTTACTGCTTGCTTCTCCAAACTGTTTGTGAAGAATCATTTCTTCAAATGTTTGCAATGCCTCCTCGTGTGTATTTGCGATAACCACACCTTTTCCTGCAGCGAGTCCATCAGCTTTTAAAACAACAGGCAAACTATGGTTCGCGATATAAACTTTTCCTTCATCAAAATTAGCTGCGGTAAATTCTGCGTAAGCAGCAGTTGGTATTCCATGGCGTTGCATGAATTTTTTACTGAAAGCTTTACTTCCTTCCAGTTGAGCTGCTTTTGCAGATGGTCCTACAACGAGTATTTTTTGGAGGAGTGGATCGCTTTCAAAGAAATCATATATCCCCTTCACCAAAGGTTCTTCTGGCCCTACAACAAGCATACTGATGTTGTTTTCTAAACAAGCCTGTTTAATGGCTTCAAAATCGGTAAGGGAGAGGGGTAGATTGGTCCCAAATTCGCTGGTTCCAGCATTACCTGGGGCGATAAAAAGGGCGTCGCAGTGGTGACTTTGCGACATTTTCCATGCCAGCGCGTGTTCGCGGCCACCTGATCCGAGAAGAAGAATATTCATAGAAATAAGTTCAGGTGGCGAAAGTAGGCTCTATGTAGGATTTTCAGCATGAGTAGGGTGTTTTTTTGTTAACGCCCTACCCATGCTCAAAAATTAGTTTTCCTTTTCCGCAACGCCTATATAGCGTTTTTCTGGGAGTCTTTTGGCTACCAGCATAAACAATAGTATTGAAACGGCTAGTATGCCAATAAATAACCAGTAATAACGGGCACCGGTAAATTGGCTGAAAAATCCTTTGTCTACGATATTTCCGTTAATCAGACCCACTAAAAGGTTACCGGCAGAAATACCCAGCAGGTACAATGCACTCATGGTACTTTTCATTGATACGGGTGAGTGGGTATAAGCATATTCAAGACAGGTAACAGAAACAAGTATTTCTGATGCAGCCAAAAGGATATAGGCCATTATCTGCCACCAAACCGATGGTTTTCCACCTGCATCAATACTTTCCTGGATCAGGGCAATAATGGTAAAAGAAATACCAATAACGACTAACCCGGCACCTATTTTACGTAATGGGCTGATTTTGATTCCCTTTTTCTCAAGAAAGGGAAAGATTAAAGAATTAAAGACAGGGATCAATAATACCAGGAATAATGGGTTGATAAAATTAATCTGCTCTGGTAAAATGGTGAAATCTCCGACAAGGGTGAGGTCTAACCTGGTAGCCTGTAATACCCATTCTGAAAGATTCTGATCCCAAAGTGCCCAGAAAATGGGGGTGAAGGCAAAAACGGCTAATACGCGGTAAACTGCCTGGATGCCATCGATAGATGTTGCAGAATATTTTTCTCCAACTGCTTCCCAAACTTTTTGTCCGGGTTTGCGGCTGAATAATTTCATAAGGGCATAGATGGAAATGGAAAAGAAATTCTCTTTTTTAATACCTGCAGGTGGAACACGCACATATTTTTTCCTACCTAACCAGAATAAAATGGTAGCCAGAGCCATCAAAATACCAGGCACGCCAAATGCGATTTCAGGACCATAATATTTTTTTAGCAAAGGAATAAACAAAGGGGCAAGTGTACCTCCGGTATTAATACTCATATAAAACCAGCCATATGCTTTTGAAAGCAGGTGTTCATTTGATTTATCGAACTGGTCGCCAACATTTGCAGACACACATGATTTAATACCACCAGCACAACAGGCAATTACCACCAATCCGGCACTGAAAACCGTATAGCTGTTATCTGATATCGCTAGAATCAAGTGGCCGATCGTGTATAATATAGACACCAATAGGATAACCCTGTATTTTCCAAAAAACCAATCTGCCATAATTGCCCCAACCATGGGCATGAAATAGGCCAGTGTTACAAAAAGGTGCGACATCTCATTTGCCTTAGCATCTGCTTCGGCAGTGAGTGCAGGGTTTAGGGTTGGATTAAAAAATGCGACAGCCATATAAGTAACCATAATGGAGCGCAAGCCATAAAAGCTAAATCTTTCCGCAATTTCGCTTCCAATGATAAATGGAATCGATTTTGGCATACTGCCTTTCTTTGACTCTTTTTGTATATCAGACATAAATCGTATTTTGAAATTTAAAAGTATCGGAAACTATCGGTAAACGGGTCATTGTTTGCCGAAAAAAATGCTTGCTTCATCTAAAAACCAACTCATGTCCCAATCTCAAAAAACTTTTAAACCCTTTGTTTCCCCCGAAACAAATATGAAAGAGCTTACCGTAAAATCGATTCTGGTAGGTAGTCTTTTCGGTGTGATTTTTGGCGCGGCCACTGTTTATCTTGCGCTGAAAGCCGGGTTAACCGTTTCAGCTTCTATACCAATTGCCGTAATTGCCATTACACTGGGTAGAAAATTTTTGAAGACCACGATTCTTGAAAACAATATCATACAAACCACCGGTTCTGCTGGGGAAAGTATTGCAGCAGGGGTAGCTTTCACATTACCAGGCTTCCTGTTTTTATCCTCACCTTCCAGTGCCGAATACTTTAATTATCTCACTATTCTCATACTTGCGATTGTTGGTGGATTGCTGGGTACCTTATTAATGGTGCCACTCAGAAAAGCGTTGATTGTAAATGAGCACGATAATCTTCCATATCCGGAGGGCACTGCATGTGGTGATGTATTAAAAGCCGGAGAGAGGGGTGGAGATTTTGCTAAAACTGCTTTTTGGGGTCTGGGTGTTGCTTTTGTATATGCCATCCTGCAAAAAGTAATGCATGTTATAGCGGAGACACCTTTTTATGCCACTAAACAAATCAACAAATTCTTTCCATCTGCCAAAGTGAGTGGTGAAATAACACCGGAATACCTTGGGGTAGGTTATATCATCGGACCGCGAATTGCAGGGGTGCTGGTTGCAGGTAGTGTGCTTAGCTGGATGGTATTTATTCCATTATTATCAACCCTGGTTCCGGCTGATGCTATTGCCATTCAATTGGCTAAACTTGGATACCTGGCAGATATTACAAAAGCAGGTGGTAAAGGCGGATGGGATCCAGTAACACATACTTTTGCAGATTATTCAGCGGCTATCTATTATGCTTATGTACGTCAGGTAGGTGCTGGTACTGTTGCTGCTGGTGGTATCATTACTTTGCTCAAGACATTACCTACCATTGTAAAATCTGTAAAGGGAAGTATGGCTTCTCTCAAGGGTGGTGGTGCTGCATCTGGCATTAATGTTTCCCGAACAGAAAAAGACCTTAGTTTAAAAATTGTGGGTCTGGGTAGTCTTGCCTTGATTGCCATTATCTCTGTTATACCAAGTTTACCTGGCGATGGGTTTCTTCAGAAAATTTTGATTGGTATATTAGTTGTATTGTTCGGTGCATTGTTTGTTACTGTATCATCCCGGATTGTGGGTTTAATAGGATCTTCTAATAACCCAATCAGTGGTATGACCATCGCTACCGTAATGGGAACGAGCCTTATATTCTTAAGCCTTGGCTGGTCTGGTCAGGCCTATGAACCACTTGTGTTGGTTGTAGGAGGTATGATTTGTATAGCTGCCGCCAATGCGGGAGCTACATCACAAGATTTAAAAAGCGGATACATTGTCGGTGCCACGCCTCGTAACCAACAGATTGCCTTATTTGTTGGTGCCATAGTATCTTCTATAGTGATAGGTATTACCGTTAAGTTCCTGGATAAGCCAACAACTGAAATGTTGCAACAAGGTGTTCAGCATGCTATCGGAACAGAAAAATATCCTGCTCCTCAGGCAACATTGATGGCGACATTAATTAAAGGGATATTATCTCAAAACCTAGACTGGCAATATGTTATCGTTGGAATGTTTTTGGCCGTTGTAATGGAACTCTGTGGTATTAAATCCCTAAGTTTCGCAATCGGGGTTTACCTGCCACTTGCCACTACCCTGCCAATATTTATTGGTGGCGCTATTCGTGGAATTGTGGAAGGCAAACAGAAAAAAGATAAAAAGGAAGTAAGTGCAGAAGAAGAGGAACTGAGTAAAGGAAGCTTATTCGCTACCGGACTGGTTGCGGGCGGAGCCGTTGCAGGTGTTGTGATTGCTTTTATTACCGGAACATCTGGGGGTGAACAATTCCTGAAAAGTATAAGTATGGAACATGGATTGGTAAATGCTTTCACAGAGAACGGATACTTCCTGTTGGGAACGCTATTCTTTGCCATCATGGGCTTTATACTGTATCGGGTGGCTATGAAAAAAACAACTTAATCTTAGTGAAAAGAGCGTCTGTTTAGGCGCTCTTTTTTTTGCCACTGAGGGCACAGAGAAAATTCACTTATTCTGTGCTTCTCTGTGCCCTCAGTGGCAATCATTTTTCATCAAAAGATTAAACCTTCCATCCAACCCCCAGTCAAAAGAAAAACGAAAACCAATGTCCCTGAAGCGAATGTTTAAAACCTTTACTGTTGGAGCCCTATTTACATTGGGGGCAGCATTTACCAACAATAAGAGTAGTCTTCCAGAAATTAATATGCCCTATAAAAAAGCTGGTCTTACCAAAGAACAGGCTGCGGCTCATCTATTGAACAGGTTTAGTTATGGTATTCAGCCCGGACAAATTGAACAGGTGGTAAATATGGGGTTGGAACAATGGTTGCAACAACAATTGGATGCTAACTTACCCGATCAGGAACTGGATAAACGATTGGCGAATTTCGAGGCTTTAAAAATGGATAATGAAGCCATTGTTAATACCTATCTCACCCCCGCCCAGATTTTACGCTATGGTATCCGTAATAAAATTATCAAGGCCGATTCAATTGGCGATACCAATAAACAGGAATACAGAGCTTTAATTGCTAAAGTAGTTCGTGAACAAGGCATAAGACCAGTGCAGGAACTACACAGACAACTAATTAACCAGAAAGTATTAAGGGCTGTTTACAGCAATAATCAGTTGAAAGAATTATTAACTGATTTCTGGTTCAATCATTTTAATGTTTCACTTACCAAGGGGCAAAGCCAGCAATACGTACTTACTTATGAGCGTGATGCCATCAGACCCTATGTACTGGGTAGTTTCAAAGACATGTTAATGGCTACTGCCAAACATCCTGCGATGCTGGAATATCTTGACAATGCACTGAGTGTTAGTAATGATAATGAGCGTACGCGCAAACAAGAGAATAATGCAATGCTTAAGGCTGCGAGAGAACGTGTTGAAGCAAGGTTAATGGATACTTCTATGGCAGGAAATGCGTTGGTACAGCAAGCAATTGCCGCAAGAAAAACAAAAGGACTTAATGAGAATTATGCACGTGAAGTAATGGAATTGCATACGTTGGGTGTAGATGGTGGATATGCACAAAAAGATGTAACTGAAGTAGCAAGGGCACTAACCGGATGGAGCGTACGACCCATGTATAAAGAAGGTCCGGCAAAGAAACTGGTAGAAAACCTGAATGAGAAACAAATGGAAAGAAGAGGGTTAATTGTGGATGGTGATTTTCTTTTTAGGGAAGATAAACACGATGAAAATCCGAAAACAGTATTAGGAAAACAATTCAGCGGAAAAGACGGATATAAGGAGGGAGTTGAAGTGTTGAACATGCTTGCGAAACATGCTTCTATCGCACAGTTTATTGCCACAAAATTAGCCAGGCGTTTTGTATCAGATGAACCATCCCCGGCACTTATTAAAACATTGGCCCAAACTTATCGTGATACAGAAGGAAATATTAAAGCAATGATGATTGCCATGGTAAATCATCCTGATTTCTGGTCGAAAAATGCATTGCGTGAAAAGGTAAAATCTCCATTTGAATTTGCCGTCAGTGCGGTAAGAGCCACAAAGGCCCAGGTATTACAACCCTATCAATTGTATACATGGTGTACAAAAATGGGGCAGCGCTTTTATTATTATCAAGCGCCTACCGGATTTCCTGACCGCGCAAATTTCTGGATCAATAGCGGTGCATTATTAAACAGGATGAATTTCGGACTCGCATTGGCAACCCAGAAAATCCCGGGGGTGAGGTTGAATCTACTTGCACTAAATGAAAACCATGAACCGGAAAGTGCAGACCAGGCTTTGCGTATTTATAGTAAACTTCTATTGCCTGAAAGAAACCTCGAAGAAAATATTAAAAGGTTAACGGCAATGGTAAGAGATGCCAATGTAGAACAGAAAATAAATGCCGCAGCCGCAAAGGTTAAAACAGAAATGGTAGAGGATGAAAATGAAGACCAACCAAACAGAAAGCCGGATCCGAAAGGGAAAGATATTTATGCTATGAATAATACCGCGGCAACCGTTGCTCAAGTAGTGGGAATTATCATTGGGTCTCCTGAATTTCAGCGGAAGTAAAAGCTTGAGACAAATCTTATTCAAACCAATAACATTTTAATCACTGTATTACAACGGAGTTTTTAAGCAGTGTTATAAAACATCAACTATGACCAACAGACGAGCATTCATGAAATCAGGTGCCATGGCACTTTTTGCGGCGGGTTTTGGTGGCGTGCCCAATTTTATTGCACGTGCAGCCGATACTAGAAAAATACTACATCCCTACAAAAGGAATAAAGTATTGGTTTGTATTTTCCAAAGAGGCGCGATGGATGGGTTAATGGCGGTTAGTCCATTTGCAGACGAAAACCTGAAATCGCTCAGACCCACCTTATATATGAGTCCATCACAAACGCAAGGTGGCTTGATGGATCTCGACGGAAAATTCGGGTTACATCCTGCATTGAATAGCTTGTCGTCTTATTTTAAAGAAGGAAGAATGGCAGTTGTGCATGGTGTAGGAAGTCCGAATAATACCAGAAGTCATTTCGATGCGCAGGATTTTATGGAGAGTGGTACACCTTTTAACAAAGGAACGAATAGCGGTTGGTTAAACAGAGCCGTTGGATTAACGGGTCATGAAGCCACTCCTTTTAGTGCAGTAAGTTTAACCAGTGCTTTACCGAGAAGTTTGTATGGCGATCATGAAGCATTAGCCATCAGTAACCTGCAGGATTTTGCGATACAAATGCAGGGGAATCCGATGGCCGGAAATGCCGCTGCCAAATCATTTGAATCTTTGTACGATCAAACCAGTAACCAGTTATTAAATAAAACCGGTAAGGAAAGTTTTGAAGCGATGAAGATTTTGAAGTCGAGCGATATAAAAAATTACCAGCCAGCCAATGGTGCTGTTTATCCTAATTCTCCTTTAGGTAATTCGCTTAAGCAGATTGCAACCTTAATTAAAATGGATGTGGGTGTAGAAGTAGCATTTGCGGAAAGTGGTGGATGGGATACCCATTTTAACCAGGGCACCCTTAATGGTGCATTTGCCAGGAATCTCCGCGATTTCAGTGATAGTATCGCAGCCTTCTGGACAGATATGGGACAATACCAGGATGATGTTACGGTGATGACTATGACAGAATTCGGACGCACTGCACACCAGAACGGAACAGGTGGTACCGATCATGGAAGGGCCAGTTGTTTGTTTGTATTAGGTAATGATGTAAAAGGAGGAAAAGTGTACCACAATATCAAATCACTTGCAAAAGCTGATTTGGAAGATGGTAGGGATCTGCCTGTATCAACAGATTTCAGGGCAGTATTCAATGCGGTTGCAAAAGGGCATCTTCAATTGAAACAAACAAAAGGATTGTTCCCGGGTTGGGATGGACAGGATATAGGATTGATGAAAATATAATGGAAGTTATAGAGGGAGTTGTGATGTTAGCTATCTTTTAAAACTATACAGCACAGTTCCCTCTTTATCTATATAAACTATATCATTTCCTTTTTCCATCACGGCAAGCCCTTTATTAAAAAAGCCAGACCGTTGAAATGAGGGAGCAATAATCCATGTACCTGTTTTATCAATAAAACCCCAAGCTCCATAGTCTTTTTCAACAGCGGCTAATCCCTCAGAGAAAGAACTGGCATTGGTGAATTGAGGTTGAATTACCCAAGCACCTGCAGTATTTACAAACCCCCATTTGTTACTGGTATCTCGTGCCGGGGCTAAACTATCAGCAAATGCATACATCCTGGTAAAGGCTGTTTTAATACTTGTCTTCTTTTTTATATCAAGTATTTCCCAGGTATCGGTCATGTTTTTTTGTGTACAGGTAATACCTGCATATGCATCGGTAATATTATAGTATTCAGGTTGGACAATAAATTTCCCTGTACTATCTATTAACCCCCATAAATTGGCTTTAACTGAAGCTTGTGCAAGTCCTCCTTTGAATTCGTAGCATAGTGCAAATTGAGGCTGAATTATGAAGGTTCCTTTTTTATTGATATAGCCCCATTTACCATTTAATTGTACCCTGGCTTTTCCTTCGGAAAAATGCCCGGCGGCATTGAATTGTGGGGTAATAAGCCATTTGCCTTTTTCGTTGATGAAGCCATATTTTGATAGCAACAGATAATTTCCGACGGCAGCAACGGCACTGCCTTCATAAAATTGACTGGCAAAAGTAAACTGTGGAGTGATGGCTGTATTTCCTGTTTTTTTATTGAGGAAACCAAATTTGCCATTTTCCATAAACCAGATCAGGTTTTGGGATTGGCTGCACAATGCAATGCAGGTGAATAAGTAAAGGCACAGTACTTTTTTCATCTCTTAAAGATACTATAAGAAAGTATTTGCCTTATATAAAGATCACCATAGGCAATTGTTCTTATTTATCAGGCAAGGCTATAAAAGCTATAGTTTTCCTTTTTTTATTTCGTCAACTACGCCGGGGTCCAGTAAAGTACTTGTATCTCCCAGGTTATCGGTTTCGCCTTCTGCAATTTTGCGCAGAATTCTTCGCATAATTTTTCCGCTTCTGGTTTTAGGTAATCCGCTTACAAACTGAATTTTATCGGGTTTTGCTATTGCACCAATAATTCTTGTAACGGTCTGTAGTATATCTTTTCTTACCAGATCGCCGGTACCATGGGTATCCTGAGCATGTGATCCATGGTAAATAATGTATGCGTAAATACCCTGTCCTTTGATGTCGTGCGGATAACCAACCACTGCACTTTCTACAACTCCAGCATGCATGTTAATCGCGTTTTCAACTTCTGCGGTACCGATACGGTGACCGCTTACATTTAATACATCATCTACGCGACCAGTAATACGAAAGAAGCCATCTTTATCTTTTAAAGCACCATCGCCAGTGAAATACATGTTTTCATAAGTGGCAAAATAGTTGGTCCTACATCTTTCATGATCACCATAGGTTGTTCTGAGAATAGAAGGCCATGGAGATTTAATACAAAGATTACCACTAATGGTTTCATCACCTTGCTGAATAATCTCTTTGCCGTTTTCATCTACCAGTACCATTTCTAGTCCGGGCATCGGTAATGTTGCCCAGCCTGGTTTTGCAGGGGTAACACCCGCAAGGTTAGAAATAAGGCATCCTCCGGTTTCTGTTTGCCACCAGGTATCTACGATCGGGCATTTTCTTTTACCGACATGTTCATCATACCAATGCCAGGCTTCTTCGTTGATTGGCTCGCCAACAGTGCCCAGCACTTTGAGTGAAGAGAGGTCTTTGCCTTGCAAGGGGCCTAGACCAAAGCCCATCAAGCTTCTTATAGCTGTGGGAGCTGTATAAAGAATGTTTACGCAATATTTATCTACGATATCCCAAAAGCGACCAGCATCGGGCCATGTAGGCACTCCTTCGAATAAAACGGAAGTTGCACCGGCGCTAAGTGGACCGTAAACAATGTAGCTATGTCCTGTAATCCAACCTATATCAGCAGTACAAAAATGTACCTGACCGGGCTGGTATTGAAATACGTTTACAAACGTGTAATTGGTATAAATCATATATCCGGCCACACTGTGTACCACACCCTTGGGTTTGCCTGTTGAGCCGGAGGTATATAAAATGAAGAGAGGGTCTTCTGCATCCATTTCTTCGGCTTCAATAAAGGTGATGCCTTTTTCTTCTACCTGTTTCATTTCATCTTCCCACCAAACATCTCTGCCTTTGATCATAGATACAGGAGTGCGTGTTCTGGTAGCAACGATAACACGTTTTACTGTTTTGTTTCCTATTAGTGCGTCGTCGATTACGGATTTGAGAGGTATATCTTTTGCGCCCCTGTATGCTCCGTCGCAGGTAACTATATATGTTGCCTGTGCATCTTCCAGTCTGTCGGCAATACTTTGAGCAGAAAATCCTCCGAATACTACAGAATGTATGGCACCAATTCTTGCACAAGCTAAAACAGCAATAGCCAGTTCAGGAATCATGCCCATATAAATACAAACACGATCTCCTTTTTGTACGCCATTATTTTTCAATACATGTGCAAACTGGCAAACTTTTTCATGTAGTTTTTTATAAGTGAGTATCCGATGATTTTCATCTGCAGCATTTGGTTCCCAAATAATGGCAGGGTGGTTGCCCTTGGTTTCCAAATGGCGGTCGAGGCAGTTTTCGGTAATATTCAGCTTGCCGCCTTTAAACCATTCCACTTTTGGTTCTTTAAAATTCCAATCAAGGGTTTTTTCCCATTTCTTTTTCCAGGTAAAATGTTCGGCAATTTCGCTCCAAAAAGAAGCTGGATCGCTGATACTTTTCTGGTAGGCTGCTTTATATTCTTCAAAACTTTTAATCTGATATGGATACGACATGCTCATCGAAATTTTGGGCTATAAATATAAGACATCCATCGCAGTGGCTACGTTTGATTATGCGAATGATTGTTCGTTTTTAAAATATGGAACAAATCATACTGCTGCTTTGCAGAAAACTACGGTAGATTTTCGTAAAATCACTTCTTTGCAGTAAGTTGTACATCCATATGAAAAAAGAACAAGGCATCTGGAAAGTAATTACTGCTTCTTCGCTGGGTACATTGATAGAGTGGTATGATTTTTACATCTTTGGTAGTCTGGCCACAGTTATCGCCGGACAATTTTTTCCCAAAACAAATCCAACAGCGGCGCTATTGTCTACACTTGCCACATTCGCAGCAGGGTTTATAGTTCGTCCATTTGGTGCATTGGTATTTGGTCGCCTAGGTGATATCGTTGGAAGAAAATATACTTTTCTCTTAACACTTGTTTTAATGGGCGGATCAACATTTGCTATCGGGCTTGTTCCTTCCTATGAAAGTATTGGTTTTGCTGCACCTATAATTGTGTTGCTTCTGCGATTGTTACAGGGCTTGGCATTGGGTGGCGAATATGGAGGAGCGGCAACATATGTGGCAGAACATGCTCCAGCAGAGAGAAGAGGGTATTTTACGTCATGGATACAAACTACCGCTACGCTTGGATTGTTTGTTTCATTGGGCGTTATCTTGTTAACGAGGCATAGTCTTGATGCAGACCGTCAGCTATCCATAGCAAAATTTAATGACTGGGGTTGGCGTATTCCTTTTCTTTTATCTATTGTGTTGGTGATTGTATCAATTTATATCCGGCTTAAAATGCAGGAATCGCCTTTGTTTTCCAAACTGAAATCAGAAGGAAAAACATCTGTGAATCCATTGAAAGAAAGCTTTGGTCATAAAACCAACCTGAAAATGGTTTTACTGGCTTTGTTTGGTGCTACAATGGGGCAAGGTGTCGTTTGGTATACAGGCCAGTTTTATGCGCAATCGTTCCTGGAGAATATTTGTAAAATAGATTTTGAACAGTCAAGAACCATACTAATCTGGGCAATAGTTTTTGGCACACCATTCTTTGTTGTTTTCGGTCACTTGAGTGATAAGATCGGACGGAAATGGATCATGATGATTGGTATGCTACTCGCCGTGGTTACTTATCGGCCCTTATTTAATGAACTGGCGGCATTGAGCGATGCTAGTCAAAAAGTAGAACAAGCTGAACTTTCAAAAACCCAGTTGCTGGTAAGTTCAATTGCTGGAACAAGTGATTCATTAAGGGTAGTAAAACAAGACCGTTTCTTTACAGATGGATCTGTTTTTCATACCAGCACTACCGATACGGTTTATGCTGATGGTTTACGCACAACTATAAAACCTGCTGTAACTATTGTTAAAGAAGTAGGTGATGGGATTTACTGGAAAATGATTGGTATTATTTTCCTGATGATCATTTATGTTACAATGGTTTATGGTCCAATAGCTGCATTCCTGGTTGAATTGTTTCCAACCCGTATAAGGTATACCTCAATGTCTCTGCCTTATCATATTGGGAATGGTGTATTTGGCGGACTTACCCCTTTTATTGCCACTTTATTAACTACTATTTATACAGGTAATCAATTGGCCGGTTTAATGTATCCTATATTGGTTGCAGGTATTTGTTTTGTTATTGGTGTTCTTTATTTAAGTAATAAAAAAACGATTCACTAGTTATATGAAACAGTTAAAAAGAATTGCAGGTATAATATGGCTCCTTCTCGGACCGGTGGCCGTTTTTTTTCTGGTAAAAACAGCAGCAAATGAAATCGCAACAAAACCATCTACTGATACCTGGATTCAGTGGGGTGTTTTTGTCGTAGTTTTTCTTCCAATTGCATTTGGCCTTAGCTTATTTGGTTATTATGCACTGAAAGGAGAATACGATACTGAGTTATAGGTGTAAGGGGTTAGGAGTTAGGGGTTAGGCATTAGCTGTTAGGTTCTAGGGATACGCCTAACATCTAGCTTCTAATCACTAATCCCTAACACCTAATCCCTCTACTACCATCAATTTCTCATTTTATTATCAATTCGACTTTAGTTACAATGCTTTCAATTAATACCTTTACGGCATGTCAATTGTTATTTCAGGATTAACCAAGTTGTATGGTGCTCAAAAGGCAGTAAATGAAATTTCATTTACTGCGGAAAAGGGTACTGTATTGGGTTTTCTGGGTCCAAATGGTGCTGGAAAAAGCACAACCATGAAAATAATTACGGGTTACCTGGAAGCAGATGGGGGTAGTGTAGAAGTATGTGGTATTGATGTAAAAAAGCATCCCCTTGAAGCGAAAAGAAAAATTGGCTATCTGCCTGAATCTAATCCATTGTACTATGACATGTATGTAAAGGAATACCTTTCTTTTATTGCTGGTGTACATAGATTGCCGCACATAAGTAAAGCAGTAACAAATGCTATTGAACTAACCGGCTTGGGCATCGAAGCCCATAAAAAAACCGGTCAGTTGTCAAAAGGGTACAAGCAAAGGGTTGGATTGGCCGCTGCATTGATTCATGATCCGGAAGTATTGATTTTAGATGAACCCACCAGTGGATTAGATCCTAATCAGATTGTAGAAATACGAAATGTAATAAGGCTACAAGGGTCTGGTAAAACAGTATTATTTTCTTCCCATATACTTCAGGAGGTGGAGGCAATATGCGATCAGGTAGTGGTAATAAATAAAGGGAATATTGTTGCAAACGACAAACTCTCCAACCTGCAGCAAAAAAACAGCAAGGAGCTTGCATTAAGGGTTGAATTTAGTGAGCCGGTAGCAATAGATACAATACAGGGGATACCTATGATCACTAAATTTGAAGCCATTGGAGCTAAAAGTTTCAGAATATTCACTTCAAACCCAGATCAGGTAAGGAAAAATCTGTTGAATATAGCGGTAACTTATCAGTTACAAATTGTTTCGCTAGAAACGGAGAAAAATAGTCTTGAACAAATTTTCCGGTCATTAACTACAGTAAATTAGTAATCCACTCATTTATTTAAAGTGTATCCATACACATAACTGTGTATTTTTCAAGCTCTACCATTAACCAATGGGCTTTTTTTTTATTTTCATCCTGCCAAATGGCAAGTCCTTATTTATATTTCTATGAAAAAGCTACTCTGTTTATTCCTCCTAACGGGATATCTGTCTGCACATGCCCAGAAATACGATAAAATTGCTGAAGCAAAGGAAGGGCTTAGGATGGTTACCAAGAATCGTAAAATTGGGTTCATCAATGAAAAAGATGAGCTAGTTATTCCACTAATTTATGATGCCGCCAATGGTTTTTATGAAGGTTTGTCTGCTGCAAAAAAAGGTGGCAAAGTCGGTTATATCGACAAACAAAACAGAACCGTCATTCCTTTTGAATATGAGGGAGGTTACAATTTTAGTAAGGGCTATGCTGTAGTATCTGCTAATAAAAAATACTGGATGATAGACAAATCAGGCAATCAGGCAACCCTTCGTAAATATGATGTCCTGAAGTTTGGTGATTTTGGTTATGGAATGATGGTGTTGGATAAAAAATGGGGGTATGTAAATGCTGTTGGGCAGGAAATAATTCCACCGGAATATGATTATATCCTTAATTATAGTGAAGGATATATAGGTGCAAAGAAGGGAAATAAATATGGATACATAGATACCCTGGATCAGGTAAAACTTCCTTTTGAATTTGATGATGTGAGTCTTTTTAAAAATGGCATTGCTGTAGTTGAAAAAAATGGGAAGGCTGGTGTGATTGATAAATCTGGCAAAACGGTTATTTCTTTTAATTATCAATCACTGGATGATGATCCATATACCGGTTGGTATATTGCCGAAAAGAAAGATAAGTTTGGTATGATAGACCAGCGTGGAAGAGAAGTAATACCTTTTGAATTTGACGATATTGATTATTTTTCTGATGTAAATGAAGGGTATGCAAACGTAACTTATAAAGACAAGATTGGGATGATTGATATGAAGGGGAGATTGGTTATTCCTACGCGTTACGATAAAATATTTGAATGCGAGAATGGTTATTGTGGTGTGGAGTTAAACAAGAAATATGGAATAGTATCGCTACAAAATGGGAAAGAAATTATTCCTCCGAAATATGATGGTATCGGTAATTTCAAGGAAGGGATTGCCAGGTATAAAGAAAACGTTCCAGGGATTTATTTTGGCACTTCAAAATTTGGATATTTAAGTGTAACAGGTAAGGAACTCACATCTGCGAAATATGAAAATGCTGAAGATTTCTCCAATGGTATGGCTGCTGTAAAACTTAAAGATAAGTGGGGTTATATTAACGCGGAAGGAACGGAAGTAATATTTCCCCGTTACGAATCGGCCACAGATTTTGAAAATGAAAAGGCAACAGTAAAAGAGGATGGAAAGTATTTTTATATTGATAAAAGAGGCCGACTATCTGCAATACCGGAACAGGAACGAAAAAAACTCGAATCCGATAATTTTGATGAGGATTTTAATGCGCTGGTCGAAATGTTAGTAGCCGCTGATGAAAAAGCACCTAAATCTTACACACTAACTAATTACAAAACGCCGCAAAAAACACAACTAGTATTAACTAGTAAAAAATTTCCTGAAGACCTAATAGATAAATATTGGAAGCAGGATTATTATATTCAGGATATTTCTGTGGTTGGGGAAAAAGATGATTTAACATATCATCTTATCATGGGTAAAACAGATTATACTGAT
The DNA here is from genome assembly GCA_964611995.1 of uncultured Sediminibacterium sp. Classification (GTDB taxonomy): domain Bacteria; phylum Bacteroidota; class Bacteroidia; order Chitinophagales; family Chitinophagaceae; genus Sediminibacterium. The sequence goes on along the minus strand of CAZTCS010000016.1, from coordinate 18,428 downwards.
CAAAAATGGGCAACAAGAAATACGGATGAACTTATCATAACGAATGTGCGAGAAAAGTATAAGGAGTCAAATAAAAATTATATTACCTGCCTGAATTTTCTCAATAATCAATGGGTGGTGGTATATAGCCAGAATGTACCTTATACCTCACAATCTGTTTCTGCATCAGGTAAAACAGATTTTCCAGAGTCATGGGTAAATGATAAATGGAAAGAGGGATATGCTATAACTAATATGGGCTATGGCAATGGTCGTTGGCTGGTTGTTGTGTCTAAAGGTTCTGCATATAGTTCTCAAAAAATTTCCATTGTCGATAAGCTTGATGAGGATAGATTATCAAAAGAAAAAGACCTTGGATACGTGCTTAGTGATCTTGTATTTGACGGAAAAAAATACTACTGCATATTTAGTAAGGTGAATAATATTTCAAATTATAACCAGGAAAAGGAATCAATACTTGGTGCTTCATCCCTTACTGAATATTTGCAAAATCAATATAAAGAGGGTAGAACCATTATTCGAAACCTGGTTGTTCCCCCAAATAACTAGGCCAGATACCATCATTTTGTACATACGAACGCTTGTTAATACAGGGTAAATAGTAATTTACCGCTAAAAACTAATTGCGTAAATTGCACCGGGCTATTGCCCCTTGACAAGCTTAATCATATTCAAATTAGAAAACAACCATGAGTTACATTATTGAAGTTCATGCCCGGCAGATACTCGACAGCCGTGGTAACCCAACTGTTGAAGTAGATGTATTAACAGACGATGGCGCATTAGGTCGCGCTGCAGTTCCCAGTGGTGCCAGTACTGGTATTCATGAAGCAGTTGAACTGCGTGATAACGATAAAAAGAAATATGTAGGTAAAGGGGTATTAAAAGCGGTAAAAAATGTAAATGATATCATTGCTGATGCAATTGTAGGATATGATGTGGCTGCTCAGGCCGCTATCGATGAAGCCATGATTGCTCTCGATGGTACTCCTAATAAAGGTAAACTAGGCGCAAATGCTTTATTGGCAGTTAGTATGGCTGTTGCCAAAGCTGCTGCTGAAGAAGCAGGTCTTCCACTCTACCGATATATTGGCGGAACAAATGCAAAAACGCTTCCAATTCCTATGATGAATATCCTGAACGGAGGTGCGCATGCAGATAATAAAATCGATTTCCAGGAGTTCATGATTATGCCTGTGGGAGCCTCCAGTTTTAGTGAAGGCTTACGCTGGGGTGTTGAAATTTTCCATACCCTGAAAAGTGTATTGAAGAAAAAAGGCTACAGTACCAATGTAGGTGATGAAGGTGGCTTTGCGCCAAATATCCAGAGTAATGAAGAAGCCATTGAAACAGTACTTGAATCAATTCAGGCAGCTGGTTATAAAACTGGTTCGCAGATCGTTATTGCTATGGATGCTGCAAACAGTGAGTTATGGGATGCCAAAAAGAAAAAATATGTTTTCCATAAGAGCAATGGTAAAGTATTAAGCAGCGATGAGCTCGTTAAATATTGGGAGAAATGGGTAAAACAATATCCTATTGCTTCAATTGAAGATGGTATGGCCGAAGATGATTGGAATGGCTGGAAAGCATTAACCCAGGCCATTGGCAGCAAATGCCAGTTGGTAGGGGATGATTTATTTGTAACGAATGTTAACCGTTTACAAACTGGTATCGATAAAGGAATTGCAAATGGATTGCTGGTTAAAGTAAACCAAATCGGTACTTTAACTGAAACTATCAATGCGGTTACACTTGCACAGCATAATGGCTATAATACGATTATGAGTCACCGCAGTGGTGAAACCGAAGACACAACCATTGCTGACCTTGCAGTAGCATTGAACTGTGGTCAGATAAAAACTGGTTCGGCTTCCCGTACCGATCGTATCGCAAAATACAACCAGTTGATTCGTATAGAAGAAATGCTGGGAGAAACGGCGATATATCCTAAAGGGAAAGTGAAGTTTGGTAAGAAATAGGTTTCATTAAAACTACTATTCTAGCTACAAGCTGCAAGCCACAAGCTACTAGCAAATATTGCTGGGAGCTTAGAACTTGTAGCTTGTAGCTTTTTTTCATAGTTTTACCTTATGAAAAAAATAGCTTCCGTAATCACCAATAAATACCTGCTGGCTGGCAGTTTTTTTGTGGTTTGGATGTTGTTTTTTGACCAACGCGATTTTTTTCAGCAAAGAGAAAGAAAGGCCGAGCTCAAAAAACTCGAAGCGAAAAAAGCATACTACCTCGAAGAAATCAATAAAACTAAGCAGGAATTACACGATATCCAGAGCAACCCCGCTGCCCTCGAAAAATTCGCCCGTGAACGTTACCTCATGAAAAAAGAGGGGGAAGATATTTTTATTATAGAAGATTCTACTATCGAAAAGCAATAATTCTACCAGGGACTTCCAACCCTTTTTTTAGATTTTAACTAGCAATACAAGCCTCTATTCTGTCTATTTTTCCATTTTTTTAGTGGAATTTAATCCATTGATTTTCAGTAAGATATAATTTAAGGTCAGTAAATTTTTATTTCGAATGACTAATTTACTGATTCCTAAGAAAGTCTTTACAATAATAGCGATGTAGCCCCCGTTTTAATATATACCGTATCCTCTCAGCTAATATCATGTTTATGAAAAAACTTAAGGAAGAGGATTTGATATTGTACCTGTACAAAGAGTGTTCGCCTGCAATTCAACAAGCAGTAGAGGAAGCGCTGGAAGAGGGAGATATTGAATTAACAGAAAAGCTTGCTGTCCTGAAAAGAAGCATACGCCAGTTGGATCAACTTAAATTAAAGTCTCCTTCACGGCTATCAATAAAGACTATTATGCAACATGCAAGGAATGCACATCCTAAGGGGTAAATGGTAGGGGTTATGGCGTTGGTGACCATAGACCATGGTCCATAGAGAAACCTTAGTGACTATCTGTTATGATCTATATGCTATTTGCACCAACCCGTGCTTCAATCCTTGATTCTCATTATTAGTTATCACATGGGTATTCTGTCGATCTTGACTATTTTTGGTTTGTTACATTATGACTAAAAAAGAAAGATACTCGGCAGTAATCAATTATTTCAGTACCAATATTCCTGAGGCGGAAACGGAATTGATTTACGATAATCCATTTCAATTACTGGTAGCTGTTATTTTATCTGCACAGTGCACAGATAAGCGGGTTAACCTTACTACCCCGGCAATATTTGCGAAATACCCAACGCCGGTTGAATTGGCAAAAGCAAGCTTTGAAGAACTATTTCCATTTATCAAAAGCATTTCATATCCCAACAATAAAACCAAACACTTGATTGGTATGGCAAATATGCTGATCGATCAATTCAATGGTGAGGTTCCTATGACTGTTGAGCAATTGGTTAAACTACCTGGAGTTGGGAGAAAAACAGCGAATGTAATTACCAGTGTTATAGACCAGCAGCCAAATATGGCCGTTGATACACATGTATTCAGGGTAAGTAAAAGATTGGGATTGGTATCGGCAAAAGCCAGTACCCCCTTGGCAGTTGAAAAAGAATTGATTAAAGAAATTCCAGTAAACCTGGTTCACAAAGCGCATCACTGGCTGATATTACATGGAAGATATACCTGTCTTGCCCGCAACCCTAAATGCGAAACCTGCGGACTCACTGAACTGTGCAGGTACTATGTGAAAGAAATAAAAGGGAAAGGTTGAATCTTTGATCTCTGATCTCTGATTTTTTGATTTGTGTGAAAGTTTCAAATCAAAAAATCAGAGATCAGAAATCAGAGATCAGAAATCGAATCCGATGGCAAAATAATATACCGGTGCTCCTTTGAAGATTCCTTTCATTGGCCAGCCTGCATCGAATTTCATAAAGTATCCTAATAATGTACTTCTTGCACCAAAGCCATATCCTCCGGCAAATGGCCCAAGTCCACCAGCATCAATACGCACCACAACTGGCGAACTAGGATCGGAAATAACTTCTCCCGGGCGTTTAATGCCATTGTATTTTCCGTTCCAGGCGGTTCCCAGGTCAACAAATTGTACGAGTTGGAAGTTGCGTATAAAGGCATTATTGATTGGCTTATTAATCAGTGTTGCAAAAAGCGGGAACCTGAATTCACTATTGATCACAAATGCATTGTTACCATTGGCAATATTCTGTCTGTATCCGCGCATGTTTACCGCTAATGATTGGAACGCATATGACTGGTCAGGTGCAGGTGTGTTCTGGTTATTGAACTTAGGTCCAATCCATCCGTCAACCCCACCGAGGTAATAAATCAGTTTCTGTCCACCCCATGAGAAATCCGCAGCTGCTCGTCCGGCCCAAATAAAATTGCGGTAAATTTTGTGGTAATAGCGAGCATCAAAACCAAGGTTAAAAGTACCCTTGCCATTATTTAGAGAGGTTTTTAATGTTGGCATATTAACATCAAAATATACTTTGTAACGAAGCCCGTTCCAGATATTCTGAGTAGGGTTAATAGTGTTGTCATGTACATATTCAATCCTGGAAACAATAAACTTGCTAACAGTATCTGGGTATGCAAGAGCGTTTGGATCAGGAATACCACTACCATTATCAAACGAACGAAGTATTCCTCTGTCGGTTCTTAGTCCAACAGTAGCCCTCAGACTTTTCACTTCATTAAAGGCATAAGTAATATTTCCCTGATAAAGATTGGTAATCAGCATACTGTTATAAGGTATATTATAGAAGTTGCTGACATTACTTCTGTAATAGGTAAGTCCCCAATCGAATCTCTTGCGAAGATTCTGGTAAGAGAAGAATACATCTTTATCACTCAGGTTAGTGCCGAAGCGGAAACCTCCAACAAATTTCTGGTCCTCAAATAAATCACTAACACCTACCCTGAATGTGAAATTAAAGTCGTTACCATTATTTAATTGAATTGGCCCGGAACCACCACCATAAGGCTGGTATCTATTAACCAAAACGTTATTGGTAAAACCACTTAATATGTAATCACTGCTGAACTTTAAACGATAATCGAAAAGTCGAGAGCGTTCAAGCGTGGTTGTTTTTGGTAAAGGAACATCTTCAAAAACGCGTTTTGATGAATCTACTTTTTCATCTGCAAATTCATTTTGGAAGAAATCTTTGGCGGCTTTAGTGGTCGTGTCTTTTGTAGCAACCCCATTATTATAAATCAACGCTTTTCCTTGTGATGCTTTCTTTTCATCCATCACTTTTTTCATGAACTCTGTCGGTCTGCTGTTTACATTTCTTTTGTTCAGCGCTTGCTCATCTACCCTTAGTTTATAAAGGAATTTAAAATCGCCTTCTTTTCTTACTTCACTTACCTGTCCATTATCACCCGCTATCCTTGTTTCGAGCAGGGAGCTCTGGTAATTGGTTATAGGGAATGTATAAGTAGAATCTTTATACACCTGGAAATAACTTACGCTATCTGGTTCATCACGTTGCCAGGCTCGTAAGGTTGAGTCGAATTCTTTTGGTGATGGATTTCTGAGAAGCTCTTCACCGATATAATAAAGTGTATCAAGACCATTACGTTGTGTTGCAAAGAACCCAGCCCAACGGTTTCCAACACCATTTTCATCAGCAACAAAAGTGAAGTGATTGGTATTGTATTGCATTGGATAAGATGCATTACCAAACTTCAGGTTGGTAAGCTGGGTAATTTGCTTTTGTTTACTGGTATTCAGGATGTCTACCATGAAAACATTGTATTGATACCTGCTAGGAATAACCGTATCTGTTGTTGGAGCATTTGGTGATGGTCGGTTTGAACTGAATATTATTCCTGACCTATTAGGGAACGATACAAATGTTGGGTTCAGGTCATCATAAATATCATCTGTAATCTGCTCTAACTTGTTCTGTTCAATCTTATAGGTGAAGATATCTGTATGTCCGTTTTTAACAGCACTGAAAATAAGTGAGTTTGCATCAAGCATAAAACTTGCATCGAGTAACTGATCTATACCTTCTATTTCCTGTTTGTATCTTTTTAATCGGGAGATGAGATCATAAACGAACATTTTAATTTTTCCATCTTCCCAATAAGCCACCAGCAGCCTGGTACCTTTACCATCCCATGCAAGAATTGGATAGCTTGGGTTCACATCTGTCTGATTGGTGCGTACACCACTTTTCAGGAGAATCTTTCCGTCATAGAAATTCTCCATCAGTTTCACGCAATAAATGCCTTTATTAAATTCTACCACTGCATAGGTGGTGCTTCTTGGATTAGGGTTTGCCTGAAAGCGGAAGAAATCTTTTTTGCGCACTTCTTCTGAAACATTCAATTGTCCCCTTGGGGCATTCCTACGTTGGCGAATATCTCTTGAGTAACGATCTTGCTGAAATTGCATGAATTCTTCCAGCACTTCTTTAAATTTCTTTTTACATACACGCATACAGGCCTGGTTCAGGTTTTTGTAAATACGTGCGAGGTATAAGAGGTAAGTAATATTTTCTTTGCGATATTTTTCACCGATATAATACCAGAAAGCATGACCAGCTAATGTTGGCTTCTCAAATGCAAATTGGTAGAAAGAGCGATAGGTTCCTCCGAGTATGGCACTTTTCAGGTCGTCATCTTTAGAAGTACTCCAAGGTTCTGCTGCATAGGAAACATATCCGTCTACCAACCATTTAGGTAGGTCGAGTAATGCCTGGTTACTGGCAAACTCTCCAATATCATCACCAAATAAGAGATTATCGGTTAATACTTTTGCGATTCCTTCCCTGATCTGACGTTTAAGGTTTGCGTGATTACCATCAAAATACACAACGATCTTATTATTCACCAGTTTGGTAACACCACCCGAATTCTGCCAGTCGATGCCGAGCCCGATATTACTGCTTTTGTAATCGTTGTAATTATTGTATACGACGATATTGGCGCGTCTTTGTAAAGAATATTCGATGAAATTTTCAAGCGATTTCAGTTCTTCTTCAGCCACCTGAGCAGCAAATTTCCCCAATTCTACCCCACCTTGTGAGGTATAGGTATTGAAGTTGGGTGATTGGTAAAACTTCCAAACAAGTTTTTTGTGCTGAACCCTGTTTTTACCAAATTCTACTGTATTAACCTGGGCCATAGAAAGGGCTGGAAATAAAAAAGTGGCCAAAATCAACCCTTTCTTGATGCGATTCAATTGCATATCCGAACTTTAGTGTTTTAAAATTAGTCAATTACCCGTAAAACCTTCACAAAAACCTATGCTTCAGGTAAAGGCCTTTACATTCAGCCCTGTTCAGGAAAACACTTATGTGTTATATAATGAACAAGGCAAAGCTATTATAATTGATCCCGGTTGTTACTATTCCGCTGAACAGGAAAAGTTAAAAAACTTTATAAAAGATACGGGACTTGAACCCGTTCAGTTGCTCAATACCCATTGTCACCTCGATCATGTTTTCGGTAATAAGTGGGTTCATGAGGAATATGGACTGGAACTGCATATCCACCAACTTGAATTACCCGTACTGGAAAGAGCACCTTTTTCAGGAGAAAAATGGGGGCTGCCATTTGAAAATTACAGTGGCCCGATTCATTTCCTTGCTGCTGGAGATACTGTTCAACTGGGAAATGATGCCCTTGAGGTAATATTAGCACCCGGTCATTCCCCCGGAAGCATCTGTTTTTATTGCGCGAAACAAGGTTTTTTGATTGGGGGAGATGTTTTGTTTCACGAAAGCATTAGCAGAACCGATTTACCCGGTGGCGATCATGCTACCTTACTGCAGAGCATTAGGGAGAAATTATTCGTATTGCCGGCCGAAGTAATTGTATATGCTGGTCATGGAATACCTACTACTATTGGTTACGAGCAGGCGAATAACCCTTTTTTGTAGCATTATGCTATTCCATGGCCTTATTATAAGCCATGATAAATATGGCTCCGAGGTTTTTATGGGGAGGAATATAGTCTTCAAACTTCTCCTTATAACCACCTGTTACCCGTGATTGAAGCTTTTGCCAGATTTCATCCCAAACCAGGTCTTTATTCATCCTTATTTGTTCGGTAATGGCATCAATCAAAGCCTGGTTCAATACCCCGGCTGCTACTTGTTTGGAGGAAATGATATGTGCGCCCGGACAAATATCTAATACGAGGTTAAGCTTCTGGTAACCACCGCAACTGCCTAATAATACTACTTTGGCTGAAGGAACCAGTTGATCGATGGTTTGCTGCAGATAATAACTATGGCCCCGGTGAATAACCATGGTTGGTGCAAGCCCATTTGTTCTAAGATAGGTGTTTAGGCTATCCTGGGCCATTGCATCCAGGTCTTTGGTTTCATCGAGGGGTAGATTGGCATAAATGGTAACTGGTGTTCCCCTTACTGAGCTAATTTCAACCCAATATGGCTTGCGAACTATCCGCCAGTTGCTATTGGAAAAACGGGAAAGAAAAGCGCCAAAATAGCTCTCTGCATCTTTATCGCCATAGGCATATTGCTGTATAATGATTCGGCCTTCTTCATTCTGTAATTCCTTCAACGGCATATTGTATACGGTATTAATACCGAGTGATGCTGATAAATTGGTTTTGCCCGATGAATCCGCAGAAACAAAGATTGTTTTCAGCAAATTGTAAATTACTTCAGCTCTTTTGTCGTGCTCTGCCTTGCTGCTCTGAAGGTTTTGTTTTACCTGGGTAAGTATAAGGGTTCGAATATTTTTATTGTAGATACTTGCATAAGAATCTGCCACATCAACTGCATCTTCCAGTGAACCAGTTTTTTCAAGTCCGTTTACAAAATTGCGCATCAGTTTTTCTGCAGACGATTTACTCATGCGTTTGAGTAAATCATCAAGTGTATTATAAGCCGCAGACATTTTTATGAACTTCCTATAGAAATCATATCCCAGTGAATGCAATAATGAATCGGCATCGCCTTGTTTTAAGCGGGCGAAAATGCGCGGATAAACACCTGAAACAAAACTGGATGTATAAATTTCTTCTTCGCCCAACACTGCGAGGTAGTAGAGTTCCTGAGAGTTTAATGAATCAATTTTTTTAAAGCGAATTGCGGGGTTATTTTCGTCGTGAAGTGCGTTGATCTCATTGATGTATAATTCAATGGCCTTGCCTCTAAGCTTTGCTACCAGTGTCTTTGCGGCCATAGCTGTATCGCCGTGCTGCATTCTTTCTGCATAACCAACCCTGGTTTTTACCAGTAATTTATAATAATCATCAGAATTTTCATTGGCCAAAACCGGGGCAATTTTTTCCATGCTTATTTTCCCTTTGTAAAGGTCGTCGAGAAAAGGAAAATACATGCGTCCTGTTTTCGATTGAGCAAGATTTGCGATCAATTTTACCAGTGGGTGGTTTACTGATTGTATACGTCTGCCCAATGCATTTGACGCTGCCGCATAATTATATAGTTCTTCCTGGTTACGGAATGCGGTAACAATTATCAAACTATCTGCGTACTTGTTTTCCGGAAAGCGGGTGAGAATTTTAAGGATATTCTCCGGTTCACGCTGACATGTTTTTAAAACCAGTACATCTTTAGCCGCTTCAATACCCGGATTGTTTTTCAGACAGAAATTCTGGATCAATATATTACCAATTTCCAGTTCATTGTTTTTAATAACCGGGAGAATGGATTGACCGGCAAGTTCTAATTGAATGCACTCATAGAATGCCTTTATCAAACCCGGGTACATCACATTTTTAATGAGTTTGGATTGCCAGGCAGATTGGAAACTGGTCAGTAGTTCATTGATACCTCTGAGCCAGAGATATTTCTGGTTATCGCTGAGTTGGGTGCTCGATTCTACGATAGCACGCATATTATTTACATAGATGCGGATGGTTTTATCGATCGACTGGTTCAGCTTCGGGTCATTGGTAACCGGAAACACCTGGTCGGCAACACTGTTTAATCGGGCTATATTACGCAATGAGGTTTGAATATACTCATGGTGCAATTCGCGCATGGCGGGAACGGGAGGTATCGTCATTTCCTGCTGGGCCATACCAAAATGCCCAATTGCAGATACCAATAATAACAGGTAAAATTTCTTCATGCTCATATCCAGGTGCAAAAATACTGCCAAATGAATGAAAAGCCGGAAAAGGGCTTTTATACCTGATTAGACCCTTTTTTTGGGTTAAATTCAGTTAACAATAACATAATAGTGCCAAAAACCCGATATGCCAATGATTAAAATTAATTTTGTGTAAACATAAGGTTAACAATGGAAGGTAAGGCGAAACAGATTCTGATAGCAGACGATGAGCAGGATATTCTAGAAATCATCACTTATAACCTTACCAAAGAAGGCTATGAAGTGTATACAGCGAAAGATGGAAATGAAGCCATCGAAAGAGCCAAACAAATTCATCCCGATCTCATCATCCTGGATATAATGATGCCTAAAAAGACGGGTGTGGAAGTTTGTCAGATACTTCGGACACAACCACTTTTCCAGGACACACTTATCATTTTTCTAACAGCACTCAGTGATGAAGCTTCCCAAATCAAAGGACTGGAAACAGGCGCCGATGATTATGTAAGCAAACCTATTAGTCCTAAAGTATTGGTTAGCCGCGTTAATGCTCTTTTCAGAAGATTGAATGGAAAGGAGACGGGCAAGACTATTAAAATCGGCAATATCCAAATTGATCCGGTTAAGTTTATTGTGAATGTGGATGATGTGGAAGTAATACTTGCTAAAAAAGAATTTGAACTATTATACCTGCTAGCATCCAGACCAGGCAGGGTATTCCTTCGCAATGAAATACTATCTCAGATCTGGGGGAATGATGTTATTGTAGGTGACCGCACCATCGATGTCCATATCCGCAAAGTGCGTCAGAAGCTAGGCATCGATTGTATTACCACTGTAAAAGGGGTGGGGTATAAGTTTGAGTTATAAGACAGTAGCTGCAAGCTGCTAGCTACAAGCTACAAGCTTTGATTGGCGGTCATTTTGGGCTTTCTGCTATTGATGGAATAAATGAATGAGCCTGCGAATTAGATAATATAAAATCAGCTGGTTAAATAAATATTTGATTGAGTTTAATGCACTTTCTGTTATTAATAGAGCACGGATCTTCATGATTTTTATGATTTATCATGATAGATCTTGAAAATCATGAAAATCTGTGTTCCATCATACTCATACCTACAGGCGGCAGCCTAATATCCTCTTTCGGACTTCCGGACTTTCCGACTTTCGGTCTACCTAACTTCCTACTTCTACTTATCTTAGTACAAATGTTTAAAACAAAAAATTTCTCACCGCAACAATTGTCGGCTTTAACGGCATTGTTTCTTTCGCTGCCTATTTCATTAGGTATTTGGGTTATCAGACCCGATTGGATAATTACCATTGTGTCATTTGTGGTTGTATTTATGGGTAGTTATTTACTCATCAGAATGATGCTGGAATCTTTTATTTATAGGAAGATTAAACTCATTTATAAATTCATTTACCAAACCAAAGCAAGTAAGCGGGAAGAAACTTATTATAAATACATTCTCCCTCAAAAAGGTATTGACGAAGTAAGAGAAGACGTTGAAAAATGGGCGGAGCAGCGTAGTGCTGAGATTGAAATGCTCAAAAACAACGAAGCTTACCGAAAAGAATTTTTACAAAACCTGGCTCACGAATTCAAGACCCCCATTTTTGCTATACAGGGTTATGTAGATACATTATTAGGTGGTGCCATGGAATCGCCCGAAGTAAGCAAACGCTTCCTTGAAAATGCGGCCCGCAATGTAGACCGTATGGTAAACCTGGTAAAAGACCTTGATGAAATATCCAGACTGGAAAGTGGGGAGCAACCTCTATACAAGGAGAATTTTATAATACAAGATCTGATCAGGGAAGTATATGAAACCTTATCTATTAAAACCGCTGCCAGGAATATCAAATGCAGCATTAAAAAAGGCTGTGAGTATCCTGTAGCTGTATTCGCTGACCAGGAAAAAATACGACAGGTAATGAATAACCTGTTGGAGAACGCCGTAAAATATGGCAAACAGGATGGTTCTATTGTTGCAAGTATTTATAAGACCGATGAAGAACATGTGCTGATCGAATTCAGTGATGATGGTATTGGAATTGCAGAAGAACATCTTCCCCGCATATTCGAAAGGTTTTATCGAACCGACCGTGGTCGAAGCAGAGATAAGGGAGGAACTGGACTAGGACTTGCCATCTGTAAACACATTATAGAAGCCCATGGACAAACCATGCATGTTCGCAGTAAGGTTGATGTGGGAACAACAATTGGATTTACATTGGAGCGCAAACGGGAGTGAGGAGTGAATTGTGAATGGTGAATGGTCAATGTGAATTGTCAATTGTGAATGGTGAATGGAAGAATGGTTATTATACCCCAAAATGATTTAAGAGCCTCTATTGACAATTCACCATTCACCATTCACACAAAACCCCCGATAGACATCGGGGGTTCACACATGAGAAAATCTACTTTCGTTGCTCAAATACGATAAACTGAACTGCAAATCTGGCATTCCAATGTAAACTACAGATGATGCAAATGAGAAGAAACTGTTATGAAATAATCATTTTCATTGATTTTTAATACAAAAAAATCAGGAAATCTCAATGTTACCTAATTATTAATTCTTGGTTTTGCTTTAGATATCGGATTGAGGGAACTATTTTTGCGTAAATTTTAAACTATGGGTATCAACACTTTTGGTCGTTTGTTCATGCCAAAAAACAAAGTTTTCTACGAGTTGTTTGAAGATGTTGCGGAAAAGGTTTACGAAATGGGACTAAAGCTCAAGGAAATGGTTAGTGAGCCCGACAATAATAAACGAGCAGCAGTATTGGCCCAGATTGAGGACCTCGAACATAAAAACGACGATAATACCCATCGAATTTTTACAGAACTGGGCAGAAATTTCATCACTCCTTTCGATCGCGAAGACATTCACTACCTCGCAACTGCCCTGGATGATATAGCAGATTATATTTTCGCCTCTTCAAAGAAGATCAATTTTTACAGCGTTAATCCTAACGATACTGGTATCCAGAAAATGGCTGACCTTATTTTACAAGGAACTGTAGAAATCAGAAAGGCAGTTAATGGTTTACGCGACATGAAGAACCTGCGTGAAATGACAGAAGCCATGGTAAAGGTAAACAGCATTGAAAATCAGGCAGACGATGTATTCGACATGAGTATTGAAATGTTGTTTCAGCAGGAAAACGACTTTAAAGAAGTAATCAAGAAAAGAGAAATTTATCAGGTAATGGAAATTGCTACCGATAAATGTGAAGATGCGGCTAATGTGATTGAATCTATCATTATCAAGTATGCGTAGCAAGGCCGACTGAAAACGAAATAGGTAATTTTTAGTTTTCAGATCTGCCATCAAAAACCAAAACGTATGTTCACTCTTCTGGTTATTATTATCGTTTTAGCATTCATCTTCGATTATATCAATGGCTTCCATGATGCGGCCAACTCAATCGCCACAATCGTTTCCACGAAAGTGCTTACACCGTTTCAGGCTGTGTTGTGGGCTGCACTGTTTAATTTTGCAGCTTTCTTTATTTCTAAATACCTGATTGGTGAATTCAAAATTGGTAATACCATTGCCAAATCTGTAAATGAGCATTTTATTACACTGGAAGTAATTTTTGCCGGACTTCTGGCTGCCATCACATGGAACCTGGTTACCTGGTGGTTTGGTATTCCTTCCAGCTCATCACATACTTTATTAGGAGGTTTTATGGGTGCTGCCCTGGCACATGCCGGAGGCTTTAGCGATGGCGGAATTGATGTTGTAAACTATGCAAAAGTAATTCCTACATTCCTGTTCATCTTTCTGGCTCCTTTATTGGGTATGTTTATCGCATTCTTTATTACCATCTTGATTGTTCATTTGTGTAAACGATCAAATCCCTATAAAGCAGAAAGCTGGTTCAAAAAATTGCAGTTGGTTTCTTCTGCTGCATTTAGTCTTGGTCATGGTGGAAATGACGCCCAAAAAGTAATGGGTATTATTGGAGCCGCCATCATCTACTACGAGAATTCCTTAGGTGTTGATATGAGTTTCAATGAGTTTGTTTCAGCATATAGCTGGGTGCCTTTCTGTAGCTTCCTCGCTATTGGTCTGGGTACACTAAGCGGTGGCTGGAAAATTGTTAAAACAATGGGAACACGTATCACCAAAGTAACGCCGCTTGAAGGGGTAAGTGCTGAAACCGCTGGCGCAATTACTTTATTTCTTACCGAAAAAATGGGTATTCCGGTAAGTACCACACATACCATTACTGGTTCTATCATTGGTGTTGGAGCTACTAAGCGTCTAAGTGCCGTTCGTTGGGGCGTAACTGTGAATCTGCTTTGGGCATGGATTCTTACCATCCCTGTTTCAGCGGTAATGGCTGCCCTGTTTTACTATCTCGTGAAATTATTTATCTGATTTTTACCGGTACGGTGTATTTTGCTGCCTTAATTACTTTTGTGCATGGCTAAAATTCTGGTTACAGGTGGCTGCGGATATATAGGTTCTCATACAATTGTGGACCTTCTTGAGCATGGTTATGAAGTAGTATCCATCGATGATCAATCACGCTCTACGCCTTATCCTTTAACAGGTATTCAATTAATTACCGGCCAAAGAATCAAGAATTATAAGGTTGATCTAAAGAACTTTGATGAAACCCTGGCTGTATTTCAGGAGAATCCTGATATTTCAGGCGTTATACATTTTGCTGCTTACAAGGCAGTAGGTGAGTCGGTAGAGCAGCCATTGTCGTATTACGAAAACAACCTGGGTTCTCTTATCAGTATCATGAAATGTGTGAAGGAATTCGCTATCCCCAATTTTGTTTTTTCTTCTTCCTGCACCGTATATGGTAATCCCACAGCGTTTCCTGTTACAGAAGAAACACCTTTGCAAGCAGCAGCTTCGCCTTATGGGGCCACAAAAAAAATGGGGGAGGAGATGCTGAAAGATTTTGCCGCTGTTTCAGATGCGACTTCAGTTGTATTACTCCGCTATTTTAATCCGGTAGGTGCTCATCCTTCCTGTTTAATTGGTGAGTTACCTTTGGGCAAACCGCAGAACCTGGTACCTGTAATCACACAAACAGCCGTAGGGAAATTACCCAAAATGATGGTGTATGGTAATGATTACGACACCCGCGATGGTAGCTGTATACGCGATTATATACATGTTTCAGATATAGCAAGGGCACATACACTCGCATTAGAATACCTGAGCGCACATAAAAATCAATCATCCTGCGAAATATTTAACCTCGGGACAGGTATTGGCATAACCGTACTGGAAGCAATACGCAGTTTTGAACAGGTTAGCGGAGTAAAACTTAATTACGAAATAGGACCAAGACGTTCCGGAGATATTAAAGCCATCTACGCCAATAACGAAAAAGCCATTCAGCAACTGGGATGGAAAATACAATACGATATCGATGAAATGATGCGTACCGCCTGGGCCTGGGAACAAAAAATCAAACAGGAAGAAGAAAATATATCCAGAAACTAATGCAATACCATTTATAGGCTATTTGCATATTTAAAGACCTGAATAAGATCGCTCTCTTTTTTAATTTTTAGTTTTTCCTTTTTAATGAGTGCAGATACCTGCGATGCTTTATCTCCGAATAGTGCAGGTACTTCATCTATACTTTTAGGTAATTTCTTAACGCTATTCCCAATCGCAATGTAGTAAGATACCTGATCGCGATAAGTTCGGGTGTAACGTGCATTAGGGTAGGGTTGTCTTTCACTGAAACTAACATCCGTGTATTTCAGGTAACTGACTTTTCCCGAATCAAGTACTTCATAGATTGCATTACCATCTAATTTCTCGATTGGTTCAAAACCAGTTCTAAAAACCTTTGTTCCATTTGGCGTTTCGAGGGTTATCTTTTCAATTGGTTGGGCAACCACCATTTCATTGCCATTATTATCAATGAAAATAACTTCGTTTGTATTGAAATTGATTTTCAATTTAAGTCCATGGTATGTTTTACCTTTTAATATCGTAACAGTTCCGGTATAAAACTCCTTAGCATAAAAAGGCGATCCTTCTTCATCAAAATCACCAGTAGGTTTTAACATCCTTCCATTTGCATCAACCATAAACCGATCCAGTTCCAATCTTGTTGTAGCTACTACCGGTGTCTGGGCATTTATTCCGGACAATACTAAAAACAAACAAAGTGTAGTGAGGAAATACTTCATGTTAAGTGGTATTTGAAATGGTATCAAAATATAGTCTTTCTAAAATACATTTTTTAAATTAAACGATTCAGTTTTTATTAGCTACAACTTGTTTCAATAGCTGGTTATAATACCGAAACAGTTCAATTACATCTTCTTCCTTTTTTAACCTTGAATTCTTGTTACGCATAAAACGTTTCATTTCAGGTTGTTGGGCGCCAAAAAATGCATTCCAGTCTTCTTCTTTTTTCGGCAATCTTACCATCCCTTTATCCGGAATCCAGGCATACATGGTTTCAATTTTGTTATAACTACGGGTAATTGCAGTGCTGTTATAAGAGGTTTTGTCCTGATAACTTACTGCGGTATGTTTTAATAAAATGGTGGTGCCGGAATCAAGTAACTGGTAAACCGATAAATCATTCAATTTATCAATTGATGGGAATCCACTTCGGAATACCAATTGCTTCCCTTCATACTTAAAAGTTATTCGCTGAAATGAATTTACTACCAACATTTCCTGGTCATCGGATGTTTTAAAGATTACTTCACCCGTTAGCAGGTTTATTTTAATGGGGATATTATGGTATGTCTTTCCATTCACCATTTGAATATCACAATCAATATAATCGGGTGCAAAAAAAGGCGACCCTTCCTCTTCGAAATTGCGAAGCGATTTAAATGGTTTACCATTTGCGTCGTTGAGAAAGTTTATGGTTTCCTTGGTATGTCTGAGCAGGTCAATACGATCGAAATCTTGTGCATATAAAATACTTTGCAGCAGCAGAACAGGTATTGCCGTTAGCAATAGGAAGCGCTTTTTCATGGTGCATTATTTTCCCTGGTGACACAGGTGAGCATTAATCTGATGCATATAATGCTGAAATGGTTATCCGTTTGTATCAAATAAATAAACCAGCTTCAACATTGTCATCATTAATGCCACAGCAGACCTGTATCAGCAGGCTTGCTGTATTAAATATAAGCATAATCTGAAAATAAAGGCAAAAAGAAGGGTAAGCGAATTAGTTTTCCAGCATCTTTTCGGCATTTTCTGCCACCTGTAGTGCTTCAATGAATTCATCAATATCTCCATTGATCACCGCATCGAGGTTATAGGAGGTAAGGCCAATCCGGTGGTCTGTAACCCTTCCCTGTGGCCAGTTATAGGTCCTGATTTTGGCGCTTCTATCGCCGGTACTTACAAGTGTTTTGCGGTGTCGGGCAATTTCTTCTTCCTGTTTACGCACCTGTTCTTCATATAGTTTGGTACGTAACATAGTCATTGCCTTCTCCCTGTTACCTAACTGAGAACGTTCTGTCTGGCAAACCACCACAACGCCAGTTGGAATATGCGTAAGGAATACTTTTGTTTCTACTTTGTTTACGTTCTGTCCACCCGCTCCACCACTACGCGCAGTTTCCATTTTCACATCACTTTCTTTCAGTTCAAAATCAACTTCTTCAGCTTCTGGCATTACGGCCACTGTTGCTGCAGATGTATGTACCCTTCCCTGGGTTTCTGTATCTGGTACGCGTTGCACACGGTGAACACCACTTTCAAATTTAAGTGTACCGTAAACATCTTCGCCGGTAACTTCTACTACTACTTCCTTGTAGCCACCAACTGTTCCTTCACTTTCACTTACTACAGCGGCTTTCCAGCCCTTTTTGGCGCAATAGCGGAGGTACATGCCAAGCAGGTCGCCGGCAAATAAACTGGCTTCATCGCCACCGGTACCTGCACGTATTTCAAGGATGGCATTCTTATCATCCTGCGGATCTTTTGGAATAAGGAGCTTGGTCAATTCTTTTTCCAGCGCTTCTTTTTTTGCTTCCAATTCAGGCAGCTCCATTTTGGCCAATTCGCGCATTTCTTCATCACTGCTTTGCTGGCTCTCTTTGGCGAAATGATAATCCGCCATAACCTTTAAATAGGTTTCATAGGGTTGTACAATCTTTTCCAGAGAACGGTATTCCTTGCTATAGGTACCAAATTTCTTCTGGTCATTGATGATCTCCGGGTTGGTTAATGCCACCCCTACCTGTTCAAACCTTGCCTTAATTGCTTCGAGCTTATCCAGCATAGCTGCTTTTTTATTGGAGTGCAAAATTACAGCATTCGGCCTGAGTTTGTGCTAATAAACCATTGCTGGGTGGGAAATTTAGCTGCAAGCTTCAGGCTACAAGCCATTGCTGTCCGGTAAAAAATCAAATTATTGCCCAGTCTCCTGTAATTGC
>CAZTCS010000015.1:43655-43853 GCA_964611995.1 uncultured Sediminibacterium sp. | reverse complement strand
CATCATACGCACAACTATAGCTCGCGGTCAAATTTCCCCGGACAACAATGAATAAGAAATAGTTGTTTATGTAATACGCAAAGAAGCCTTCTAATTAGAAGGCTTCTTTATTGGTTGTAGTTGGAAATTATAAACAAACTTTATAGCACAATACCACTTTCTTATTCAAAATTCAACATTCATTATTCTACATTCCCT
>CAZTCS010000015.1:40297-43599 GCA_964611995.1 uncultured Sediminibacterium sp. | reverse complement strand
CCGCCACCGCCACTTCCTCCGCCCCATCCGCCGCCGCTGCTGCCTCGTCTGCCGCCACCAAGTACTGATGACCAGAAGATAGCTTCAGCAATATCACCATAACCACGACGGCTCATCATTCCACCGCCGCGACCGCCGCCGCCGCCTTTACGTGCCACTATCATTAAGACAACAAAAAGAATGAAGATGAAGGTGAGTAATGATTTACCTGTTACGCCATCTTTGTTCTTCTTTATTCTTTTGACATTGTATTCTCCTACTGCCGCTTTTGCCAAGGATTCAATCGCTCTATCTAATCCTCGGTAATAATTGCCTTCTTTAAAGTTGGGACCAATATCCTGCTGAATAATATTATTTGCTATGATATCGGGGATAGCTCCTTCCAACCCATACCCTACCTCAATCCTGATTTTCCTATCCTCAATTGCCGCTATTATTAATACACCATTGTTTGTTTTGGCATTTCCGATGCCCCAATCGCGAAATAATTTATTGGCGTATTCCTCTATCGGATATCCATCTAACGTGGGAAGAAGCACAACTGCAATTTGGTTTGAGCTGCTATCATCCAGTGCAACCAGCTTTTGTTCCAAAACTTCCAGTTGCTCCTTTGATAAAACATTGGCTTTGTCGGTTACCAACCTTGGAGGATTGGGTTTGGGTAATACATCCTGCGCTTGTATTGCTACAAAGCTCAGCAGCATGAGCCAGATGACGAGTAATTTTTTCATAATGTTTCTATTCCGGTGAACTGTTTATCTGCCAAATACAATCTCGTCCGGCAATTCATTCTTATCGCCCTTATTATCATAAGGAAAGTGTGTTGATAAAGCCACACCTATATCTTCTATAATAGTAGCCAATCCGTCTGCATAATGCAGTTGCCGGAATTCCGCAAGCATCTTCTTAACTTCCTGATCCCAGAATGCGCTACCCACTTTTTGGTGAATACCTTCATCCCCAAATACAGCCAGTTGACGATCCTTCATGGCTATATATACCAGTACACCATTACGTTCTGCAGTCTGGTCCATTTTCAAATTGAAAAAGAGCTCCTGTGCACGGTGCAAAGGATTTACATAAGCACATTTGTTCTCAATATAAATCCTCACTTCACCACTGGTCTTTTGCTCTGCAGACTGAATAGCAGCAACAATTTTATTTTTCTCTACTTCAGAGAAATGACTTTCTGGTTTTTTGCTGAATAGTCCGAACATAGTGGTTATTTAAAAAATAAGCCAAGAAATTTATTAGATATCCTGGCTTATTTCTATTTAAATAAAATGATTACTTAATATTAAAATTAATATCGGGATTCTTTTCAGAACCGGCATCAGCCTTATAATATTCTTTCACTTTAAACCCAAAAATCGATGCAAAAATATTATTTGGGAATTTTTTCACCTTTAAATTATAATTATTGACTGCATCATTAAAGTCTCTTCGAGCAGTATTGATCCTGTTTTCAGTACCTTCTATATTTGTCTGAAAATCTTGAAACGCTTTTGTAGTTTTTAAATCTGGATAAGCTTCTGCAACAGCCATCAATCGTCCAAATGCTGATTGTAGCTGTCCCTGTGCAGCTTGATACTTTGCTAAGGATGCTGGATCATTAATATCGACTTTAACTTGGGTAGCACTTGCTCTTGCTGCCAACACATCTTTTAAGGTCGATTTCTCAAAATTCGCAGAACCTTCTATTACTTTTACAACACTACTATAAAGGTCAGTTCTTCTTTGATAGTTAGTTTCAACATTGCTCCAAGCTTTACTTACGGCTTGTTCATCAGAAACCAGGCCATTATATCCCCTACAGCCACCTACCCCCAAAATAAGGATCAAAGCGGCAATGACAATTAAGGTTAGATTTTTAGTACTCATGTTTAAGTTGATTTGTATGAAATTAGTTATTTAATTCCTGTTTACATGCTATTAGTAGCAGGTTTGTGGGAAATATTACAGTGAATTCAAAAGTCAAAAGTCAAAAGTTAAAAGTCAAAATCGGGCAGCTTGCTATGTTTTTGACTTTTAACTTTTGAATTTTGACTTTCTCATCTACTTTACCGCTGCGATCCCGGGTAATTCTTTGCCTTCAAAATACTCAAGCATCGCTCCGCCGCCGGTGGAAACATAACTTACTTTATCAGCAAAACCGAACTGGTTTACTGCAGCTACACTATCACCGCCACCTACCAAAGAAAAAGCACCGTTGGCTGTGGCTTCTGCTACGGCAATTGCGATGGCTTTTGTACCGTGCTGGAATTTTTCCATTTCAAAAACACCCATTGGCCCATTCCAGAGAATGGTTTTGGAGCGTTTTATACAATTGGTAAACTGTTCACATGCACTTGCGCCGATATCAAGTCCCATCCAGCCATCTGGAATATGGTTACTGGGAGCAGTGGATGAATTTGCATCCGCTGCAAATTTGTCGGCAATTATAGAATCTGAAGGAAGGTGTATACATACACCCTTTTCTTCTGCTTTTTTCAATAATGCTACTGCAGTATCTAAACGATCGTCTTCACATAATGAATTACCGATGGTACCGCCTTGTGCTTTCATAAAAGTATAAGCCATCCCACCTCCGATAATAATATCAGTGGCTCTTTCAAGCAGGTTTTCGATAATGAGTATTTTATCACTCACTTTAGCACCCCCAATAATAGCCGTGAAAGGCTTCTCGGCTGAATGCATCACTTTTTCCGCGCTTGCTACTTCTCCGTCCATCACGGTTCCAAACATTCTTTTTTCAACCGGGAAAAATTGGGCAATCACGGCTGTAGATGCATGTGCCCTATGCGCTGTTCCGAATGCATCATTTACATATACATCTCCCAGCTTACTTAGTTTTTCTGCAAAAGCAATATCCCCTTTTTCTTCTTCCTTATAGAATCGCAAATTCTCCAAAAGCAAAACTTGTCCGGCTTGTAAAGCACCAGCCTGGTTATTTGCTGATTCACCAATACAATCGTCTGCAAACAATACCTCTACACCCCCTAGTAATTTAGACAAGTGTTGTACAAGGTGTTTCAATGAATATTTTTCTGTTGGGCCTTCTTTCGGTCTACCCAGATGGCTCATCAGGATAACACTACCACCATCTCCCAATATTTTTTGAATGGTGGGTATGGTAGCACGCATACGTGTATCGTCTGTAATTTCATAAGCAGCATTCAATGGCACATTGAAATCTACACGGATCAATGCTTTCTGGCTGCTGAAGTTATGGTTGAGGAATTTGCTCATATCTTTAATTTGAAAATTTGAGAATTTGAAAATTTGAAAATGAAGAAGCAAAA
>CAZTCS010000015.1:36670-40287 GCA_964611995.1 uncultured Sediminibacterium sp. | reverse complement strand
ATTGAAATTGTTATGAAAAACATTTTCAAATTACCACATTTCCAAATTTCCAAATTATAAATTATTTAGAAATCAATCCTGCAAAATATTTTACAGTTCTAACCAGTTGGCTTACATAGCTCATTTCGTTATCGTACCAGCTTACTGCTTTTACCAGTTGGCTATCACCTACGGTCATTACTTTTGTTTGGGTTGCATCAAACAATGAACCATAACGGATACCGATAATGTCAGAGCTTACGATTTCATCTTCAGTGTAACCGAAGCTTTCATTGCTTGCGGCTTTCATCGCAGCATTGATTTCTTCTGTAGTTACTTTTTTATTCAGGATAACTGCCAGTTCAGTTAATGAACCAGTAATAGTAGGTACACGCTGCGCACCACCATCCAGTTTACCTTTCAATTCTGGAAGTACCAGTCCAATAGCCTTGGCTGCGCCAGTGCTATTAGGAACGATATTAGCCGCTGCTGCACGAGCCCTACGCAGGTCTCCTTTAGGATGTGGCGCATCTAATGTATTCTGGTCATTGGTATAAGCATGGATGGTAGTCATGATACCTGTTGCGATACCAAACTGATCATTCAATACTTTGGCCATTGGAGCCAAACAGTTGGTTGTACAAGATGCGCAGGAAATAATGGTCTCACTGCCATCGAGGATATTGTGGTTTACATTGAAAACTACGGTTTTCAGATCGCCGGTTGCAGGAGCAGAAATTACTACGCGTTTTGCGCCAGCTTTAATGTGAGCCTCTGCTTTTTCTTTATCGGTAAAGAATCCGGTTGATTCAATTACTACGTCTACTCCATGATTTCCCCAGGGAATTTGCGCAGGATCTTTCTGCGCATAAATTTTTACTGTTTCGCCATTTACAACGATGGCATCGTCAGTAGAAGTAACAGTGGCGTCGAAACGTCCCTGTGCACTATCATATTTCAGGAGATGGGCTAATACTTTAGGACTAGTCAGATCATTGATCGCAACTACATCAATACCTTCCATATTGTAGATCTGACGAAACACCAAACGGCCGATACGTCCGAAACCGTTGATGGCAACTTTTACTGTACTCATTGTTTTTTGTTTTAGGTATATGGCTTAAAGAGTGGCAAATTTACATGGATTGGGAGGAAAAAAGCGGATATTTTTTGGAGGAGATGATTTGTTGACATTAACCTGACAGGCATTCGTTTTTAGCCACAGATTCACAGATTATGACCTAAAATCTGTGAATCTGTGGCTAAAATCAATATCACACCCTCTTTTCTGACTTTTTTCTTGAACATATTAAGTCACTGATTTTCATAAAAAAGCGAAAAAATTTTGGCAGGTAGTTTCCAAAGCCTATTTTTGCGTCCCGATTGACAAAAAATGCCCGGTTCGTCTATCGGCTAGGACATCTCCCTTTCACGGAGGAAAGACGGGTTCGATTCCCGTACCGGGTACAAAAGGCGCTCAGCAATGAGTGCCTTTTTTGGTTTGAGGCAAGTAAAACCCGTACGATACCATGCGTAAACCGGATCAGTTATATGTTCATCCTTTAAGGAATTCAATTCAATCAAGCTATACACCGGTTCACACGAATCCATTTGCCTAGAAACCACACTAAGAAGAGCAACAGAAAAAATATATAAGGCAGAGTTACTTAAACCCGTCAGTATTGAAACACTCTCGAATCTATGTCAGAAGACACATGATTCATTGGATTTTTTATCAGTCCTATTGTTAATATTGGAATCGAGTGCTGCCACGCTTTAATTCATGCCATGTGGATATGTAATTGCCATGGAATCTTTGGCAGATATCATTGTTGAAATGCAATACTAATCTCTCGCTCCTATAAAAGATAAACTAGTCAGCAATAAAATCAAACAGGCTTTGAAGGATACGTTGAAAACATTCAATGCCCAAATCGATCAGATCAACCAGATAACAAATAAGTCAAGGTTGAGAAGGCCATTTGAAAGGATGGATATAGCATTGACGGAAAAAGACCTAGCATTGATTAACAGCCGAAATGATTTTTAAATAGACGGATCCCTGATGTTACACAAAGTGGAATTGAGAGGACAACGAACAGGAAAAACTGGACCTTTTTTACTCTTCGATACATCTTTATATATTGCCCAATATGCTAATTTTGAAATGGACTGGTTTTAGTGGATATTTACTCAACAATCCGCAGATACACTCGTATTATACTAAAGTAAAGATCAAAGAACAACCATACAGAAATGTTTAACTATTACTATTGGGATTAGGCAAAGCCAATTCTCCTTTATAAACTTCGAATTTTCTCAACCTCTTCCTTGTACCATTTATCAATCATCATCTCAGCCAGCGAGCCTTGCTTTTCAGCGATCCGGTCAAGCATCTCCTGGTTTGATTTCAATTCCGTATCGAGCCTGTTCTTCTCAGCCTGAAGCTTGGATTCAACGTTAAGCCGTCCTATGCTTTTACTGTTTTCCAGTGAATCATTTACCTGTTCATTGAGGTCAGATATTTTTTTCCTTTGTTCAATAAGGCATTCGTGTTCCACCTTATCCAGTAGTTCGTCATAGGGGCCACGTTTGGAAAGCAGTTTTACAAAAACGGGCGCTGTCTCTATACAGATAAAAAGAAACTGTAGCAGTGTGCCTGCCCACCATACAGTCGATGAGCTGTTCTGATACAGTGAACCAAGTGCTTCAATCTGTGTGATCAGATTCTCGGTATATGCATGCTTTGCTGCCTGGCTACCCTGATCATTTTGTGATCCTGCAACACTGTCCGCCTTCGCTTTGTCGCTCCGGTTTCTTTTCTGTTCTCTCTGCTTATCTTCTATCAGCACTGCGTTTGCCTGATAATAATCCTTAGCGATCTGAGCAACTATTTTCCTGTGCCGGTCTACCTCCTTAAGCTGTGTGTTGATCTGTGCACTGTATCTGGCTTTTTGTGCGGCCAGTTCGTTCAATTCACGCGAGGCATCTGAACTGATCTCTCGCACACCCGCAGCGTTGAGATGATAATTACCTGCATCTTGCGTGATTCCATTTCTTCTATTCTCAAGTGCTAGTATTTTTGGTTCGAGACTGACTCTTAGTTTAGCCAGATTCTGTTCTTCGCTTATCTGGTTGTTTTTTGCATCGGCATATTCACGGGTATCCGGTTCCTTTGTCTGTTTATTTTGCAAAGTGCTTAATTGATTGTTCAGAGAATTCGCCTCTTTGGTCAATGCGGAAAGGTTATTGATCGAATCGATCAACGCATGGTTATCCTTGAGTTTTGAAAGTTTGTTGTCATAGATCTGTTGCTTCAAACGGTCTGCAAATATTTTTATTTCCAGCGGCTTAGCGATGATCAGCGAAATAAAAATGGCCAGTACTATGCGGGGCAGCGCATAAAGCATTTGTTTTTTCAGACTGCCATCTTTTCGCATGCTTGAAACGATAAAACGGTCGAGATTGAAAATCATCAGCGCCCAGACCAGACCGAAAAAAAGAGCATATAACAAGGCATTTGGTGAACTTTCAAAAATGCTGTAGAGGGCATAACCTCCGGAACACCAGGCAAGCAATGCGGTAAAAAAAACAGTCCCGCCGATGGAGGCATATTTGATCTTTTCGCATTGCGGACA
>CAZTCS010000015.1:0-36635 GCA_964611995.1 uncultured Sediminibacterium sp. | reverse complement strand
CTCGGGCGAAGCTCCGCTGCAAAAATGGAAGAATCGTGCTGACATAAAGTTTTAAGCTTTGGATGTAATTAATGATTTTATCTTTTCGAATATGGTAGAAATGCTCCAATAGATTTTATCGGGGTAGATCCTGTCAGTAAAGGTGGGTAGTGGTTCAAAATGAAAGGAAGGTTTCGTATCCTCGAGTTGACTGACCAGGCTTTTCGGTATTTGTGGCAGATCTAGATTCACACGGAGCTGGAATTTTGGAACCGGGACCACAAGAGTTTCAATTATCGGTACCGGAAAAACCGGTAACAGGTATTCAAGTTCTGCCTTCCCGAAATGGTTCATAGCAGTTAAAACAAACTGACTGGTTGCTGATGCAGTCACTTTTATCTCTGTAAGGCCCGTAACCTCTCCAATCCCCTGATCAATAAATACACATGATGCTCCTTCAACAGACCAATGTAACATTGTTGGAAAATTTTTTAGAACAGCACGTGACTTGGCGCGGAAAAAAATAATCCGTGGCTTTGGTTGTGTTTGAGCAAAGAGACGGGACAATACTTTATAATTCAGTCTGGATGCTTTATCAACAAAACCCTTGCTGAAATGTTCTAACAATGCTTTGTGGATCTGGGCTGGAATCAATGCAAGCTGCTGTTCATACAATTCCTGGCGGTAGGCATAACTTGAAGTCAACCCGTTATAGTCCGGGTTTATAGGGTAAAGCGGGTGTTGTGTAAGGTATCGTTCCCGTCCGCGCATTCCCTGGTCTGCCAAAAAATAAAATGGATCCATCATAAAAAGTAAGTAGTGGATCAGTACTCCGATTGACCATTTGTCGGATTCAGGATCAGGAATCACATCCGTATCTTTTTGCGCTTTGAGCAAATCATAGTTTTCAGGCGCCATCCAATTTGCGTCAGGTAGTTTACCAATCGCAAGTGGCACCCTTTTTCCCATTTTATCAGGAATGCTTCCACCGTCAAAATCGATTAGCGCTATTTCTCCCCGCTGGAAATGAATGAACAGATTATGTGGATTGATATCGGCATGTGTATAACCAATTCTTTCAAGTACAGAGAATGCTTCGAGGATATGAAAACACGCTGCAATTGTTTTTTCAGTGCCCATTTTGTAGAACAATGCATTTTCTTTTGATCCGTTATTCAACACTTTATCCAGCTGCACAAAGCCGGGTTCACACAAATCAAATGATGCGTAGCCCCAAACACTCTTTCCTTCCATTTTACCTTTAAAACTAAAAAGGGGAAGTGCCCTGAAGGCAGGCATGTCAGTCCATTGTTTGTAGATCGATGGGAGAAGTTCTGCCTTGTGTTCTGAAAGAGCATGTTGTAGTGCCTGAATCGTTTTGAACCCCTGTTCTTTTGCCTTGACTTCTTCCGGCTTCAGAATTTTAATCAAAATTTTCCCTACAGGCTCCGAGGAATTTACAGAGATACATTGATAGACAATACCGAATGCACCTTCGCCATTTTCAACGGGTTCACCCTCCAGCACCATTTCGCGGATGGGCGGGAAGTTGACTGTAGGGGTGATCAAGCACTCACTGATTTTTATCGTTCTGTATGCTGTCATGTGAATTAAGTTGAGGGATCATAAGTATTCCGATAGTGGCGTCGTCTTCGAGTAATTGTTCTGTTTGCAGATCCTGCAGGTATTCATTTAGCCACTTTTCTAAAGGGTACGGCATCGTTGACTCAGGGTTAAGGGAGGCGCGGAGACCATTGATAAAACTGGAATAAGCCGGAGCAGTTCTTGTCCAGACATTACCCAATCCGTCAAGAGAATGACCAAGATGATCCAATGAACTGATACCATCCGTGCAAACAACAAGGATGGTTGGATAAGCGCGGTCTTGAGTAAGGACAATTTCTGTTGTCCCGTATTTTCCTATCGAATCATGCAAACCGATATGGTTATACAACACTTCCTGTCCTTTCTCTTCGATGGTATGTGGGCAAAGTATATTAACCATGTTCCAGGGTTCTGTTCTTGAAGATTGGAATCTGTGAAAATTATTGCGGATGCAGAAAATACTTCCGTTACCTGCATAGGCAATGCGAATGATAGGGACTTCACTGCTGTTATCAACAAGAGTGAGTATCACCGTAGTGCCAAAGCCTGGGTTTTGGATCGTTTGTCCGAAAAATTCAACAAAGCTTCGCTGGCAGTTCACAAAAAGTTTTTGCAAGTCAAGCTGATCCTTTGAAACAAGACCCTGAATTTCACGTTGGATATAGTCGGTCACAAACCGGGATGCTTCTTCGGTCCGCGGTGCATCGCCGATGCCATCTGCCAAAATGATTCCATGCATTTTAAGCAATGGGTTATTAATTAGGGCAGAGCTGTCGCAATTTCGTTCCTTTGGCGTGATAGTAGCAGTTGCCATGGATGCATGCAGTGAGCCTGATCCCGGTTCGGACAACACAGATTGCAAAGAAGAGCCCGTTTGATATTCTTGCTGCTGCTTCCCTGCTCCCTGTTGTACTTTCCTCTGCTGTTCTTCTTTATCCTCTTGCGTAGTATGAAGCAGATTTGATGAAAAAGAGTCTAATATTATTCGCAGAAAAGACCGTTTCATATTTCTGGGCGATTTTTTGTAAAAGAATTTTGGAGTGGTCATCGGAAATATTTGTCTGCAGATGACAGGCACAGATATCCACACCGCCCATATTTTGTAACTCTCCTGCAATCCGGATTGTCTCATCAGGATCATGGTCCATACCGTCAGTTAACAGAACAATGATCACCCGTTGCATCACCGAATCTTTTTGGGCCTTTTGAAAATCTTTTGCAAGCTCCAGTGCTTTTTGGAGACCTGATGCAAGCCTGGTGCTGTCGCTGCCTTTGCCACCGTTAAACACAGCAGTAGGCAGGTAAGATTGATCCTCAATAGCAACAAGTTCTTTTGCAGGTAATAGGGTTTGCGCCGTGTCACCGAAGGCAACGATGGAAAAAGAAAAACAGTTTTTGTTACTGCTCGTCCGGAAATGTTCAATTGTCTTTTGCATCGCTGAGTTTACGGCTTCTGCCGCCACAGTTGTTCCATCAACAAATCCTTCCAGCATGGAGCCGCTTCCATCAAGCAGGAATATGCCCAGTTGACGAAAAGCAGGTGGTTCAGGTGGGAGGCCATTTTCCACCACGAACTCCTTTTCGGTTATTTGATAAAAACAATCTGTGATCGCCGGTATATAACCTGAAACGGTTCGGATATAACTGGGCTCGGTGGATAGGATCAAACCATCTTTCAGCAATCCCCGCAGAAATGATTTAAAGGAAGTATTCTCTTCAATAGTACCCACAACGCGCTTTCCCGAATGCTTGATCTTAACATCGATCTTTATCATAGCAAAATAATTTTATTCAATAACCGTATACTGAAACCCCGTTTGTCCTGTCGCATTGCCTGGATCAGGTAAATTTTGTTTGTTATCCGTTTCATTTATTTTATTTCCGTCCTTAAGCTCATCTTCCTCAATGACCGTCAGAAAAACACGTTGATAGGCGATCTCTGGCGGTTTATACTGAGACTTTACTTCTCGTACACGTGAGACCAGCAATTTGAATTTTTCCTTTGCATTGAAAGTCCCGCAAGCCCTGGTATTTACAAGAGAGTCATCAGCCGCAATTTTTTCGATCCACTTATTGGGACGCGCCAGTTCGAGAATATATTCTTCGAGGTAAACAGTGTCTTTGTAAAGGCTATAACAGTGTTCATAGGATTGTAGTAGCTGCTGGATATATTGGAGGTGTTGCCTTGTCCATTTTTCATAGCCTGCATGGTCACGTGCCTGCGCGCGTTGCGACCTGATATGGGAACGTTCGAAATAAAAAAGCTGGTCAGCGATATTACCCACAAGTTCAAAATATGCCTCGTCCGTAATGCCGCAGTTCTTACATTTCTCAACATGGGCTCGCACTGTTTTGATGATCGCTGCTACAGATTTGCGTTCACTTCTTGACTGGTAACATTCAACCAGAAATTGCGTCAGTGCAAAATTTTCCCAGGTGGCCAGTTCATTAGGCGCAAGTGCTTCGGCCTCCAGGCAAAACTGCATGGCTGATTTATAATCGCGGTCGATGATTTTATTGCGGATATGTGCGATGATCTTCTTGTACGCATTACTATCTTCAGGACTCACATTAACATAAACCGTTGCAAGGCTGTCTTTCTGTATGTTCCAGATCGTTTTTCCGCATTCAGCATTAGTGCAAATGATCTTTCCTTTTTTACGGCCGTCAAGTACCGTATAACAATGCGGGCAAATGAGGTCAGTATCTGTCGGTTTTCTGAATTCCTCATTACTTACAATATTCTGGTAGATGATGACATTTTCAACAGTGGTATTGCTTATGATGCGCTGGTCGATTGCATCGATGCGGCTGTTGGCAATCACTTGTACTTTCCCATCTACCGTTCCGAATACGACCTGACCGATTCCGGGATTTGATTCAGCGTCCACAACTTCTTTTCCCAGAAATTCCCTAACGGCAGCAGCTACCCGTTCTGGCTCATGATCCCATTTCAAAAACGTGATTCCTTCTAGATCGGGAAAAGCCGTAAGCGAAACGGATTCATTCAATTTGACAGGCAGCATATAAACCTTGTCCGGCTCAAGTTGCATTCTGTAACGAATCGCTTCAAGTTCGATCATTGTGTACTGCTTTTCTGGATCCAGGTAACTTTGAGAAAAAAGTACAACAGCGTACCGTGCTTCATCCCTGTAAATCGCTCGCAAAGTGTCATCTAGCGGTCGACCAAAGGTTGCAGTGTTTTGGTCTGGATAATAATAGACCGTTAACCCGCAATGTTCAATAGCCAGGCTTAGGGCTTTCGCCGCGTCACGGTCCTCCTCTGCAAAAGAAATGGCCACATCATATTTGAATTCGGCGCTCATGATCTATATCCTTTTGTTTTTGACAAGCCGCCAGTAATGTGCGCCCAGTGCGGTAAGCTTGCATGATTTGGATTCCATCGCCGCATAATACATATACGGCGCATCTTGTGGCACAACAAGGCCTACCTTCTGCAATTCTTGCAGTTCTTTAAAAATTGTAACGTGTGCAGGGTTAGCATAAGGTTCGGCCAACACATGTTCAACTGAAGGAGAATTGGAGAATTCATAAGAAGGGTCAAGAGGAAATTCATCCTGTGGGTCAGGAAAGAAAGTGATCAGTTTCCTCAATACCTCGCGGGAAACAGGAGGATGAATATTCCTCAGCGGGATAAATTCGGAAACATTTGTTTTAAAGATCGGACGCTGATCCCATTCACCGAGCGCCTGGTCAATATAAGCGTACACACTACCTGTGGTAATATTACCATTTAGATCAGCCGCCCCTCCCTGAAGCGCAGATAACAAAAGGTTGGTAAAGACTCCATGACCTTTGACTTCCATCGCAGGTTCTGAAGAACGACTCGCTGTGAGTATGGAAACGCCTTCGATGATCTCTGTTGTAGTGTTATCAGCTGCGTCCGGACTACCAAAAGCACCCGAATGGCAGCAGTCCAGGATAATGATCTTGTTTTTGGACTTCGATCTGTTAGCCATTTTTAAAATATCGTTCATTGACACCCCGGGCTCTTGCCTGTTAAAATCTGGCGTGACCAGGTAACCTCCATACATATTAAGCAACCCGTGGCCCGAAAAATAAAACAGGGTCGTGTCTACATCACCGGCAAATAATTCTTCTATCCGTTGTTTGAGTTCCGCGCGTGTCCGAACATTGTAGTAGGTTCTCACTCCGAAATTAGGGCCGCCATCGGCGTTTGTTTCAAGTACGGTTCCAATGGCGCTGGCATCGTTTACACAGCCACTGAGATCGGCTCCGCTACCATATTGATCAATCCCGATAACTAATGCTCTTTTTTTCATTGTTGTATTTTATTATTGAAGAAATCTTTCAAGGTTATCCCATGTCCAATCCATCACCCGCACTCCTTTGAGCATAGCAGGTTTTGGACATCGGTCTGTTTTACGTATGTAGATCGCCACAATCTTCACGCCTTCTTCTTTTGCACATTTTACCTCCCATTGAACCCCTCTTGACCCTGCTGTGTTGGAACTGAGAAGAACAATCATGCGGTGACATCGCTTCAGCTTTGTTCGGCACATTCGTTTCCATTCATGTTCCTCCCAGGGTACTTTTACAGACATATCGATAAAATCGAAAGGTGACCTTTCAGTTCGTGCCTGCCTGACCAGATAGTCACGATAGGTCTCGTCTTCGATCGCAAAACTGATAAAGACCCGGTTTCGTGTGTCTTTTACCCCTCCGTTTGTGCCAAATAGCCAATCAAAAAATCCCATTTTAATGACTATTTTTTCCTTCTCTCATGCATGCATTAATCTTCTCGGCAATCGCAGTCCAATCCCATGTGATGGTTCTGCTGCGTGCAAGACCTGCAGGTAGTGTAGTACTGCTACCTGCACCATCAACATACACCCCGAACACCGGAATTTTCTTTTCATTTGCCATTGCAATTTCAATTGCCACGCCGGTTGCTGTACTGGTCTTTCTACCTACCAATACAATCAATAGATGACACTTGGCTATCTTGTTATTGATCAACTGCTCCCATTCCCTTTGCGGAAGATGGGCTTTGGATGACCAATCGGCGATCTCAAAAGGTGTGCGCGAATTTTTTGCCTGTCCGGCAAAAAGTAATTTGTCGGTACTATTATGATCAAAATCAAAACTGATAAATGCTCTTGGTGATGACATGTTTATGTTTTTTAAAAGTTTTAAAAGCTGGTTGTCCTGTAAGACGGTCGCTGACCGTTGATATAGTCAGTAAGCGCTACATAAGTATTGGAACTTTCGATAGCGTATAGTTTTTCACCCGGCAATGAATAGCCATCGGGTTTTGCCACCACGGGGTAAAGCAACAGGTATTCCGAGCGCCTGAAATTAGTTGCCGACACTTGTGTGTCTGCCACTGGCACAAGGCCGCAATTGCTGGTATGCCCATCGACATAACCTAGTTCCCAGGGGACCCATTTGGAAAGAGCAGCGTTGGCTGAGATTGCCAACAGCAATGATTTGGAAGAGCGCAATCTTTTTCTTACCAGTTCGGCTGTTTGCTTGGTGACATTATTGCGGTCAAGCTGTGGATCAACTATCCAATCAACATACACCTTGAAGCCTGACCTGGTCAGGTCAATGAACATTCCTTCTACTACTGCCCTGTCCAGAAAGCTGTGGCATAGAAAAATGTCAAAAGTCTGGTTCTCCGAGTAACGTTGCGAGAACATTCGTGATTCATTCATCGTTTTATTTCGGGCCAGTCCGCGTAAATAAGCATTCGTGTAGAGAGACATAATCTGTTAGTTTTATTTGATTGTTCAAAATTATTTTGATGCTTGCGGAGTGAAAACCTGAATCTTTTTGCAAGTACCAACCAGAAAAAACCTGAACCTGTACAGGAAAAACCCTGTATTTAGAATACGTTTAGATTGAAACCTGTCATTAGGTACCTGTTAACTATCTTCTTCTCTTGACTTTGCCTATGTAGCAGTAGTAGTTTGCCTTTTTTCTTCACTTAAAACACTAAAAACATGTTACAGGAAAACGGGGCGAGCCCCCTGCCCTTCTTTTTCGTGGGCAAATCAACAACCAATGACAGGATTACAAGATTCATGAATTCCAAGCACGCACTGTTAAGCAATGCGATGGGAAAACCGGAAACACGCGCGATATGGTACTCACGCGACCATATCGCCCAGCTTCTCACGGAAATAGATAATGCAGGCGGCGATGGTATGCGGATTTATTTTGGCGAACATAGTTCAACAGAAGATTACCCGGGACAACTTTGTCTGCTGATGGTTCTTACCAAGCAGCAGGGAAGCAGCCACAAAGACATCACCATTGAGGACAGTAATAATTTTTCTGCCCGCTCACTGGAAATGACGGACGGAAAAACAAGAGATTTCAATTGTGGTTCGCCTTGTCCGCCGATTTGTGATGAAGAAGGAATGGATTTCCCTCAATAATGGTAATTTAGGGGATGCCAAGATGGGTACTTTATAGTTATATGGTTCCATTGTGCTTAAGTGCCATTTTCAGCCTGAAAACCTTCAGGCTGAAATGGCCGGCACCCTATAGATCGTTTGCAATATTTTTATGGATAACGCTGTTAAGTGAGGGACTTGCGATCAGCTGGAAACTGGGTTTACACAAAACCACATGGTGGAGTTTTTCCAGATCAAATGCATGGATCTATAACCTATATTTTATTCCTGAATACCTGTTCTATTGCTGGTTCTTTAATCGCATCCTGGACCAGCCACCATTCAAGAGGTCATTTAAGTATGTTTTCGGAGCTTACCTGGTGCTGACGATTGCTAACTTGCTCTTTTTACAGGGATTCAACCAGCTCAACACCTACAACATCATTGCAGGTAACCTGTTGGTGGTCATTTATTCGAGTGGATACTTCCTAGGCGAACTGAACCGAAAGCAACCTGAGCGTGTAAGCAATACACCTTTGTTCTGGCTCTCGCTGGGTGCGTTTATATTTTTCACAGTAAGTATTCCATATTTTATTTCAATCAACTATCTTAGTCGCACAAACCTCCCCCTGGCAATTGCCTTGTTCAATATCCTTTTATCCCTAAACGTGCTGATGTATTCCTTTTACCTAATTGCTTTTCTATGCAGACATCACTTTCACAAGAAACCTATCTCACCATCCTGATTTCAACATTGCTGTTGTTTTTCTTTGGTGCCTTGCTTGTTTATTATTTTTTTCGTCACCAGCGAAAAAGATTCGAATACCAGCAGGAAGTTCTGGGCTTAAGAGAATCATTCAATCAAATTATTCTTAAATCAAAACTGGAAATACAGGAACAAACGCTTTCGCATATTGCAAAGGAACTACACGCAAATTTCAGCCACCTGGTTTCGCTTATTAATATCAATCTTACCGCAGCGCTAGCTAGCAATGAAGCAGGCATAAAAAAACACATACATGAAACCAAGCGGCTGGCCAAGCAACTGATGTCCGATCTGAAAGTGCTGAGTGTGACAATGAATACAGATCATATCATGCGAACTGGTTTTGCATGTGCATTGGAAGTCGAATTGCAACGCCTTCAGAATACAGGAAAATACTCAGTAGATTACAGGTACGAAGGTGAAAATCTTCGTTTGCCCCCTGAAAAAGAGATCATTCTTTACAGACTTTCGCAGGAGATCCTAAATAACATTGTAATGCATTCAGAAGCGACAAAAATCACTGTGCTATTAAGCACCGAGAACAGTTGTCTGAAACTGGAGATCTCCGACAACGGCAAAGGTTTTGATATGGAAGAGGCGCGCGAAAGAAGTGTTGAAAAATCGAGTACGGGCCTGCTGAATATTTCTGGACGCGCTGAAATGATCAATGCTAAATTAATAATTCAAAGTGCAAACCAGCAAGGTACCCATGTAACAGTAATTATTCCAATTCCATAAATAAGATCAAATGCAGCTTCGTAAACCACAGATTAAATTGGCTATCGTCGATGATCACAACCTTTTCAGGAAAGGGCTGATCACTTTAATCAATCTTGCAGACAGGAACAAGTACCTGGTTCTCTTTGAAGCAGAGAACGGGAAGGATATGATCTCGAAGCTGGACAGGAAAGCGCTGCCTGATATAGTGTTGCTTGATATAGATATGGCAGGAATGGATGGTTTTGAAACTGTGGACTGGTTGAGAAAACATTATCCCCAGATCGCAGTCTTGGTGATTTCAATGGTGGAAACCGAAGATGCAGTAATGAGGATGGTGAAACTCGGTGTGAAAGGTTTCCTTTCAAAAGATATCGAAGTCGAAGATATTCACCAGGCACTAAAAGCAATCGCCGCTAAAGGTTTTTATTACACTGATTTCCTGACAGGTAAATTGATCGGCTCGTTACAGGACGAGAAAGTCGCTTCGTCTGACCATGAAGATGCGGGGGAAGAAGACCCTTTAAAAATCGAACTAAATCAGAATGAAAGAAGATTTTTGCAACTAGCCTGTTCAGAAAAAAATTACAGTGAGATCTCTGATGAAATGTGTCTTAGTCCAAAAACGATAGACGGTTACCGAGCGGCTCTGTTTACCAGATTCAACGTAAAGAACAGAGTTGGTATGGTTCTGTTTGCGATCAAACATGGCCTTGTAACCATCAAATAGTTACGCCAAATATACTCAGCGCTGATCAGGCGCCACTACTTTTCGGGATAGATATGGATAAGATTCAGAATCCACCATTATTTTTTTAATATAGGTTTCGATGTTAGCTATTTGATCTAACAATGGAGCGCTATATATCTTAACCACATTATTGCCAGGTTCATTCATTAGCACTTCGCTCACTATCAGTGCATTTGTTAATACCCGCATTTCGTCTGGTCGCATATTTACATTTTCTTTGATAGCATCAAGCAAAAACCTTACGATATAAAGCATCCGAACCAGTGGGTGCGGATGGCAATTTTCTTCGTAATATATTTTCTTAAAGTCGCCCGCCCACTTAATAAAATTGCAAAATATACCTGCTATACTTAAGGAGGCAACATCAGAAACCATAGAGAAAAATCCGGTTGTAGTTACGGAATGACGCTTTGCAAAATCTATAGCATGAAATGCCAACTGTTGTGAAGCAAACCAATCAGCATCCAGTTCTCTGATATGCTGCTCCTTGACTTCAGCACCAATACAATTTTCCATTGCAAATTCTATGTTATTGGATCCACCAAGGGTTCTTTGTAGCAAATGTCCTGTTTCGTGATAAATGAAAAATAAGGATACGTATTGAAATAGAAAATCCCCTGGTTCCTGACCGGTACTTTTAATCATATCCCGGTAACCCCTGATAGCTGCCTTTCCAAATAGTTCGTTTTTGCCTCTGAAGAAATCATCGAGCTCTTCAATGGTTCCCTTAAATATTTCAACGATATAATAATCCTTTTCCAAATATGCAGCTGCATTTTCATCTCGATTATCACTGTAAAATATCCTTGCATTCTTGAAATCAAATCCCTGATCTTTTCTGTCCAAATACTTCTGGCAAAATTCAAAAAAGGATTGATAGTCATTCCGCAGTGAATGACTCGAAAAATCAAACATTTCTCCTCCTACAGCTGTTATATTTTCTTCCGCTAGTTCAGCGGTAACGTCTTTATATAATCGCATGGATATTTCTATTTCAATCTCCAAAATTGTTTGTTCGCTTCGTTTACATATTCCAGATTTCTGTTTTCCGGTGCTACTCCGGAAACGATCAGCGAATGAATGTCATGTAGAAGCTCCATTGTTTCTGCAAAATATCCATGGCCCATCCAATCAGTATCTACTTCACTCGCATCAATTGTATCGATCCCTTTTGTACATACGATTCCATTGCCGGCATCCCCTGCGCGTGGATAGTTGTCATTCATTTTCTTTGCCAATAACAAGGCTTTGTCCTTGGAAGATGCATATAGTGTTACACGCCCGCTGCTGCGATTGGGCAAATGCGGAGCAATTTGATTCACAAATATCTCTGCATCTATATCTGGTGCAGCCAGTATAATCTGATCCAGCTTCCGGTTTTCAAAAAAAGCAATGTTTTGCATTTTTACAATTGCCTCTGTAATCGCTCTGTTGCCCATACTGTGAGCGATTAGGTAGATCCTCTCAATACCACCAATCGAATATAGATCCTCTATCGCTTGTAATAAATAGGGTACTGAATTAATAACATTATTTCCGTCGCTTATATAGTTCGCTATCCTTCCTTTTGACGGCCAACTGTAAACCATTGGAATTCCTGTAAACCCTATATCATAAGCTATCTGACCAGCCCGCATGATAGCCTGATTAAACTTCACGTTATATCCATGAACAAAAACAAAAGCATCCTTATTTGGGGAATCTGCACATTGATCATTGATTCTTTGAAAAAAATCAACTTTTTCCATGCAATCTATCTTAATAATGCCAACATGTTTATTTGGATTAAACTTGAATTCGAATGCCAGGAAATTTGGTCGCGGCAACGCACCAGGAGCTTTTGCAAATGGAATATTTACCTTACAGATCCCATAGCTAATAGGACCTCTTTTGCCGCAGTAGTTCACTTTTTTCAAACTACCCTTTCGCTTTCTGTCAGTAACATAGAAAACATCAATTTCAATATTCTTTTTGCTTTCGTCACTTGTAATATCCATCTCCTCACCAGATTCTTGCTCTTCGTCCCCCTCCTTTTCCTCATCTCCGCCGGAGGTGTTAACATACGCCAGAGCGCCATCTATTACTTCCTCGTGGGCCAAATCGCGCTCTTTACCTGATCTTGAAAAATCCCTGCCTTTGAAGTTTATCTTATCCTCCTGTTTATTACCGCTGACATCAAACTGAATTAATCTTATCTCGCCAATTCCTTTTGAGAAGAGTAAATGCCTGCTTTTTTTTGATCCGGCAGATCGCACCTCAATGTATACATCAATCTCACCGTTAGATCTGCATTCAACACCAATCCGGATCTCATTTTCCTCACTCTGAAATTCATACGACAAATTATACTTATCAATAAAAGCAAAGTGCCCTCGTTCCGGTTCAGCACCGTTTATGCTGAATCTCAGCAATTTTAAATTTTCACTCCTGAATAAAATTTTAACCAAACCCATTACCTAATGAATAAAATATAATGAATAACTATATAGTATGAAGGTTCATTTGCAAATCATCGAAGGTTGTATTATTAATTTACAGCGGGGGGAGCAAGCAAGATAGGTTATTTAAATTAATTTTTATACCCCCATAGAATTTATAAACTGAAATGGTTTTTTTGAGATCAATAGTATCGTTGCCTTTACAGATAAGGACAAGGAAAAATAATGGAATAAAAGTAAAAGTAGATTTCAAAAAAAAACATTTTACAATTGCATACTTGTAAGCAGGATCACCCAAAAAACATTGACATTCCCTTCCCCGGCCTATGTTTTTTCTTAGGCAACAATTCTCTACTCATATCTTTTTGATATTGCTTGATTTCCAGTGAAAGGAATTTTTGATATTGACTTTGCATAAATTCCTCGAATGGTTTGGTATTCTCTTCTTGACGTGATGACACAAGCGCATCAAAATATTCCTTTTTGTCTTCTTGATAGACGATACTCAGAGGCAATCCGAAATACGCCTGTATAAAGTTCATTAGTAGGCGGCTGGTTCTTCCGTTGCCATCATAAAAAGGATGAATGCTTACCAGATCAAAATGTGAGACGAAAGATAACCTGAGTTGTGCTGGCACCGTATCCGCTTTTTGCAACTGTTCGCAAAGATTATCAGCGAGCCTTTGAGTATAATCAGGCACCTTATCAAAAGAGATAAAATAACTACCTCCCGCACTAACATTTCCTTTCCTGAAAGGACCTTTAGTAGCATCAATTTCACCAAAAACAGTTTGATAAACACTACCGGTATGATGCATAACTTTAGCATTAATGGCTTGTATGAAAGTCACATCCGGCATTCGTTTCTGCTTTGCAGCTTCAAGCACAAATTGTAGTGCCTGATAATGATCCTTAACCATCAGGCTATGCTCTAAAGGTTTTCCTTTGGGGGTAACACCTTCCTCCAGTAAAAGACGTGTCTCATTCTCCGTCAGAGTAGAGCCTTCAATACCTGATGAATGATGGACAATAGCATACTGATTAAACCTATCATGATCGATTACTTCATGAAGATTTAATGCTTTGTATTTCGCTATGAGGTCCAACAGTTTATTCACTTAATAAAGATAAGGATAAATAAATACTAATTTCTTTAGTATTTTACTGGCCATGCCTTCTGAAAACTGCAATATCATCCACCTCGACACATTCTTCGTGCCTGTCGAACGCCTGAACAATCCCAAACTGATCGGAAAGCCAGTGTTGGTAAGCGGTACAGGCGATTGTGGCGTCATGTTGTTATGAGACTCGTAAATTTGGGGTCAGGGCTACATTGCCATGAAAATTCGTTACAGTCATTTCGACACCTACGTCGTACAGAAGGCTATACCCTA
This sequence comes from uncultured Sediminibacterium sp., assembly GCA_964611995.1. Classification (GTDB taxonomy): domain Bacteria; phylum Bacteroidota; class Bacteroidia; order Chitinophagales; family Chitinophagaceae; genus Sediminibacterium. Next base: position 22,602 of record CAZTCS010000015.1, on the reverse strand, counting down.
AACAACCAGGACAACGTAATCCTCCAGACAGTGAAAGAGCTCTTCACAAAAGTCAACTCCCGCCGCTTGCTTATTCGCTTGATAGGTGTTCGGCTTACTACCACCTATACCTCACTGTTGCCATTAATTGGCGTGGGGCAATCGGATTGATACTATAATTCTCGTGTGTATAGTAGTTGAAAGTATTAGTGAGGTTAGAAAGTTTAGCCAGTACACTGATTTTCTTCCAGCTATATCCTGCACTCAGGTCAACTGTAACAAATCCATCTACCTCAAACAAACGATTATAATTTTGGGCTTGTTGTTTGGTATTATTAAATCCTGCATATCGTTTACCTGTATAAAAAACACCTGCACCAAATTTCCAACCTTTGAAACTATAGAAAGCCGAAGCATTAGCGGTACTTCCCACTGAATTCTGTAAACGTTCCCCTTCCACAAAATTTCCTTTCACATCTGGGGTACTTGTATATCTAATAAAATTATAGCTATACCCTGTTGTGATATCCAAACCTTTTGCTGGATGACTGATCAGGTCTATCTCAAAACCATCACTCGCTGTTTGACCCGTTAACTCCTTAATTGCTGTATTCGCATTGGGAGTAACACCATCCGCCAAAAACTGCGCTGTTTGTGCCAGGTTATGATTGATTATGCGGTACACAGTAAAATTGGCAGTGAGACGGTGCTTTACCAGATCATTCTTGATACCGATTTCAAACTGATCAATCAATGATGGTTGTAAGGTATTTCCATAAACATCGGTTCCGCTATTCACAACGAACGAATTAGCATAAGATGCAAACAAGCTGGTACGTTCAGTTGGTTGATACACAACCCCAACTCTTGGTGAAAATGCCTTATCCGTTTTCACAGCACCCATCGTTGTAACATTGTTCAACAGATTTGTGGTTGATGCCGGCCTGCCTTCCTGGATAGACCAACGAAGTCCCACCAATACTTTCAAATTTCTACTCACACTAATAAGGTCTTGCAAGTAAGCGCCAAAACGAATAGTCGGCGTTTTAACCACACGAATCGCATTTGCTACAGGAATATCTGTTCTGGCAACATATTTATTCGGATCAAGGATATTGATAGTATCGTAAACTGTAGGCTGATTAAATGAGTAAGCCGTTGTATTGTAATGATCAACATCCATGCCTGCTAGCAAAACATGTTTCAAAGATGCAGTCTGGAAAGTTCCGGTTAAGTTTACCTGGGCACTTAAATAATCTTCCTCGTTTTTGGTACGATTCAATGGGCGATAAAAGTCGCCATTTGCCTGCGCCTGAATCCTTTCAATAGAATAGTAATCGCGGCTATAATCCTGGTAAGATATCGTACTATTCAGTTTCCAGTTTTCATTCAGGCTATGTCTTAGTGTAGCTGTTGCACTTGCCTGTTGCGTTTTGGCATATTGCCAAGGGGCACCAAAAAAAGCACCACGGTCTACATCAGGAATTTGTGTATTAGCGATGGACCCAATACCAAAATCTGGAGTGAATTTATGTTGCAGGTAATCAGTTTGTATAAGCAGGTCGGTTTTTTTGCCTAGTTTAAATAATATACTAGGGTTTACATAATACCTGGTTGAATGAACAAAATTTCTATAACTGTCTGCTGTTTCATAACTGCCATTTACACGAAAAGCAATTTTTGATGAAACGGGGCCATAGATGTCGAACGAAGGTTTGAATAATCCATAACTACCTGCCCGCACCATAATCTCACCACCTTGTTGAAACTTAGGCTGCTTGGTCACCATATTAACTACCCCACCTGCGGAAACATTACCAAATAAAATAGCTGCACTTCCTTTCAACACTTCTACTCTTTCCAGTGAACCTGTTTCAGGCATTGCTCCTGAATTAATCCGAACACCATCTTTAAATAAGTTTCCAGAACCTAGTCCATAACCCCTTGCACTAAAGTTCTCCTGTGTAGAACCTCTTGTAGTTGCCAGATATACACCATTTGCATTCTTTAATACGTCACTTAGTCTTTGTGCCTGCTGGTCCTCAATCAGTCTACGTTCAATTACACTTACAGCCTGTGGTAGATCCTGCGCTGAAATTGGGGCTTTACCAATGGTAAGCGCTTTCTCATTGGCCCTTCTCCTTGCTTCAACAATTACTTCGTCAAGTTCTCGGGCTGTTTCTAATATGGTAAAATTTAGTTCCAATACCTGATTGGCTGTCAAAGACACTTCCTTCTCTATCGTTTGCAGTCCTGTAAATGAAATTTTTAATTGATATTTTCCTGGTGTGATATTCCTCAAAACAAAAGAGCCATCCTGGGCTGCTGTAGTTGCTTTATTTGATTGTAGGATAATATTTACATCGGCAGCAGGACTGCCATCTTTGGTCTGGATTTTACCCCTTATCGATGCCTGTTGGGCCATTGCATAAAAGCTAAACAGTATCATAACTGCCGTGCTTATTCCTTTCTTCATAATCTTACCTATTTTGAAGTGCAAAACAAGCGCTTAACTATTCCTTGACTATGCCGTATTGGGAAAAACACTTTACGCAATCAGGAAAGATCCGCAAATCCATCTCCTATTTCATGTACTTTTGTACGAATCAACCCACTTGAACGATGATTCGCATATTTGCCACAGGAGGTACTTTCGACAAAGAGTATAATATGTTAAATGGGGAACTCTTTTTTAAAGACACCCATCTCGATGAGCTTTTGCAAAAGGGAAGATGTATGGCTCCGGCAAGTATCCAGACTTTAATGATGATTGACAGCCTGGAAATGAATGATGTTCATCGCACAACCATCGCAGGCTATTGCAACGACTGCAAGGAAGATAAAATCATTATAACGCATGGAACTGACACCATGACTCATACTGCAGAATTTCTTGCAGAGAAGGTGAAAAATAAAACAGTTGTACTTACCGGTGCTATGATTCCTATTAAATTCGGTAGCTCTGACGGATTATTTAATCTCGGTTGTGCCATTGCATTTGTTCAATCTCTTCCTCCAGGTGTTTACGTAGCTATGAACGGAAGGGTCTTTACTGCTGGTAATGTTTGGAAAAACAAGGAAACAGGATCTTTTGAAGAAATAACCCATTCCTAAAATAGTACTTATTCAGCAGCAATAAATTACCATGCCTATTCTTGTTCACCTGGCAGATGAAAGAAATTCCGAGAAAATTAAAAAAAACGGAATCAAAACCACTCGCTATGGGGCAGGAGTTTATTGTATGCCTGTTTTACCCAATTTTTTTGTTACCCACCAATGGTTACGTGAACTAAAACAAACCGGGGCTAAAACTTTTGTAGGCATATATTTTCGTCTCAACAGTTCCGAAAAAGTTTATGCCGGAAAATATGGTAAACCACACAGGTTTATTACCCTTGGAACCGCTATAAAGGAAATAATGTCGATGGAAGACCCTCTCGGGTATGAATTAATTGTTCCCCGAAAAATTGATAGTTCTGAAATAACCAAGATTAAACACCTCCCTCAAACCCTGGGATGGCGGTACATGCCCGATAGTCATAACAAAAAGCCTTGCAATTGTGAATATTGTTTAAGGGGAACCATCAAAGGTCGGCGAACGAAAGAGAGATTAGACGAAGCAGACAAGGCATCGGAGTGATCTTAAAAAAAACAAGCAAAAATGCAACGCATTTTCTTCCTTATGGGTCAACAAAAAAAGGGGAGAAATGAAAAGCATATTATTAGCCGCAATAACTACTTTGACGCTTGTTTTTTCCGGCTGTGAAAAAACCGAAGAGGCTTTACTCAAAAAGAAGTTTAAGATAAAAATTCTGGATGAAGTTTGCGGCACTGCAGTGGTACAAATCCTGGATGAAGACTATTATCGATTTGGTGTGGATGGATATGAACTTGATGACATTACCTATGACCATGTGTTTTCCACAGAATTAAGCTGTGCCGATCTTTCAAAATTCAAAACATTTGCACCCTCACTGCGGGGATTAGTTGTAGACGTAAAAATCCTTAAGCAGATGGAATATGATCCTGCCTGCATCAGATGTGCATCAATAGTACCTAATGCACCTGCAAAATGGGTTCCCATAAAATATTCCATTGACTGACTTAGTCACTTTCTTCTAAATGCAATTTCTGGTGGTGAGCACCTGCAGCAATATGCAGTGCAAAACCGGCAATGGCCGTATCTTTTAAAAGGTTTACTAAAGCCATAGCTTTCATTTCCTTATCACCAGCATTAAGGTAATTGGGGAGATGTAGTGTAAGGATAAAAACAAACAGCATAATAGCAAGCAGGTAGGCAGATGTTTTTACCATTCTGTTTGTTATAAAAGAAATTGCTACCAGAATAAAAGCCCCACCTACAAGGTAAACCCAAATAATGCCTCCAGGTAAAGAGGAAGGAATATAAACAACCAGTTCTCTTGCATGCTGAAAGTGATAAAACCCAAAACAAATCATCACAACAGCCAATAGATAGATCGCGATGCGCGATACAATATGGTAGTTTTTCATGTGTGAAAGTTTTTATTGATTTGAGCCATCACCAAAAACGTTCAACAGTATTGTACTTATCAGCTGCTAATATATCCTTTTACAAATTTTGGTCTTGACTCATTTCTTTGTGAATAATTATGATAGAAAAAATTACAACATGTTTTTCACCCTTGCAAGCTTTTGGGCAAATTTCTACAAAGCATTTGTTAATTGGAATGCTTAAAGCGCTTATACAATCATACTTGTTCCATCAGCCGTACGAACTGGAAATATATCAGGCAGTACCTTAAATTGCTCTAAATAGGCTTCAGATACACTATCTACAAAACCTGCCATTCCTGATTTTTTGATGAGGTTTAATGTGCAGCCACCAAATCCACCACCCATCATTCTGGATCCAATTACATCTTTATAACCACCAGCAAACTGAACCAGGAAATCAAGTTCCGCACAACTCACTTTGTATAAATTACTAAGCCCTTTATGGGTAGCAAACATTTTTTTTCCAAAAGCCTCAAGATTTTCCTGACGAAGATCTTCACAAGCTTCCTGAACCCTTATGATTTCTTCAACTACATACAAACACTGTTTGTACACAGAATCTTCCAGTGTATTTATTGTTTGTAACAGCATTTCGGGTGTAACATCCCTAAGACTCCGGACTTCAGGGAAAAACTGTTGAACCTGTGCCACACCAGCTTCACAATTTTGTCTTCTTGTGTTATACTCATTCGATTCTGCCAATGAATGTTTTACTCGAGTATTGACCAGTAATAAATCGTATTCATCAGACTTAAGCGGATAATAGGCAAACTCATGCGATCTGCAATCCAGTTCAATCGCATGACCTTGCTTGCCAAACATGCTTGCGAATTGATCCATCATACCACAGCGTACCCCAACAAATTCATTTTCTGCCCTCTGTGCCAGTTTAACCATTGCCATACGAGGCAGTTTGAACCCAAATAATTCATTGAGCGCAAAAATGGTCGCACATTCAACAGCTGCTGAAGACGACATACCGGCTCCAATTGGCACATCACCTCTTAATACGGCATTAAATCCTTTGCATTTATAGCCAGATTTCTGAAGTACATCTACTACCCCCAGCATATAATTTGGCCATTGCTGAGGGCTAGGTTTAATAGTTTCTGTACTTCCCGTATAATGTTCCTTATAATCCACAGAAAATAAATGAATCTCGTTATCTGTACGTTCTCCTATGGAAATAAAAGCGGCATTATCAACGGCTGCTGGTAATACAAAACCATCATTATAATCTGTGTGTTCTCCGATAAGGTTTATCCTTCCGGGGGATCTAACGATAAATGTAGGCTCACCAAAATGCTCCTGAAAATATTTTCCGGCATCCTTAATCAAAATATTCATCCTTCCAGTTTTGTTTGGTAATGCATTTCAGGGATTACTACTTCGTTAAATCCTTTGCGAATCAGTCTGCTCGCAAAATCCTGTTGTACATCATATTCTCCGTGCACCAGGAAAAGTGTTTTTACCAGTTTAGGATTCTGACAAGCAAGGAACTGACAAAGGTCATCATAATCACCATGTGCACTCATACTCCTCATCTGACCTACTTCTGCTTTAACCTCATACATTTCTCCAAAGATCTTTACTTGCTCTGCTCCACGAGAAAGTCTTCCGCCTAATGATCCTGGCTCACAGTAACCAACCAGTAGAATGGTATTCTTCTTATCACCGATATTATTCATAATATGGTGTTTTACCCTGCCTGCATCTGCCATTCCACTTGCAGAAATTATTACACAGGGTTGCGGCAATTCATTCAGGAATTTACTTTCATCGACGGTCTTAATAAATTTCAATCCGGGAAAGTCAAATGGATCATCATCTTTCTCCATCACTTTGCGAATGCGTTTATTAAAATATTGCGGGTAGGCTTTCAGCATTTCTGTTGCTTCCCTGCTTAAAGGACTATCTACATACACAGGAACACGAGGCAACCTGTTTTCAAGGTCTAATTGATTAAGCGCATACAATAATTCCTGCGTACGGCCTACACTAAACGCAGGGATAATTAGCTTTCCCTTTTTCTCAATGCATGTTCCTTCAATCCATTTCAAAAGTGTGTCCGGGGTTCCATGTACTTCATCGTGTAATTTATTTCCGTAGGTACTTTCGAGAATGATATAATCTGCCTGCGAAAATTCTGCCGGTGAACGAAGAATGGCATCATTATAACGGCCTACGTCACCACTAAAGCTCAATTGAATTGTTTTACCTTCCTCTGTAATCTTTAAATGCACTGCAGCACTGCCAATAATATGGCCTGCATCTGTAAACATCAACTGAACACCCTCGGTAATGTTTGTCCATTCATTGTAATTAACATCAACAAACAAATCAAGGGCTTTTGCTGCATCATCAAGATCGTAAAGTGGTTCGTAAGGAGGTAGTCCCTGCTTGGCCCTTCTTTTATTGATGAATTTTGTATCATCCCGCTGAATCACTGCTGAATCTTCCAGTAAAATGGCCCCTAGTTCTCTGGTGGCAGGGGTTGCAAAGATTTTCCCCTCAAAACCTTCTTTCACCAATTTTGGTATTAGTCCTGAATGATCGATATGTGCGTGAGATAAAACCAGGATATCTATTGATCTGGCATCAAAACCAAATGAACTATTCAAAACTTCTGTGTCTCTGCCCATGCCCTGAAAGAGGCCGCAGTCGAGTAAAATTTTTTTCCCGTTCTGTAATGTCAGTAAGTGCTTTGAACCTGTAACGGTTCTTGCGGCACCATGAAATGCTATTTTCATAATCGTTGCTTTCGTCAGTTATTGCCTGGATTTAAAAGTCCAGGTTATATAAAAAGTGGCCACTAATTCATTTTGTTCGTTGATACCCTCTGATTTACACCGAACGGTTTGAGGTTCACCATTTGCAATGGTTTGTTCAATGGCTGATAATATACTTGGCCCATCTGAACATTGGAATTTTATCAAACCAGTTGCTTTCTTCAAAAAATCACCTTCAACTTTTAAAACCAGCATACTCACTGGTGGTTTTCGCTTATAAATTTGTGCAAACCCTAAAATGCCGGTGCTCATTTCTGCAGCCATTGCCTGAACAGCAAAATACATGGAACGAAAAGGGTTTTGAGAAAACCAGCTATAGCGAACGCTAATCACTGCTGCATCCTTGTTTAAATCAGTGATTTTAAGCCCGCAAAAAAATGCTGCTGGCAATCGCTGTAATAAAAACAGCCTGAACTTTAATGGATTCGAAATTTGTTTCCGAAAAGATTCGAAATTTGGATTCATGGCTTTGCACTTACACCATAAATGTAAGATTCACAAAGCGAATCATTATAAAAAACAATTGAATTTAACTGAATTACAATAGCAAGGCTGCTAGTAGGTAATCTGCACAAAGGATAAGGATACAACTTACTACCACAGCACTTGTACTTGCCCTGCCTATTTCCAGTGCCCCACCTTTCACATTATATCCATAGTAAGCAGATATACTACTCACAATAAAGGCGAACGTATATGACTTATACAGTGCGAAATTGATATTATACAGGTTCAGGTTTTGTCTCAATCCAATATCGAAAATATCTGGGGCAAGAATACCCGCCATATTACCTGCCGTTCTTCCACCCCATATACCCAAAACTGCAGAAATGGTGATCAGACAAGGTATCACCAATAATGATCCAAGAATTTTAGGCATTACCAGGTAACTCTTTGTATTGATACCCATGATTTCCAGCGCATCGATTTGTTCGCTGATGCGCATATTCCCCAGTTCGCTGGCAATCTTACTACCTACCACACCAGCCAGCACAATACTTACCACCGTAGGTGAAAGTTCAAGAATCATACTATCTCTTACAATTTGTGCGATAGTAGCTTGAGGCACCAGTGGACTCACCAACTGATAAGCTGTTTGAACAGTGGTAACCGCACCTAGAAACAAGGAGATAATGACCACGATGGGCAATGCACCCAACCCGATTTCTACGCACTGGTGCATAAACTCTTTCCAGTACATACGCCAGTTTTCAGGTTTGGTAAACATCCCTTTCAACATGAGCAGATATGATCCTAAATGGGTAAAAAATGACATTGCTTTATTTTTTCAAATTACTGTTATAACGACATTACAACCTATTGCATATGGCTACTGTTCATGGCATATGGCAATTGTGTTGCTACTCTTTTCAAAATCTCCTTATTTACCAATTGTTGAATAACTTTTTTACTCCAAAGCCCTATTTTTTCCGCTTTTTCAATCGTTTCCACCAACTGCTGCGCTGTACAACATCATTGGTATCCATTCGGCATTTTAGTTGCGCATCTACCACCGCTACCAATGCCATATTCACAATACTTCTTACCGTACTTCCCAGTTGTAGTACGTGTACAGGTTTTTTGAGTCCAAGTAATATTGGACCAATAGCATCTGCGCCACCTACTTCTTTCAAGAGGTTATATGCTACGTTTCCTGCAGTTAGGTTAGGGAAAATTAATACGTTTACATCTTCATCTACCAACTCACTAAAAGGATAATTATCACGCAGAATTTCCTTATTAAAGGCCATACTACCCTGCATTTCACCATCAACAATCAATGATGGATTTCTTTGTTTGAGAATACGTGTCGCTTCTGAAACCAATTTAGCTTCTGGTGAATCACTGCTACCAAAATTACTGTAGCTCAACATCGCCATGCGAGGTGTTAGATTGAAATTACGTACTTCTTTAGCTACCATCATCGCAATATCAGCGAGTTGTTCTGCGGTAGGATTAAAATTCACCGTTGTATCTGCTAAAAATAACGGACCTTTTTTGGTGAGCAATAAATACATACCAGCAATCTTCTTCACTCCTTCTTCCGTACCAATAATCTGCAATGCTGGTCTAATTGCTTCTGCATAGTTTTTGGTAAGTCCAGATAACATTGCATCTGCATCACCTGTTTCAACCATCATACAACCAAAATGGTTTCTGTCTTTCATGATCTTCAGGCTCTCATAATGGTTGAATCCTCTTCTTTGTCTTTTCTTAAAGAAAAGTTCTCCATAAAATTCGCGCTTCGATTCCATTTCGTCACTACGCGGATCTATGATTGGCAGATCAGTTATATCAATATTATATTCCTCAGCAATCCTGTTAATCTTAACCGGATCTCCCAGTAGAATTGGATAGGCAACACCTTCATCGTATATAATGCTGGCAGCCTTAAGAATTTTTTGGTTATCTGCTTCTGCAAATACCAATCGTTTTGGATCCCTACGTGCTTTGTTACCAATTACACGTAGTAATTGATTATCGAGACCAAGTCTTCTGTTTAATTCAAGAACATATGCATCCCAATTGGCTATTTTTTTCTGGGCAACACCAGTTTCAACAGCGGCTTTAGCAACAGCAGGGGCCACGGTTGATAATAGTCTTGGGTCAAGAGGTTTAGGAATAATGTATTCCGGACCGAACGACATATTGGTCTGGTTATAGGCCATATTCACGATATCAGGCACTGCCGATTTTGCAAGTTCGGCCAATGCCTTTACTGCTGCCAGTTTCATGGCTTCATTGATCTGTGTGGCACGAACATCTAATGCTCCTCTGAATATATATGGAAAGCCTAGTACATTATTTACCTGATTAGGGTAATCAGTTCTGCCTGTTGCCATAATGATATCCTTTCTTACGGCAATAGCATCTTCATAACTAATTTCAGGATCAGGATTGGCCATTGCAAATACAATGGGATTTTTAGCCATTGATTTAACCATATCCTGAGTTACAACATTACCTACACTAAGTCCCAGAAAAACATCCGCATCTTTCATGGACTTGTCCAGGGTGAGATCGGATTTTTTTACCGCAAATTTTCTGCGAATTTCATCGAGGTCTGTTCTTCCTTCATGCAATACTCCGTCCTTATCAAAAAGGGTGAAATTTTCATACCGTGCGCCTAATGCAACATAAAGTTGTGTACAAGCCATGGCGGCTGCGCCTGCACCATTTACTACAAACCGAACTTTTTCAATTTTCTTTTTTTGTAACTCAAGCGCATTTAATAAAGCAGCCCCACTGATAATTGCCGTTCCGTGTTGATCATCGTGCATCACCGGAATATTCATTTGCTTTTTCAGCTGCTGCTCAATGTAAAAACATTCAGGCGCCTTAATATCTTCCAGGTTAATTCCTCCGAAAGTTGGTTCCAGTGCTTTAACAATCTGTACAAATTTCTCGGGATCTTTTTCGTTGATCTCAATATCGAACACATCAATATCAGCGAATATTTTAAACAATACACCCTTTCCTTCCATTACCGGCTTACTTGCTTCGGGACCAATATCGCCCAAACCTAATACTGCTGTTCCATTGCTGATTACGGCAACCAGGTTTCCTTTTGCTGTGTATTTGTAAACGTCTTCAGGATTATTATGTATTTCTTTACATGGTTCCGCCACACCCGGGCTATAAGCCAATGATAGATCTCGTTGTGTTTTGGCTTCTTTGGTTGGAACTACTTCTATCTTTCCTGGTCTGCCACTTGAATGGTATTCGAGGGCTTGCTCCTTCCTCAGATCTGTAATTTTAGCCATAGCTTTTTTTTTCGTTAACCGGCAACACAATATAACTCAACTTAGGTTGTGTCACTCACTTCGGGGTTCGGTCCGCTGACCCGGCAACCCATATTTAGGGCTGCAAAATACAATTTAAATAAAATAGGTGCTTTTATTTCATGAAACCAATCCGATTACGGTTTTGAAGGGCTTTAGATTCAGCCTGCTCATCCAGTATGTTTTCAATGGCTTCATAAATAAGGTTTAGCTGTTCATCATGATTGGCAACCGATCTTTTGATCATTTCTACTTCATTCGTCAGCTCACTGTATTGCATCATTAGTTTCCTGACAGCGATAAATGCCCGCATAATGGCAATATTCATTTCGATAGCCCTTGGTGAGCTTAGTAACCCGCTTAGCATCGCTATTCCTTGTTCTGTAAAAGCAAAAGGGCTGTATTTACTGTGTTTCCCCTTACCTTTTTTCTCTAAGGTCGCAAATTGCGACCTTAGAGAAGCATATTCTTCAGGGTTGATTTCAAACATAAAATCAGGTGGAAATCGACTCAGGTTGCGTCTTACTGCCTCTTTTAGTCTCTTTGTTTCAACATTGTATAATAAAGCAATGTCAAAATCAAGCATTACTTTCTGTTCGCGAAGGGTATAAATTTTGTGTTGTATATGTATTGGTTCCAATAGTTGGTATTTGGTACTAAACTATTGAACCATGTAGATGTGAGAACAGATGACCGGAAATCGCGTAATAATTCACTGAAACAACCCGTATTCTCTGCAAATTAAACCAATACTGTTGCTCCCAGCCAGGCCATATTACCCATTCCGATTTCGATGGCATTTTCGTCAATGTTGAAAAGTGGGGTGTGCACATTATGTACAATTCCTTTTGCTTCATTTCTTACACCAAGTCTAAAAAAACATCCGGGAATTACCTGTGTATAATATCCGAAATCTTCCGCACCCATCCGCATTTCTGTTTCGAGTACATTTTCCTTTCCCATGTAGAGATCAGCCTGCTTCCAGGCATTTCCTGTAAAATGAGGATCATTATCAACAGTAGGATATCCAATATCAATATGTAAGTCTATTTCACCTCCCATAGATTCCACCAGTCCTACAGCATTTTTCCTAATTAATTCATGCGCTTTAAAGCGCCATGCTTCATCCATCGCCCTGAATGTACCCATCAGTTTCACCTCACTGGGTATTACATTGGTTGTATGTCCACCTTGAATGGAACATATCGACAATACAGATGGCGACAATGGATTTTTATTTCTTGAGATAACCTGTTGTAAGCTTACTACCAGATGCGATGCAATTAAAACGGTATCAGCTGTAAGATTGGGCGATGCGGCATGCCCACCTTTTCCTTTGATGGTGATATAAATTTCATCCGCACTGGCCATCACCCTCCCTTTTCTGAAACTAAGTTTACCTGTTTCTAATCCGGGATGAACATGTAACCCAACGATGCCTTGCGGTGCCGGATTTTTTAAAGCACCATCCCGTATCATATAACTAGCTCCTCCAGGGTTTTTCTCTTCCCCTGGTTGAAATAATAATTTTACAGTTCCTTCCCATTCGTCTTTTAATTCCTGCAAAATCCTTGAAGCTCCCAATAATATTGAAGTGTGTACATCATGTCCGCAAGCATGCATTACTCCTGGATTTTGTGATTTATACGTCACATCATTTTCTTCCATAATGGGCAATGCATCCATATCCGCGCGTAAAGCAATAACACGACTGTCGGGGTTCTTTCCCTGAATAATACCAACTACTCCGGTATTCGCCATTGTTTCAAAAGGAATATTCATCTCCTGCAATTTTGATTGCACAAAACGACAGGTTTCGAATTCCTGGTAACTTAATTCAGGATGCGCATGCAGGTGTGAGCGAATGGCTACAGTATCTGCTGCATATTTTGATGCTAAATCTTTTATCTTTTGTAATAACATGTTACTTTATTGTGCAAGTTCATCCTCGGCGAGGTTATATTCAATCACATCTTCTACTACATACACTCCTTTTGGATAAAAGCGATTCAATAGTTTCCTGAATTGCTCGGCATCTTCTCTTCTCACAAAATTACCGATCCGAACTTTGAAGAGTGGTGACTGATAAGATGTATAGGTTTTATGATCGGGGAAACGACTCAGTAATTCTGTTTTAATACGGAATGCCTGGTCGCGGCTATTTGTACTTATTACCTGCAGGCGATACCCTTTGTATTGACCATCGCTCGTGAGCATTGCTGTACGCTTATTAAGTTGAGCCTGTTTTGCAGTAAGTAAGTCGAGCCTGTTATCTTTTCTTACCACAATTGTATCAGCGGCCCATAATTCCATAGCGGAGAATAACAATAAGCAAATGGAAATAGAACGAATCAGCGCAGACATAATGCTTGTTTTCAGTAAGATAAACAATATTATACAAAGATACAGCTCCGAATCAGATGACCGGTATTTGTTGAATTGCTTTAACAGGTTATTCTAATAGCCGCTCTTTCCTTCAGCCCCCTGTACTATGGCAACACTGGCACTACACCCAAGCCTGGTTGCACCAGCATCCACCAGTTGTTGGGCAAATACATGGTCGCGAATGCCACCTGAAGCTTTAATCTGTACCTGTTCAGGCAAGTGAAGTCTGAACAACTTCACTGCTTCGATGGTTGCTCCTTTTTCCGCATAACCAGTTGATGTTTTCAGGTAATCTATTCCTGCTACACCATACAACTCGCAACATTTAATAATTTCATCGTCTGTCAGTACGCCAGATTCAATGATAATCTTGATCACTTTACCTTTTGATTTCACAACCGGCATGATATGGTTGATTTCATTTGCCAGATAAACCCAATCAGCATTTTTTATAGCAGATATATTGATTACCACATCTAATTCATCTGCACCGTCTACAATAGCAAGTACTATCTCGGCGATCTTCGACTCTACAGCCGAATAACCAAAAGGGAAACCAATAACTGTTGCCACTTTCACCTTACTCCCCTCTAAGTAAAGTTTGGCTTTCTTCACAAAATTGGGCGGCACACAAACAGCTGCAAAACCAAACTGTTTTGCTTCATTGCAAAGCTTCTCAATATCTGAAACCAGTGTTGTAGGTTTCAATATGGTATGATCGATATATTGGTTAAGTATAGACATATTTTCAAATTATAATTGATGCACAAAAATATAAAACAAAAGCCTCCCAATTCGGAAGGCTTTTGCTCTAACCATGGACCATGGTCTATGGACTATCGTCTATGGACCATAAACCCATCCTATAAATCTTTACCATGACAGGCTTTATATTTTTTCCCGCTTCCGCATGGACAAGGATCGTTTCTGCCGATTTTAGGACCTACGCTTATTGGTTGTTGTTTAACCGGTGTAGGATCATAATAATCATTCTCTGTTGGAGGAGCATCTATATCTTCTTTGCTGGTGCTAAGCTTGCTCAGATCTGTCTTCTGCTGGCGTCCTTCACGAACTTCATCTCCATCGTTTAAGGGAATACCTGCGTGACAAAGGAATTGAACAATATTCGTGTTCACTTCTCCATCCATTTTTTTGAAGATATTGTATGCCTCCATTTTGTAGATCACCAATGGATCTTTCTGTTCGTAGGTTGCGGTTTGCACACTTTGCTTCAGGTCATCCATTGCACGTAAATGTTCTTTCCAGGCATCATCAATCAAAGCAAGTGTAACTGTTTTTTCAAGTGCATTCACTAATTCAGATCCATTGCTCTGCAAGGTTTTTTCCATATTTGCCAACACCTGCATTCCTTTTCTTCCATCTGTAAAAGGAACAATCACATTCTCAATATGGTTACCTTGTTGCAGACGAATATTTTTAAATACCGGAATTGCCTGAACAGCCATCTCCTGCTTTTTCCTGTCGTAATTTGTAACAGCCTGCAAGTAAAGTTTTTCTGCTATTTGCTGATCGCTGCCTTTCGCAAATTCATCAGCTGTGATATCAGTATCAATACCAAAATTTACAATTGCAGCAAGTCTGAAGCCATCATGATCATTTTGCTCTTTAAAGGAATTTACCAGTTCTTCTGCAACGCCATAGAAAGCGTTATCAAGATCAAGTGCCAGACGTTCTCCGAATAAGGCGTGGTTACGTTTTGTATAGATTACCGTACGCTGCTTATTCATTACATCATCATACTCAAGCAGTCGCTTACGAATGCCAAAGTTATTTTCTTCCACTTTTTTCTGTGCCCTTTCAATAGACTTGGTGATCATACTATGTTGAATCACTTCTCCTTCTTTATAACCGGCAAAGTCCATGATTTTGGCAATACGTTCGCTACCAAACATACGCATCAGATCGTCTTCCAATGATACAAAGAACTGAGAAGAACCGGGGTCACCCTGGCGTCCGGCACGACCTCTCAACTGTCTGTCAACCCTTCTCGATTCATGTCGTTCTGTACCAAGTATTGCTAAACCACCTGCATCTTTCACACCTGGGCCAAGTTTGATATCCGTACCACGACCAGCCATGTTGGTAGCAATTGTAACAGCACCGGACAAGCCTGCTTCTGCAACAATCTGTGCCTCTCTTGCGTGCTGTTTTGCGTTAAGTACATTATGTGGAATTTGTTTTTGGCGAAGCATTCTGCTCAACAATTCACTTACTTCTACTGATGTGGTACCAACCAGTACGGGTCTGCCTGCTTCACGCAACTTGGCAACTTCATCAATAACGGCACCAAATTTTTCACGTTTGGTTTTATATACCAGATCCTGCTCATCTTTTCTGATGGCAGTAACATTAGTAGGTATTGCAACTACATCCAGTTTATAAATATCCCAGAACTCTGCCGCTTCTGTTTCAGCAGTACCTGTCATACCAGCAAGCTTGTGGTACATCCTGAAATAGTTCTGCAGGGTTACCGTTGCATAGGTTTGGGTGGCCGCTTCGATTTTTACATTTTCTTTTGCTTCAATTGCCTGGTGTAAGCCATCGGAATAACGACGTCCATCGAGGATACGACCGGTTTGTTCATCAACAATTTTAACTGAACCATCCATTACCACATACTCTACATCTTTATCAAATAAAGTATAGGCTTTTAGTAATTGTTGCACTGTATGAATACGATCAGCTTTTACTGCATAATCATTGATTACATGTTCTTTGCTATGTAGTTTCTCTTCAGCAGAAATCGCATCGTTTTTATCGATAGAGGCTAATGAAATACTGATATCTGGAAGGATAAAGAAGTTGGTATCCTCACCAGATTTGGTAATGAGCTGAATACCTTTATCTGTAAGCTCAACCGAATTATTTTTTTCATCAATGTAGAAATACAATTCTTCATCTGCTTTAGGCATTTCGCGCTGTTGGTCTGCGAGATAATGGTTCTCTGCCTTTTGCAATTTCACCCTCATACCAGGCTCACTCAGGAATTTTATGAGTGCACTATTCTTAGGCAAACCACGATGAGCGCGGAACAATGCAAGACCTCCATCTTTTGGATCGTCATTGCCTTCGGCTATTTTTTTCTTGGCTTCGTTCAAGAATTGGTTAACTGCTTTTTTCTGAGCTTCTACCAATTTTTCAATACGAGGTTTCAGTTCAAAAAACTGTTGCTCTCCGGTGTTATGTCCGATTGGGCCTGATATAATCAACGGTGTACGTGCATCATCAATCAATACGGAATCCACCTCATCCACCATGGCAAAATGGTGTTTGCGTTGTACCATTTCTGCAGGTGAATGCACCATATTATCTCTCAGGTAATCGAAACCAAATTCATTATTGGTACCATAGGTAATATCAGCGAGGTATGCATTGCGTCTGGCTTCTGTACTTGGCTCATGTTTATCGATACAGTCTACACGTAGTCCCAGCCACTCAAACAATGTACCGTTCCATTCACTATCCCTTCTTGCGAGGTAATCGTTCACGGTAACAATGTGAACCCCTTCTCCGGAGAGCGCATTAAGGTAAGCAGGTAAGGTAGATACGAGTGTTTTACCTTCACCGGTAGCCATTTCAGCAATTTTACCCTGGTGCAATACGCTACCACCAATTAACTGTACATCATAATGTACCATATTCCAGGTAACAGGCGCACCTGCTGCTGTCCAGGTATTTTTGAAAATACATTTATCGCCTTCAATACGGATATAGTCTTTTTTAACACTTAGATCGCGGTCTAAATCTGTTGCGGTACTAACCAACTCCTCATTTTCTTTGAATCGTCTGGAAGCTTCCTTCACAACAGCAAAAGCTTCTGGTTGAATTTCAGCCAGAATTTCTTCGATTTTTTTATCCCTATCTTTTTTCAGTTTATCTACTTCCTGGTAAATGATATCACGATTATGTATTTCATTTTCAGGAAGGTTTTCAGCAGCCTGTTTTTTGGCTTCTATCTCTGCATCAATTTCAGTAAGATGGGCTTTGATACGCTGTCTGAATTCCTGGGTCTTGTTTCGGAGTTCATCGTGGGTCAGTTGCTGGTACTGGTCATAGAACTGGCCAATTTTTTGGATGATGGGCATAATCTGCTGCACATCTTTTTCACTTTTACTGCTACCGAATAATTTTGAGATAAATTTCAACATATATATCTAAATCTGGTGTATTAGAAAATTTTAACAGTCAAAAACGGTGCGCAAAAAAAATTTGAGCCAATTTGGCACTTTTTCAACTGAGGCCGCCAAAGGTAAAGAATTTGGGTAGAGTGCGTGCGCTGGCAAAAAACTAGGGTTTATTTATCAATTAGTTAACGGAATAGCATGAATATTACAAAAAGCGGTTTGCTGATTATAACCATATTTTGCGCCTTTATGGCACAGGCTCAGGTAAACCAGCCAGATTCAATAGCAAGTGAAAGAATTAAACTGGTGCGAAATAATATGTATGTACTGGGTGCCTGGGCTGGTGCCAATATTATTCAGGGTACCATTTCTGCCAGTAATACCCATGGAAGTGAGCATTATTTGCACCAAATGAACGCCTACTGGAATACGGTAAACCTTGCCATTGCAGGCGTCGGATTGCTTGGAATAAGAAAACAACTGAAACAACAGTTTAACCGGGAATCCAACCTTAAAGCGCAGTATAAATTAGAAAAAATACTACTATTTAATGCAGGGCTCGACCTGGCCTATATTTCTACAGGACTTTATTTAAAAGAAAGGGGCACCCGCCTAAATAACGACCGGAATGTTGGCTATGGGAATAGCTTATTATTACAGGGAGGGTTTTTATTGATTTTCGACCTTATCCAGTATGGACAACACCACAAAAACACCAAATGGCTGGAAAAGCAAGGCGGCAACCTGGAACTTGGGCTTGGATCGAATGGTCTTGCCCTTAACTACCGGTTCTAAGGCAGGTAAGTATATGTGATTAAAAAAGCAAAGTTTTGATGGAATTTCAGGGTGTTTCTGCTACTTTTGCAGCCAAATTGAAAAGGGCATACCGGAATGTTCCAGTACCCTGTTTCTTGAAAAATTGAAACTTTTTACCCCATGGCAGGTCAGTTAAAAGAAGTACGTAACCGGATTAAGAGTGTTCAGAGTACCCAGCAGATTACCAAAGCAATGAAAATGGTAAGTGCGGCTAAATTGCGTCGCGCTCAGGATGCAATTACGCAAATGAGACCATATGCACAAAAACTGCAGGAAATGCTGAGCAATATTGTCAGCAATGCTGAAGGTGACATGACCATTAAACTGGCTGAAGAGAGAGCTGTTGAGAAAGTACTATTGATTGTCATTACCAGTGACCGTGGATTATGCGGTGGTTATAATGCCAACCTTATTAAACTGGCCAAGCAAACGATCGCTGAAAAATACGCTGCCCAGCAGAAAAAAGGCAATGTTACCATCTGGAACATTGGTAAAAAAGGATATGAAAGCTTATTAAAAGCTGGCTACAAAGCAGACGCTACTTTTAAAGACATTTTCCTGAACCTGAATTTCGAAAACGTTCAAACAGCAGCACAAGCGGCTATGAAGGCTTTCGAAAACAAAGAATTTGATGCGGTAGAAATAATTTACAGTGAATTTAAAAATGCTGCTACACAGCAATTTACCCTTGAGCAATTCCTGCCGATTCCTAAAGTTGCCAATACGGGATCTGTTAAGAAATCAGACTTCATTTTCGAACCAGCTAAGGAAGACCTGATTGCAGAACTAATGCCTAAAATCCTCAATACCCAATTATATAAAGCAGTTTTAGATTGTAATGCCAGCGAACATGGTGCACGTATGACTGCCATGGATAAAGCCAGCGAAAATGCAAACGAATTGCTGAAAACACTTAAAATCAGCTACAACCGTGCACGCCAGGCGGCTATTACGACCGAACTTACTGAAATCGTGAGTGGTGCAGCAGCTTTACAGGGATAGCAGATTTTAATTTGAAAATGTGGTAATTTGAAAATGATTGTTATGTTTGATTGAACTTAATAATCTAAATCCACCAATATTTCATTTCCAAATTTTCAAATTCTCAAATTTTCAAATTAATCATGGAAATAAGCCAAATTATACCACACATAGAAGTATTGATATTTGCGAGTGAAAAACCGCTTACTTCTTTAGATATCGTTGAACTCATCAACAATACATTTGGCTTCCTGGAAGAAAGGGTAACCCTAGATCAGGTTGAAGCGTCGATCCAGGGCATCTGCGAAAAATATGATTCTGAATTTTATCCATTTGAGGTTCGTGAGAGTGGTGGTGGATGGCAGTTCCTTACTAAGAAAGACTTCCACAAAACCATTGCCCAACTGAATGGAGATAAATTCCTGAAGCGATTGAGTAATGCTGCGCTTGAAACCCTTGCAATTATTGCTTACAAACAACCCATTACCAAAGGAGAGATTGAATCGATCCGTGGTGTGAATAGTGATTATAGTATCCAGAAATTACTGGAAAAAGAACTTATATTAATCAGTGGTCGTAACGAACAAATGCCCGGAAAGCCACTGGTTTACGCTACTTCCAAAAATTTTATGGATTACTTCGGTATCAATTCGGCGGAAGATCTTCCAAAAATTAAAGAGGTATTGGCAGAACAGATTGTGGAAGGAACGGTTATCCGCCCGGAAGACTTTACCGACCAACCAGTAGCAGAAGAAACACAGGAAACCGAACAACCTATCGACGGCGATACATCCCTGCTTACAGTAAATGAAGATGGGGAACTCATTATTCAGGGTGAAGAAAATGCCGAAGCCACTGAATTGCTGTCGGATGAGACTGATGCTGCTGAAGAAACCGACTCATCAACCGACGAAGAGCAACAAGGCGAGGAACCAGATTCCGACGAAAATCCCCAATAAGCTTACTTACGTTTTTTAGGATTCACGCGAAGACAAGTATCTTCGTGGCATGTCATTAAAACCATCGAACGAGCAATTAAGAAACATCGCGGCGGAATTTGGTACACCGTTATATGTATACCATGCAGACCGCATATCACATCAGTACTTACAGCTACAGAATGCTTTCAAGGGATCTGATAAAGTCCGCTTTTTTTACGCATGCAAGGCACTTACCAATATCAATATCCTAAAACATATCCGGCAGATTGGCTGCAATGTTGATTGCAGTTCAATCAATGAAGCTAAACTTGCGGTATACGCTGGATTCAATCCACAGAATATATTATACACCAGTAATGGTATCGCTTTCGAAGAAATAGAAGAAGCAGTTGCACTGGGTATTAATATCAATATTGATAGTCTTTCTAACCTGAAAAAATTTGGAAAAAAATATGGGGCGAGTTATCCGGTAGGTATTCGTTTACGTCCAAATATTATGGCAGGTGGAAACCTTAAAATTTCAACCGGTCACGAAAACAGTAAGTTTGGAATACCTATTGAGCAGTTGAATGAAATCATTGCCCTGATGCAGGAACACCAGATTTGTATTGCTGGTTTGCACGTACATACAGGAAGTGAGATTAAAGATGTGGACGTTTTTATGAAGGTAACAGATGTGTTTTTTGACCTTGTGCCGCATTTCCCTGCATTAAAGTTTTTAGATCTGGGTGGTGGATTTAAAGTGCCTTACCGTGATGGAGAAGAAGGTACCGATATTCAATTACTGGCAAATGCCATCCTTGCATTTGAACAAAAAATCGAATCAATCTATAATCGTAGTTTTCAGGTATGGTTTGAGCCAGGAAAATTCCTGGTGAGTGAAGCAGGGTTTCTGCTGACCAAAGTGAATGTAATCAAACATACGCCTTCCACCAGTTTTGTTGGTATTGATACCGGCTTCAATCACCTGATCAGACCCATGTTTTATGAAGCATATCACCGCATTCGCAATATCAGCAATGAGCAAGGCGAAATAAAAAACTATGCAGTTGTAGGTAATATCTGCGAAACAGACACATTTGCCTGGGATAGGCCATTGAACGAAACTAGAGAAGGAGATATCCTGGTTTTTGATAATGCAGGCGCTTATGGTTTTGAAATGGCCAGCAATTTTAACTCACGGTACCGTCCGGCAGAAGTACTTATTAAGGATGATAAAGCCCTCTTAATCAGAAAAAGAGATGTTTTTGAGGATTTATTAAGAAACCAGGTGGAAGCATTCTAAAACAAAAGAGTAGTTTGCAGACTCATGATTGAAATAAAAAATATTAAAAAGGTTTTCGGCGACCGCACCATTCTTGACGACATCAGTGCCGTTATGGAAGCTGGTAAATGTAACCTCATTATTGGAACAAGTGGAAGTGGCAAAACCGTTTTAACCAAATGCATGGTCGGACTATTTCGCCCTGAAGTAGGTGAAATACATTACGATCAGAAAGACATGCTGCAAATGAACAATGATGATCGTAAATTATTACGTCAGCAGATCGGCATGTTGTTTCAGGGTACTGCATTGTTCGACTCCATGACTGTTGAACAGAATGTGTTATTTCCGCTGGATATGTTTACCAACTGGTCACAGGCTGAAAAAAAGAAAAGGGTAAACGAAGTACTGGATCGTGTAAACCTTAAAGACGCTAATAAACGTTACCCTTCTGAAATAAGTGGTGGGATGAAAAAAAGGGTGGGTATTGCAAGAGCAATTGTACTCAATCCTAAATATCTTTTTTGTGATGAACCGAATTCCGGACTCGACCCCCAAACATCGCTGGTAATTGATAAATTGATTCAGGAAATAACCGTTGAATTCAACATCACTACCATAGTTGTAACACATGACATGAATAGTGTGATGGAAATCGGGGATCATATTGTTTACTTACACCAGGGAAGAAAGCAATGGGAAGGCACTAATAAAGACATCATCTTCAGTAAAGACGAACTCTTGAATAAATTTATTTTTGCATCAGAATTCCTACAAGATGCTAAAGAGATGCGGATGATGGAATTAAACGGACTTAATAAGAAGAACCTATAACAGGTAATAACATGAAACAGATTTCATTACTCATCGTGGCTATTTTTTCTGGTGTTTTGCTATTTGCACAGAACACAGGTAATGATCTGCCTCCTTTCATGAAAACAAAGAAATTACCTGAATTCAATTTATTACAAACAGATAGCACCT